>JACQZT010000470.1 GCA_016213755.1 Acidobacteriota bacterium | reverse complement strand
GGCCAGCGCCGCGGCGGCCGCGCTCACCAGCCGGTCGACCTCGCCCTCCAGTCGCTCGATATTCATTGGAAAGAACGGGCAGCCGGTGGCCCGCAGCGCTTCCAATTGCCCCAGCGTCGCCGCCGAACAACTGCCCGAAAGAACCAGCACACCCGGCGACGAGACGGGCAGGCGGGGCAGACGGACCGGGGCGGGTTGCCATCGCCCCTGCTCGCGCCAGACGGCGGGCAACTTCATGCCCAGCCCGCTGCTGCCGGTCACCAGCGGCAGGCCGGCCACGGCGCGGGCGATGACCCCGAGGTCCTCATCCGAGACGCAATCCACCAGGGCCACGGCAACACCGGCGGCGCGCAGGCGGGCGATTTCGGCCTTCACCGCCTCCGGACCCGCCCGCACCGCGTCCAGCGCGACGAGCCCCGCCCGGCTGCGCATCTGGGTCTGAAGATGCCGCACCAGGTTCGAATCGGTCATGGGATTCACCGGGTGGTGGCGCATGTGCGTCTCGGAAAGCAACTGCCCGCCCACGAAGAGGCGCCCCAAGTACTGCGTTCGTCCGTTCACGGGCAGCGACGGCACGGCCACGGTGAAGTCCTGGCCCATGCGCTCCAGGAGCGCTTCGCACACCGGGCCGATGTTGCCTTCCGGGGTGGAATCGAACGTGGAGCAGTACTTGAACTGCACCTGTCCGGGCTCGAGGATGCGCAGCCGCTCATAAGCCTCCAGCGACAAACGGCAAGCGGCGCGGGCCGGAATCGAGCGCGATTTCAGGCACAGCACCACCGCGTGGCAGCGGCCTCCGAGGCCTCGGAAGAACTCTTCGCTCTGCAGCCCGAAGACCTGCGCCGTGCGCACGCCCTGTTCGAAGAGCATGCCGGCCAGGTCGGCGCCGCCCGTGTAGTCGTCGGCGATAGCGGCAAACAGGCACGCGTCGCTCATCTCTTTCAAGATCGCACGTCGACCAGCGCCTCGCACCACTGGCGCAGGTCCCAGCGTCCGAAGGCCACACCGGCGGTGACGACCTCGAGTCCGGCGAAGCCGGGCGGCGGTTGCAGAGCGAAAGAGACGGCGCCCTCGCGGCCGGGATCGAGCGTGAGGCGCAACGTCTTCAAGGTCTTGCCCCAGGCGCGCGGCGTGATACGGTATTCCTCGCGGCGGGGCGAGTGGTTCCAGATTACGACCCGCGCCGGCCCCGCGCGCAGTTCGTAGGGATGAAAGCGCGCCCATTGCTCGTCGAGCCCGTAGTTGATGTCCGGCCAGGGAAACAGCTCGGCGAACGTGCGCATGCGCCGTTCCAGCGCCGCCTGCATGAAATCGAGCTGCTGGCGCGAGAAGCGGAACAGGGGCGCCACATGCTGGTTGACCAGCAGCGCCGCCGGCCGTTCCTCGCGCAGCACGCGCAGGCATTCGAGGTATCCCGCGCCCCGGCGCAGGAGGTTGCGATTCAGCAGGCAGTAATCGTCCAGACCGGAGGGCGTGAACGAGTCGCCGAGGAAGAAGATCTCTTCGCCCGTGTCGCGGCGGATGTGCAGGCCGCCGTGGTACAGGGTCTGGCCGGGGAAGTAGGAGAAGGTGAACTCAAACTCGTGCCAGCGGAGCTTCTCGCCCGGCCGGGTGGCTTTCACGTTGCGGATCGGATTGGCTGTCTGCGCCGGCAGGCGGTAGGCGGCGGGGTTTTCCAGAATCTCCTTCATCTGGCCGCAGGCGTACACCGGGCAGCCAAACGACTCGGCCGCCGCCTGCGCGCAGTCGGTGTGGTCGTCGTGGTAGTGCGTAATCCACATTCCTTCCACGCGCCGGGAGCGGACCTGTTCGAGGATCTTGCGCGAGCCGCAATCGACCAGGAAGGCCGCGCCCGTCCGCGACAGGATGACGCGCGTGTTCTGAACCGCCACCAGCCACTCGGGAAGCTTTTCCCGCACCGTCTCGGCCATGGGCATCCACTCCGGAACCGCTTCGCCCAGTACCCGCCGCGCGCGCGTGCGCAGGTTGTCGTCACCCCAGTACCAGCGCAGGGCGTCGACCGAATAGTAGCCGCGGAACACGTCTTCGATGCGCCGGATCAGCTTGTCGATCGCAGCCAGCGGATGCTCGATGGCCGGGCCGCGCGCCGGCAGAATTACGTCCGGCCGCCAGGCGGCGATGCGGCGCAGACTGGCGACGAGATCCGCCGCGCGCGCCGCGTAGCCGTGGTAACCGCGGACTTTGGCCTCCGGGATCGCATCCTGCAAGCTGTAGAGATCGAGCAGTTGCCCGTCGCCGTAGATCAGGTCCCCGGTGACGGCCAGGCGCCGGCCGCCGGACTCGAGCAGGTAGGAAACCGCGCCGCGCGCATAGCCGGGCGTGGCCGCGACCTCGACGCTTACGCCGCCTTGCGTGAAGCGCTCGCCCGGCGCGACGAGCTTCGCAACGGGCACCGGCTCGACCGGGATGCGGCTGGACTGTTGCGCGTAGTCGTGAAAGCGCGCGGCCTGAAACCCGCGCCAGAACGTCTCACTGTGTTCGCTCCTGGGTCCGACGAGGGTCGTACCCCGCACCGGCGGCAAAGCGTCCCGGCGATAGTGGGTGAGCAGGGTCAGTTGGCCGCCGAGGACCACCGAATTGACCGGCCCGGCGGCGAATTCGACGCCCGGCGCCAGCGGCGCGGCGGCGAGGGAAGCAAGAAAATCCCGGCGTCTCATAGACGCTTCCCATTATCAGACAGCCGGGCGCGAGCGGCTCGTTACCGCCTCGATCACCGACTGAAGTTCGGCCGGGCGGATCGGCTTGGCCACGTAGTCGTCCATGCCCGCGGCGAGGAACTTCTCGCGATCGCCGTGCATGGCGTGCGCCGTCAAAGCGATGATGGGGACCCGGCGCCCGTTGGAGCGCTCGAAGTTGCGGATAGCGGCGGTGGCCTCCAACCCGTCCATCTCGGGCATCTGGACGTCCATCAGGATAACGTCGAAGGAACCCCTGGCCGCATCCACGGCTTCGCGCCCATTGGCGACGACGCGGACATAGTGGCCCTGGTTCTCGAGCAGGCGCACGGCCAGGCGCTGGTTGATCACGTTATCCTCGGCCACCAGAATCCGCAGTTTCGCGGACGGCAGGAGACTCCCCTCGGGTTTCGGCTGGCTTTCGGCCGGCGGACCGCCGGCCGGCTGGAAGCGGGCGGTAAAACGGAAATCGCTGCCTTTTCCGGGCTCGCTCTCCACCCACAGCCGGCCCTGGAACAGGGCCACCAGGCGGGTGCAAATCGCCAGGCCCAGGCCGGTACCGCCGTACTTTCGCGTGGTGCTCGGATCGGCCTGCCGGAAAGGCTCAAAGACCAGCTTCTGCTGTTCCGGGGGGATGCCGATGCCGGTGTCGCGCACGGAGAATTCCAGCGTCAGTTCCGGCGCTTCGGTATTCCGGCGGACGGTCACGTCGATCCGCCCGCTTTCGGTGAACTTGATCGCGTTGCCGATCAGGTTCAGCAGAATCTGGCGCAGGCGGGCGCTGTCGCCCAGGACGTGGTCCGGAACGCCGGGATCGATGGCGGCTTCGAGCACCAGGCGCTTCTGTTCGGCCCGCACGGCCATAGTTCGGACCGTCTGTGCGACGCACTCCCAAAGGGAGAAATCGACGGGGTCGAACTCCAGGCGCTCGGCCTCGGTTTTGGAGAAGTCGAGCACGTCGTTGAGCAGCGACAGGAGGGAATCGGCCGAGGTCTTGGCCATCTCCAGGTACTCGCGCTGCCGCGGCGCCAGGTCGGTCGCCAGCGCCAGCGTGGTCATGCCCAGGATGCCGTTCATGGGGGTGCGGATTTCGTGGCTGATGGTGGCCATGAAGTCGCTCTTGGCGCGGCTGGCCTCTTCCAGCGAACGGGTGCGCTCGGCGACCCGCGCCTCCAGTTCCGCGTTCCTCCGTTTCAGGCCGCGGGTCCGGGCGACGAAGACCCGGTGCGCGGCGGCAACCACGGCCAGCCCGCACAGAACATAGAACCACCAGGTCTGGTAATAATACGGCTGGAGCCGGAAGTCGAGCGCGGCGCCGGTTCTGTTCCACACTCCATCGTTATTCGCCGCAATGACGCGGAAGCGGTACCGTCCCGGCGGGAGATTGGTGTACACCGCGCCGCGACGCGTCCCGGCATCCACCCAGTCCCGGTCGAAACCTTCCAGCAGGTGGCGGAAGCGGACCTGCCTTGGCGCCGGGTAACTCAGCCCGGCAAAACGGAACTCCAGCCGCGAAGCGCCGGCGAGCAGGGCCAGACCGGGTTGCGGCTCATAGCTCCGGCCATTGGCGATGACCTGCTCGATGACCACCGGAGGAGGGAGCGGATTGCGGACGATCTTGCGCGGGTCCACCACGGAAAGCCCTTGCACGGTGGCAAACCACAGGCGTCCGTCGGCGGCCCGCCAGCCGGCGGGCTGCCCGCCGTTGCATTCGCGGCTCTTCATCCCGTCGGCAATCCCAAATCGCGCCCACTGAATGCGCTGGACGCGCCCCGCCGCCAAGGCCTCGAGGTCTGTCCGGCGCGCCCGGGCAATCCCCTGGTTGGTGCTGAACCAGACGTAGCCGAGAGCGTCTTCGAGCACCCGGAACACGATGTCGCTCGGAAGCCCGTGGCGTTGCGTAATGGAGGTAAAGCGCCCGTCCCGGTACAGGTTCACGCCTCCTCCGAACGTGCCGGCCCACAAAAGGCCGTCGCCGGACTCGTGGATATTGGTGACAAAATCGTTGGACAGGCCGTCGCGCGTCGTGAAGGTGGTGAATCTCCCGTTCTCATACCGGCTCAGGCCGAACCGCGTGCCGATCCACAGGACGCCCTGCCGATCTTCATGCATCGTGCGGACTTCATCGGTCGGCAGGCCATCCGCCTTCGTGTAATTGGTGAAGCGTCCGTTGTGCAAGCGGCTCAGACCCCGGCTGTAACAGGCGGCCCACACATCTCCGGTCCGGTCCTGCGTGATGGCGATGACGGCATTTCCGGCCAATCCATCCCGCTCGGTGTAGCTCGTGAACCGCCCGTTGCGCAGGCGCACCAGCCCCTGGTTCCAGGTGCCGACCCACAAATCGCCGTCCCGCGCGGCGTGGAGCGACCAGACGTAGTTATCGGGAAGGCCGTCGGCGGTAGTGTAGGTTTTGAAGCCGCCGTTCTGGTGGCGCGTCAGGCCTCCCCCGTTTGTCCCTACCCAGATGGCGCCCTGGGGATCCTCGACCACCGGCGCCGCCAGGTTGCTGCCCAGGCCGTCGCGGGTCGTGTAGGTGGTAAAGGTGACGTCGCGCAGGCGGTCGAGTCCGCCGCCTTCGGTCCCGATCCACAAGCTGCCTTCCCGGTCTTCGAAGATCGAAGAGATCATGTTGCTGGAGAGCCCGGCGGGGGTCCGCAAACTGGAGAAGGTCTCGCCGGACAGCCGCACCACACCGCCTCCGAAGGAGCCGAACCACAAGTTCCCGTCGCGGTCGGCGATGATGGTCCAGACCGGACTGGGCGGCAACCCCGCGCGCCGCGTCTGGTCCACGAACCTCTCGCCGCGTTTGTGAAACAGGCCGTTGCGCGTTCCTACCCACAGCGAGCCGTCGCGGTTCTCGTACACCGAACAAGCGATGTCCGCCGGCAAACCGTCCCGGCCGCTGTGAAGGGTCCAGCGTCCGTCGCGGTCCATGTGGTGCAGTCCGCTGTTGGCGGCCACCCACAGCCCGCCGTCCCGGGCCGGACGCACCTGCCGGACGTAGTCTCCGGGGAGCGCCACGAATTCGGCCAGTCCGTTCCGCAAGCGAGCCACGCCGCCGGCCGTGCCGATCCACAGGTCGCCGTTCGCGGCGCAATGCAGCGACTTGACCACGTCGTTGGGGAGGGCCGGCCGCAGCGGAACGTGAGCGAACTCGCCGTTGCGCCGCGTCGTCAGCCCGGCGGAAGTTCCGATCCACAGCGTCCCGGCCGGATCTTCGCACATTTCCCAGGTGCGATCCCCTTGGATGGCCGGCGTGTTGCGCCGGTCGGAAACCTGGAACCCGACGCCGTCAAAGCGGATCAGCCCGTGGTAGCTCCCCAGCCATAGATAGCCGTCCCGGCTTTGGTAAACCGTGTTGACGGTGTACTGCGGAAGCCCCTGCTCTTCCTGCCAGACGTCGTGCCGGTAGTGCGTGATCGGGCGGGCCGGGTCCAGAGCAGGCAGCGAACACACCGATCCCAGGGTGACCACCAACCACACCGCCACTGGATGGTTTTGTACCTTCACAGCCCTCATTCGACTATCGGCTTTTCCCCGGGGGAGTTTAGAGCCTGTGACAACCCGACTGCGCCAACCGCTCCCTTAGGAGCCGTCAAGAAATCGCCGGTACCGCTCCCCCAATAGTAGCGGTTCGGTATCCTATTCCGAGCCGCGACCGTCAGACTCATCTTCGACAGCTTTGGGCCCAAACTCGCTGCAACTTGTTGATTCTGTTGGCGAGGATGGCCTCAGGCGCGAAAATGTAGTGGCACGCCAGTTATCAACAAGATGCAGTTGTCCCTTGTATTTTGATTATATCTGCGG
>JACQZT010000456.1 GCA_016213755.1 Acidobacteriota bacterium | reverse complement strand
CTGGAGGTGGGACCCAAGGACGAAGTACTGGTGGGCCCTTACACCTTCATCGCCACCATCAACGCGATCCTGGCGCAATATGCGCTGCCGGTCTTCGTGGACACCGACCCGGACTCGATGATGATCGACGCGCGCAAAATCGAGGCCGCCATCACGCCCCGCACGCGCTGCATCATGCCCATCCACCTGGGCGGGAACATGGCGGACATGGACGCCATTCTGGAGATCTCGAAACGGCGCAACATCCCGGTGATCGAAGACGCCTGCCAGGCGCACCTCTCCGAGTGGCGCAAGAAGGCGGCTTCCACGCTGGGCCAGTTGGGGTGCTTCAGCTTCCAGAAATTCAAGAACCTGCCCGGAGGCGAGGCGGGCGCCGTGGTCACGAACGACGACAAGCTCTACCTCCACGCCTACGGCTTCCACTCGCACTACCGCTCGCCGGACGAGAATTCGGCCGACCCCGCGATCTGCCGCAACGGGATTAATCTGCGCATGGCGGAATTCCAGGCCGCCCTCCTGCTGGCCCAAATGCAGCGCCTGGAAGAGCAGGCCCGCACCCGCGAACAGAACGCGGCTTACCTAACCGGGTTGCTGCGGGAGGCGCCCGGCGTCGCGCCGGCCAAGGTGTACGCCGGGTGCACTCGCAACGCCTTCCACCTGTACATGCTGCGCTACGACCGCGAAGCCTTCGCCGGCCTGTCCCGGGAGAGATTCCTGGCGGCGGTGCGGGCGGAAGGAATTCCGCTGGCGGCGGGCTACGGAACGCTGAACAAGGACCCGTTCCTGGAGAACACACTCAACTCGCGCACCTACCGCGCCATTTACACCACCGCGGAGATCGCCCGCTGGCGCGAGCGCAACCACTGCCCGGCCAACGACCGCCTGGCGCAGGACGGCATGTGGCTGGGGCAGTCCATTCTGCTGGGCGACAAGGCGGACATGGAAGACATCGCCCTGGCCGTGCGCAAAGTCCGGAAGAACGCGGAGGCGGTCAAGCGGATGTCTTAGCCCTTCCGTGCGTAGCCCGGATACAGCGACTGGAAACACGCGGGACATATCGAAGCGCAAGGTTTCCCGCTCGGTTCGTTCCGCGAACCGGAGCACGTCGTAAGCGTTCCAGCTCAGCGACGCGCACACCGCGACCGTGAGAATCACGGCGACGGCGATTCCAACCGCCGGGAATCGCGCCGGCGGACCGGCCTCGGAGCTGTCGCGCGCTGTGGATCTCACTGAATTACATTCATCTTACCCGAAACCGCAAAACCGGGGACAAAACCGGGAAACCGGGGACAGTACACTCAAACACCCATTTCGAAATCTGACAAAATGTCGTCTCGATGGACGCAAAGTCGGCCAAAATGTCTCCCGCGGCGCGGACCCCAAGCCCTAAGTCAAACAAAACACAGAGATCACCGCTTCCGACGACAGTGGTACGCCGCGTGCATATCCCAATCCGGACGCCATGACCCTACGGACGCGGCTCTACATCGGCGTGGTCGTTGCGGGCGGGCTGGGCGTTCTGCCGCTGAGCCTGCTGCGCTGGGAGTCGCAGAACCCCTACCGCTTCGCAGTTCTCCTGCTGGTGACTCTGCTGGTTTCGGGGTTCAAGGTTTCGCTGCCGTCGGTCACCGGCACCATGTCGGTGTACTTTCAGTTCATCCTGATCGGGATCCTTCAGCTCAGCCTTCCGGAAGTCCTGGTCATGGGCGCTGGGGCGACCCTGGTGCAATGCCTGTGGCACACGCGCCGGCGTCCCCGGCTGGTGCAGATCGCGTTCAACATCGCCAGCACCAGCCTGGCCATCGCCCTTTCGCATTGGGTCGCGCACCTGAGTCTGTTCGACGCGTTGAGCTTCGGGATGGCCGCCCGGCTGGCCGCCGCGGCGGTGGTCTTCTTCATCATGAACACCGGCCCGGTGGCCATTGTCATCGCGCTCACGGAAGGAAAGTCGCCGCGCCAGGTGTGGCAGGAATGCTACTTCTGGTGCTTCCCGTACTACCTGGTGGGCGCCTCCATCGCCGGCCTGTTCAACTACCTCAGCGGGACCATCGGATGGGAGACGGCGCTGCTGGTGGTGCCGGTGGTGTACGTGATCTATCGCTCCTATCACCTGTACCTGGGGAAGCTGGAGAACGAGAAGGTCCACGCCGAGCAGATGGCTTCGCTGCACCTGCGCACCATCGAGGCGCTGGCGCTGGCCATTGACGCCAAGGACCACACCACGGGCGAGCACCTTCAGCGGGTGCAGGTATACGCGGTGGAAATCGCCAAGGAACTGGGCCTTTCCAGAGAACAGACCGCGGCCTTGCAGGCCGCCGCCCTGCTGCACGACATCGGCAAACTGGCGGTGCCCGAACACATCATCTCCAAGCCCGGCAGACTGACGCCCGAAGAGTTCGAGAAGATGAAGATCCACCCGGTGGTGGGCGCGGAGATCCTGGACCGGGTGAAATTCCCCTACCCGGTGGTGCCGATCGTGCGCGCGCACCACGAGCGCTGGGACGGTTCGGGCTACCCCGATGGCCTGAAGGGGGAAGAGATTCCGATCGGCGCGCGGATTCTGTCGGTGGTGGACTGCCTGGACGCGCTGGCTTCCGACCGCCAGTACCGCCGCGCCCTGTCGCTGGAAGACGCCCTCAAGGTGGTGGTGTCTGAGAGCGGCAAGAGCTTTGAACCGCGGGTCACCGAAGTCCTCCAGCGGCGCTACCGGGAGTTCGAGGCCTTGTCGCAGGGTGGAGAGAAGAGCATCGAACCGGCCCGCCTGTCGCAGGATTTCCGGGTGGAACGGGGCCAGGCTCCAGCCGCCGGTTTCGAAGCGTCCGGCCCGGCCCATGCGGCCAGGCCCGGCCAGCCCGGGGACTTTCTGCAATCCATCGCCGCCGCGCGGCAGGAAGCGCAGGGCCTGTTCGAACTGGCGCAGGCGCTGGGCAACTCGCTGAGCCTGAGCGACACTCTCTCGGTGCTGGCCGGACGCTTGCAGCGCCTGGTACACTACGACGCGCTGGCGGTTTACGTGGTGCGCGGCAGCGCGCTATCGCCGGAGTTCTGCATCGGCGAGGATCTGCGCCTGTTCTCCTCGCTGAACATCCCCTTGGGCCAGGGGATCTCCGGCTGGGTGGCCGAGAACCGCCAGCCGATCATCAACGGCAACCCCTCCGTCGAGCCGGGTTACCTGAACAATCCCAAGATCTTCAGCAAGCTCAACTCCGCGCTGTCGGTGCCTTTGCTGGGCGAGGACAGCGTGGTGGGCGTGCTGACGCTCTATCACGCCGACCGGGACGCTTTTTCGCGCGACCAGTTGCGCGTGCTGCAAGCCATCAGCAGCAAGCTTTCGGTTTCGGTCGGCAACGCGCTGAGATTCAAGGAGGCGGAGGCCTCGGCCACCACCGACTTTCTGACCTCGCTGCCCAATGCGCGTTCGCTGTTCCTGCACCTGGACGCGGAGATCGCCCGCTGCGAGCGCAGCGGCACCACTCTGAGCGTGATGGTCTGCGACCTGGACGGCTTCAAGCGCGTGAACGACCGTTTCGGCCACCTCTCCGGCAATCGCGTGCTGAACCTGTTCGCCAGCCGGATCCGGGAGCGCTGCCGGAGCTACGATTACGTGGCCCGCATGGGCGGCGACGAGTTCGTGGTGCTGCTGTCCGGCCTGACGCCGGAAATCGCGCTGGCCAAGACCGGCGAGTTCGACCAGATCGCCCGGCAAGTGGGCCGCGAAATCTGCGGCGAGGAGATCGTCTCGCTGAGTTCGGGAGTAGCCGTCTTCCCCGCCGACGGAAAGAACGCCGAGGAGATGCTGGCCGAAGCCGATCGCAGGATGTACCGGGAGAAGCACTTGCACACGCAGGGCAACCCGGTTGCGGGATCGATCAAACAACTGGTCAAGCACCTTGAAATCGTGCAATGAGATGACCGCCGATCCGGAAAGTCCAATCGACCGAGCCGCACGGGTGGTGCTGGCCGAGTCCGGCACGCCCGGGCTGGCGGTAACGGTGGTGCAAGGCGAAGCAAGCTTCGCCCGCGGCTACGGTGTGGCCGATTGCGCCCCGCGCAATCCCGTCACCGGCGATACCCTGTTCCGCATCGCTTCCGCCACCAAGAGCTTCACCGCCACGGCCCTGGCGCTGCTTTGCGACCAGGGAGCCCTGGCCTGGGACGATCCGGTGCGCCGCTTCTTTCCGGACTTCGTCTGTCCGGCGCCGCACGGGGCGGACGAACTGACCATCCGCGACCTGCTCTGCCACCGCTCGGGCTTCGGCTGGCACGATCCGTTGTGGTACAACTCGCCCTGGAGCCGCCGGGCGCTGCTCGACCGCATCTGGCGCATCGGACCGGCGGCGACTCCCCGCACCCGGTTCCTGTACAGCAATGTGATGTATATCCTGGCCAGCGAGATCGTGGCCGAAGTGTCCGGGCAAAGTTATGAGGAGTTTGTCCGTTCGCGGATTCTGAATCCACTGGGGATGTTCGCGAGCGGTTTCCGCCCCGAACTGGAATCGGGATCCGCGCGGCCGTTCGGCCGTTCGAGGGACGGGCGGGTGGAGCGGATCCGGCAGGGCTCGGTAGACAAAGCCAACCCGGCCTGCGGACTGGCGTGCAGCGCGGCCGACCTGGCCCACTGGCTGCGCTTCCAATTGCGCCCCGGGAAGGCGGGCGGCCGGACCATGTTGAGCGAGAAGAACCACCGGGAGATGCTCCTCCCCCACATCCCGATCCGCCCGGAGGAGGCACCCCGCATCTACTCCTTCTTCGGAGAACGCACCCGCCTGGACTGCGGCCTGGGTTGGATGCTGAGCGACCACCACAACTGGCGGGTGGTCTCCCACACGGGCGTTCTGCCCGGCTATCGCGCCCACATCGCCGTACTGCCGGAGGCCGGCCTGGGTGTGGCGGTGCTGGCAAACCTGAATCTCACGTGGGCGACCGAGGCTTTGGTCTACACCCTGCTCGACGGGTGTCTGGGGCTCCCGCCCAAGGACTGGATCGGCCATTTTCGCCTCCTGGCGGAATCCTGGGCACAGGAAGCGTCGCAAACCGCGGAGTGCTCCTCCAAGCCGGCCGGTAAGCCCGCCCAGGCGCTCAACGCCTATGCAGGCACCTTCGTGCACTTCGCCTATGGGGACCTGAAGGTGCGCCGCAGCCGCCAGGGACTGACCTTGTCCTGGGCCAACTACCGCGGGCGTCTCGAACCCGGTTCCGAGAACCGCTTCTATCTGCGGGGCTTGAACTGCCCGCTGATGCCCGAACCGGAAACCGTCGAATACGACGTCGATGCCCGCGGCCGCGCGCAAGCCCTGACCTTTGTCGGCCAGCGATTCGAACGCCGGCCGGCGCTGAAAGCCAAGCACGCGGCGCAATAGGCGTGCACGGGATTTCCGGCTGGCATCATGCCTCCCGCGACTCCGCTATGATGGGGCGAAGAGGCCAGCCGCTGGAGCAATCATGAACGCCGCCACTCATCGCCGGGAATTCCTGAAACTGCCGCTCGGAGCCGGCGCGCTATGCGCCGCCTCATTCGCACAGCCCCGGGTGGCCCGCCTGGCGGGCAGCCGGGTCAAGCTCGCTCTCAACGCCTACTCTTTCGACCGGCCGCTGCGCGACGGCGCCATGACCCTGGCGGACGTGGTGGACTACTGCGCGCAGCACGGCATCGGCGCCTTGGATGCGACCGGCTATTATTTCCCCGGCTACCCCAAGGTCCCGGACGACGAATCCGTGTACCGCCTCAAGAAACGGGCTTTCGTGAGCGGCGTCGCCATCGCCGGCACGGGTGTGCGCAACGAATTCGCCGTGCCCGACGCCGCCGCCCGCAAGGCGGACGTGCAACTGGTCAAGGACTGGATCGAAGTGGCGCGCAAGCTGGGCGGAAGCCTGATTCGCGTCTTCAGCGGTCGCGGTGTGCCGGACGGTACCAGCTTCGAGCAGGCGCTGAACTGGATGGCGCCCGATCTGCGCGAGTGCGCCGAGTACGGGAAGCGGCACGGCGTCATTGTGGGCCTGCAAAACCACAACGACTTCGTGAAGACCGCCGAGCAGACCATCCGGATCGTCCAGGCGGTCGATTCGGAGTGGTTCGGCGTGGTGCTGGACGTGGGCAGCCTGCGCCAGGGCGACCCCTACGCCCAGATCGAAAAACTGCTGCCTTACGCGGTCTCCTGGCAGCTCAAGGAAACCGTCTGGTACGGCGACAAAGAAACCCCCATCGACCTCCCCCGGGTGAAGGCGATCATCGACAAAGTGGGCTACCGCGGCAATCTGCCCATAGAAACCCTGGGCGCGGGCGACCCGCGCGTGAAGGTGGCCCGCTTCCTGGAACAGGTGCGCAGCGTCTTTCCGGCTTGAGTTTCGGGATTGCGTACCCTGTCCCCGAAACTCTGTTATACTGTGGGTTCATGAGAGTGCGTTCCGTCGCCGGGCTGTCTCACCACCACCATACGCCTGGTGCGCCGCGACGGGTTCGCTTCTGAACGAGTTCAGAGCAGAGTGGAAAGTTCGAGCCCGCCGCGGTCCGGCGGGCTTTTTTTCTTGGGATCGACTATGAATCTGGATTTTTCGAAATCGGACGGTCTGGTGACCGCGGTGATTCAGGACCAAGCCACGGGGCGGGTCCTGATGGTCGGATACATGAACGAAGAGGCGTTCCGGCGCACGGTGGAAAGCGGCTACGCCACTTTCTATAGCCGCTCACGCCGGAAGCTGTGGCTCAAAGGCGAGTCTTCCGGGCACCGCCTGGTGGTCAAGAACATCCAAACGGATTGCGACCGCGACGCGGTGCTGGTGCAGGTTGAGGCACTCGGCCCGGGCGTATGCCACGAGGGTTTCAGAAGCTGCTTTTTTCGTGCCTTGAAAGATGGTGAGTGGACGGAAAGCGAGCCGCGCACTTACGACCCTAACAGCGTTTACGGAGGCAAGGCGTGAAATTGAAACTGGGCATTCCCAAAGGCAGCCTCGAGTCGGCGACGGTGGAGTTGTTCCGCCGCGCGGGCTTCCTCATCACCACTTCGAGCCGCTCCTACTTTCCGGCCGTCGACGACCCGGAGATCGAGTGCATGCTCATCCGCGCGCAGGAAATGGCGCGTTACGTCGCCGACGGCGTGCTGGATGCGGGGCTGACGGGCCGAGACTGGGTGGAGGAGAACGGCGCCGAGGTCCAGACCGTGGCCGACCTGATCTACGCCAAGCAGAGCTTCGGCAAGGTGCGCTGGGTGCTGGCCGTGCCCGAGGCCTCGCCGTTCCAGTCCGTGAAGGACCTGGAAGGCAAAACCATCGCCACCGAACTGGTGGGTGCCACGCGGCGCTATCTGGCCGCCAATGGAGTGAACGCCAAGGTCGAGTTCAGTTGGGGCGCCACGGAAGTGAAACCGCCGGTGCTGGCCGACGCCATCGTCGAGGTCACCGAGACCGGCTCCTCGCTGCGCGCCAACAAGCTGCGCATCCTCGAGACGGTGCTCGAATCCAACACGCAACTGATCGCCAACCGCGTCTCGTGGAGGGACGACTGGAAGCGTCGCAAGCTGGAAGACATCCGGATGCTGCTCGAAGGCGCCATCAACGCGCTGGGCAAGGTCGGCCTGATGCTGAACGTGCGCAAGGAGGACCTGGCGCAGGTTCTGGAAGTGCTGCCGGCGCTGAAGCGGCCGACCATCTCGCACCTGAGCGACGAAGACTGGCTGGCGGTAAACACCATCCTCGAGGAATCCACCGTGCGCGTCATCATCCCGCGGTTGAAGCAGGCCGGCGCGCAGGGCATCGTCGAGTATCCGTTGAACAAGATTGTGATGTAGCCATGCTGCGAATTCTCGATTCCAAACAAGCGGAGCGGCTCCTCACGCGGCGCGCGGCGCGCCTGAGCGAGGCCGAAGCCGTGGTGCAACCGATCCTGGAAGCCGTGCGGCGGCGCGGCGACCAGGCGCTGCTGGAATACGCGAGGAAGTTCGACGCGCTCGACCGGCCGGGCGTCGCCGTTTCCCGCGCCGAGCTGGACGCCTCGGCGCGGCGGCTCTCTCCCGCTTTCCGCGCAGCCGTGCGCACAGCCGCGCGCAACATCCGCGCCTTCGCCAAGCTGCAACTGCCGCGGCCGCGCCGCGTGGTGGTCGCGCCGGGTCTCGAACTCGGGCAGATCGTGCGTCCGCTGGAGACCGTGGCCGCCTACATCCCGGCCGGCCGCTACCCGCTGCCTTCGACGCTCCTGATGACCGTGCTGCCCGCGCAGGTGGCGGGCGTGAAGAATATCTGTGTGGCTTCGCCGAGAGCGGTGGACGAAATCTGGGGAACCGCGTCACTGCTCAAGGTTTCCGGCCTGTTCCAGATGGGCGGGGCGCACGCCATCGCCGCCTTCGCTTTCGGAACGCGCACCGTGCCCCGCGCCGAGCGCATCGCCGGCCCCGGCAACATCTACGTGGCCGCGGCCAAGAAGCTGCTGGCCGGCGAGGTGGGCATCGACTTCGTGGCCGGGCCGACCGAAATCCTGCTCATTGCGCGCGACGGCAACCCGGCCTGGATCGCCGCCGACATGCTGGCCCAGGCCGAGCACGACACCGACGCCTCGGCCATCCTGCTCACCACGTCCAAGCGCCTCGCGCAGGCGGTGGTGAAACAAGTTGAGCTTCAGCTTGCCACACTGCCCACGGCCGGTGTGGCGCGCGTGGCCATCGACAGCAATAGCGCCGTGATCCTGGTCGGCTCGCTCGGCGAGGCCATGGCGCTGGCCAACCGCTTCGCCCCCGAGCACCTGAGCATCCCGGGCCGGGATCTCCTCAAACAGGTGCAGAACGCGGGCAGCGTTTTTATCGGACCGCACAGCACCGAAGCAGCGGGCGATTACGCCTCCGGGCCGAACCACGTTCTGCCGACCTCGGGCGCGGCGCGCGTGCGCGGCGGCCTCTCGGCGGCCGACTTCGTCAAGGTGATCTCGACCCAGCAGCTTTCGCCCGCCGCGCTCGAACGCCTGACGCCCGCCATCACGACTCTGGCGCGCGCCGAAGGACTCGAGGCGCACGCGCGCTCGGCGGAGGTGCGCCGTGGCTAGCCTCAAACCGCGCGCCGCGGTGCTGGGCATGGCGCCCTACTCGCCGCCCACCGGCGGCCGCGCCGGCAAGCTGCGCCTGGATTTCAACGAGAACACGGTGGGCTGTTCCCCGCGCGTCATCGAGGCTTTGCGCGGGCAGCTCACCACCGAGGGTCTCACGGTCTATCCCGAGTACGACGAGGCGCGCCCGGAGCTGGCCGCTTACTTCGGCGTCCGGCCCGATCAACTGCTGCTCACCAACGGCACCGACGAAGCCATACAGGTGCTGGTCAACACCTACGTGGACGACGGCGACGAAGTGCTGCTGCTGCGGCCCTCCTATGCGATGTACCGCTTCTACGCGGAGGTGGCCGACGCCGCGGTGTGCGAAATCGACTACCGCGCCGAGGATCTTTCGTTTCCCGCCGAGCGGTTCCTGGCCGCCATCGGACCGCGCACGCGCGCGATCCTGATCGCCAATCCCAACAACCCCACCGGCACGGCCATCGACGTGGCGACGATCGTCAAGATCCTGGCGGCGGCGCCGCGGGCCGCGGTTCTCATTGACGAGGCGTACTTCGAGTTCTACGGCGTCACCGCGCTGAGCCTGATTCCGCACTATCCCAACCTGCTCGTCAGCCGGACCTTTTCCAAAGTTTTTGGGATGGCGGCCATGCGCATGGGCTGTCTGTTCAGCCAGGCGGAAAACGTGGCGTACCTGCATAAGGCGCAGTCGCCCTACAGCGTGAACGCGCTGGCCGCGACCGCCGCGCGCGCGGCGATTCGCGACCCGGACTACATTCGCGAATACGTGAGCGAGGCGCTGGCGGCGCGCGACGCGCTGTGCGCCGGGCTGCGGCGCCTGGGTATCTTTCACTTTCCGACCCGCGGCAACTTCGTGCTGTTCCGCGCGGGCGAGCGCGCCGCCGAGATCCGCGACAAGCTGCGCGAGGCGGGCGTGCTGGTGCGCGACCGCAGTTACGAAATCGCCGGCTGCGTGCGCGTCACGGCCGGCACGCGCGCGCAGGCGGCGCGTTTCCTGACGGAGCTCGAGGAGATCTGGCTATGACCCGCGACGTGCTTGCTTTCGACATGGACGGCGTGCTGGTGGACGTCTCGGATTCCTATCGCGAGACCATTGTGCAGACGGTCCGCCACTTCACCGGCAAGACGGTGCCGCGCGAACTGATCCAGATGTACAAGAACCGCGGCGGCTGGAACGACGACTGGCTGCTGTCGCAGCGCATCTGCGCCGACCTGGGCTTCTACGTCAACTACGAGACCGTGGTCGCGCGCTTCGTGGATCTGTTCAAAGGCCAGGACGGCGACGGTCTGATTACGCGCGAGCGCTGGATCGCGCAACCGGGGACCCTCGATCGCCTGGCGGAGAATTACGACCTGGCCATCTTCAGCGGACGGCGCCTGTGGGAGGCCGAGTTGACGCTGAACCGCTGCGCGCGCGACATCCGCTTCGATCCCGCCATTTACGCCGACGACGTGAAGAACCTGAAACCCGCCCCCGACGGGCTGCTGCTGATCCGGGAGAGAAAGCCGGCGCAGACCCTGTGGTATATCGGCGACACCGTCGACGACGCCCGCTCGGCCCGCGCCGCCGGCGCGCGCTTCATCGGCGTTGCCTCGCCCGCCTTCTCCTGGCATCTGGACCTGAAACAGGCGCTGGAGGAGCAGGGCGCCGAAGCGGTCATCGACGACATCAACATACTGGAGGCCGCGCTTGCGAACCGCTGCCATTGAACGCATCACCAAGGAAACCCAGATTCGCGGCACGCTCAAACTCGACGGCCGCGGCCGGTACGAAGTATCGACCGGCATTCGTTTCCTCGACCACATGCTGGAGCTGTTCGCCCGGCACGGCGGCTTCGATCTGAATCTGAAAGCCACGGGCGACCTGGAGGTGGACCAGCATCACACCGTGGAAGACGCCGGCATCGTGCTCGGGCAATTGTTCGCCCAGGCGCTGGGCGACCGCAAGGGCATTAACCGCGCGGGCTACTTCGTCATGCCCATGGACGAGACGCTGGCCGTGGTGGCCGTGGACCTGGGCGGCCGGCCCGCGCTGGTCTATAAAGACCTGGTGCGCGTGCGCTATGTCGGCGATTTGCAGACCGAACTGGTCGAGGATTTCTTCGGCGGCTTCGTCGCGCACGCCGGCGCGAACCTGCACGCCAAGGTGCTCTACGGCCGCTCGAATCACCACAAGCTGGAAGCCGTCTTCAAGTGCTTCGCACGGGCCATGAGCTGCGCCTGCTCGCGCGACGCGCGGCTCAAAGGGCGACTGCCCTCGACCAAGGGCCTGCTATGATCGCGATCTTCGACTACGGCGCCGGCAACCTCCGCTCGGTGGAAAACACCCTGGAGGAGATCGGCGCCCAATACACGCTCGCCGACGACGCCGAGGGTTTGCGGCGCGCGAGCAAGATCATCCTGCCGGGCGTGGGCCACTTCGGCCAGATGCTGCGCTCGCTGGACGCCATGCGCGTGCGCGAGACGCTGCTCGATCGCATCCGGGCCGGCGTTCCGTTTCTGGGCATCTGCCTCGGCTTGCAGTCGCTGCTCGAAGGCAGCGAAGAAGCGCCCGAGGTGCGCGGCCTGGGCCTGTTTCCGGGCCTGGCGCGCCGCTTCGCCCTGGACGCCCGCGTGCCGCACATGGGCTGGAACAGCCTGGATGTCCAGCCGGAATCGAAGCTGCTGGCGGGCGTGGCGCCGCATCCCTATTTGTATTTCGCGCACAGCTACTACGTGCCGCTGTGCGAGGCCGCCAAGGCCGTCTGCACCTATACCGTGCCCTACACGGCGGTGCTCGAAGCGGGCAACGTGTTCGGCGTGCAATTCCATCCCGAGAAGTCGGGACCGCTGGGTTTGAAAATCGTGCGCACCTTTATCGAGCTGTGAACCATGCTGGCCAAACGCATCATTCCCTGTCTTGACGTGACCGCCGGCCGGGTGGTCAAGGGCGTCAATTTCGTGAACCTGCGCGACGCGGGCGACCCGGTGGAACTCGCCGGTCGCTACAACCAGCAGGGCGCCGACGAGCTGGTGTTCCTGGACATTACCGCCTCCAGCGACGACCGCAACACCATGGTGGACGTGGTGGCGCGCACGGCGCGCAAGGTGTTCATCCCGCTTACCGTGGGCGGCGGCGTGCGCAAGGTCACCGACGCGCGCAAGATCCTGATGGCCGGCGCCGACAAGGTGAGCGTCAACACGGCCGCCGTGCGCCGCCCGGCGCTGATCACCGAATTGAGCCGGGAGTTCGGTTCGCAGGCGGTGGTGCTGGCCATCGACGCGCGCCGGCGCGGGCCCGGCGCCTGGAACGTGTACACGCGCGGCGGGCGCGTGGATGAAGGCATCGACGCGGTGGAATGGGCCGCGCGCGGCGAGTCGCTGGGCGCGGGCGAGATCCTGCTCACCTCCATGGACACCGATGGCGTGCAGACCGGCTTCGATTGCGAGCTGACGCGCGCGATTTCGCGCGCCACGCGCATCCCGGTGATCGCCTCCGGCGGCGCGGGGAAGCCCGAGGATTTCCTGCGCGTGCTCACCGAAGGCGAGGCCGATGCCGCGCTGGCCGCATCGATCTTCCATTACGGCACGTACACGGTGGACGACCTCAAGCAGTACCTGGCCGGCCACAACATTCCGGTCCGCTTATGATTATTCCCTGCATCGATCTGATGGACGGCAAGGTGGTTCAGCTTGTGCAAGGCCGCGAGAAAGCCCTGGAAGGCGGCACGCCTGACGAGATGCTGGCGCGCTTTGCGGCGTTTCCCGAAATCCAGGTCATCGACCTCGACGCCGCGCTGGGCCGCGGCGCCAACAACGCGATCGTCGAGCACCTGGCTCGCCGCGCCTCGATCCGCGCCGGCGGCGGCGTGCGCAGCGCCGCACGCGCGCGCCAACTGGTCGAACAGGGCGCAAAGAAAGTGATTGTCGGCACGGCCGCCTTCAACCCCGTGGTGCTGGGTGAGATTCGCGACGCCATCGGCCGGGATCGCCTCATCGTGGCGCTCGACTCCAAAGGCGACCGCGTGGTGGTCAAAGGCTGGCGCGAAGCGACCCAGTTCACCGCCGAAGAGGTCATCCGTCAACTGGAGCCCTCCTGCGGCGGCTTCCTGTGCACCTACGTGGACAAGGAAGGGATGATGCAGGGTACCGACCTGGACTGGTTCCGCCGCCTGCGCGCCGCGACCACGCTCGAGATCACCGCCGCCGGCGGCATCACTACCCTCGAGGAGATCCGCGAACTGGAGCGCATCGGCGTCCACGCCGCCCTGGGCATGGCCATCTACACCGGCCGCCTCGACCTCGCCCAACTCGCGCCCTCCTGAATCTCGCATGATTGAGTGAAACAATCGGTCAAAAGGAAAGGCCTGCGTGGCGCAGGAAAGAAAATGGCAGATCGGATTGGCGTATCCGCTCCATGCCGTTTGTCATCACCACTTCGGCATCGGCTACTCCATCGACGGAGCGATCGGCAAGCACTTGGCCTTCGACCTTGCCCCACAAGTCCTCCACTGGATTCAGGTCGGGAGAGTAGCGCGGCAGCATGTCCACCTGCGACCAGCTCCGCTGGCTCTCCAGGAGCTTTTTCATCTCCCGACTCTCGTGCGCCGGTAAGCCGTCCCAGATCAGAACGGCCTTCTGCCTGCTCAGGTGCTTCTTCAGGTCGCGCAAGAGAGCGATCAGGCTTTGGTCGTTTTAGCTGCCCGGCGTAGTCTGAAGCCACAACCGGCATCGCTGGCCGTCCCAGCGATAGCCCAGCGCGGCACAAACTGACAACTTCTTCCAGTTGAAGGTGCGACTCAGCTCCCTCTTCGACGTCCAGGTTGTTCTCACGGGCGGCGGCTCCGAGACACCACTTTCGTCCTGGAAGATGATCCAGGCTTTTCGCCTTCGAGCCTCTTTAGGCGGCGTCAATAAATAAAGGTATCAACTTCGCGGGTGCGTAGAGGGGTGAATGGTGTAATTCCATTCGCCATGAAACTTGTTCTGTTTCAGGTTCACTCGCCTGATTTCCTCATCCGTCACCTTCCTACCAGTCGGG
>JACQZT010000476.1 GCA_016213755.1 Acidobacteriota bacterium | reverse complement strand
GCTCAGTACCGAATACCGAGCCGCGACCGTCAGGGAGCGGAGGGAATAGCAGTATCGGAGCGGTTCCCGGGGTCTGGCGGATTTCCCGGCCGGGAACGGGAAGAGTCTTTACGAGGAGTTTAGTGCATGCAGCCTCCCACCGACCAGTACGCGGTTGTTCGACGGCCGCTCGATCTGGAGGATTTTATCGACATCTCGCGCCGGCATAAGGCGTGGATCCTGGGCCCGCTCTTTCTGGGGCTTGTGGTGTCCGTCGTGGTGGCCTTCTTGTGGCCCGATACCTACGTGTCGAGCGCGGTGGTTCGCGTCGTGCCGGCGCTGGTTCCCGAGCGCTTCGTCCCCACCAACGTCAACGCTGAACTGGGGCAGTTGATCAACTCGATGACCGAGCAGATCCTGAGCCGGGTGACGCTTACAAACCTGATTCAGACTCACAACCTGTACGCTTCCGAGCGCCGGCGCCGTCCGCTGGAGGATGTGATCGAGGAGATGCGCAAGGACGTGCGCGTAAGCGGCGTGCAGAGCATGACGCGCCAGATGGGGCAGGCCATGTCGACCATCTCGGCTTTCCAGGTCAGTTTCTCGTATTCCGACCGGATCCTGGCGCAGCGCATCACCTCCGACCTGGTGACGCGCTACATCGACGAAAACATCCGGGCGCGCGCCGGACAGTCGGTGGTGACCACGCAGTTTCTGCGCGACCAGTGGGAATCCGCCAAGCGCGACTTTGAGGCCGGGGAGCAGAAACTGTCCGACTTCCGCGCGCGCAACGCGGGCCGGCTGCCGGAGCAGATGCAGTTGAATCTTCAGAAGCTGACCGCGCTGGAAACCCGGTTCTCGGCGGCCGCCTCCTCGGTCAGCCGCGCCAACAACGAGAAACTGCTTCTGGAGTCGCAGATCCAGGCGTTAAAGGCCCAGTTGACCGCCCTGGCCGCGCCGTCGGAAGAGGTGACCATGGCGGCCGGCCGGAGCGAGAGGCTGGTCCGGCTGGAGCAGCAGATCGTGAATGGCGAGTCGATCCTGAACTCGCTCCGCGAACGGTATACCGAGACCCATCCGGACGTGCAGCGAGCCAAGTCCGAGCTGGCGTCGCTGCAAGCCTCCCGCAAGAAACTGCTCGCCGAAGAGCAGACCCAGCCCGACAAGCAGCCCCAGAGCGTGCGCAGGGTCAGTGCGACGAGTCTGAAGGAGGCCCGGGATGTGGAAGCGGTTCTCAACCGGATGCAGGGCTTGGTGCAGGTGAAGGAGCTTGAGATTCAGGACCTGGTGAAGGAACGGGTGGCGGTGGATCGGGAAATGGCCGTCGTGCGCCAGGCGATTCAAGCCAGCCCCGCCAGCGACACCGAGTACGCGACTCTGATGCAGGAGCGAAACGCGGCCCGGCAGCGTTACGACGAACTGACCGTGAAGAAGGGCCAGTCCGAACTCGCCACGGACCTGGAGAACCGGCGCCAGGGAGAAACGCTGGAACTGCTCGATCCGGCCTCTCTGCCCCAGACGCCGACGGCGCCGAACCGCTGGCTGATTGTGGGCATGGGGACCATGATCGGCCTGGCGCTGGGCGTGGCGGTGGCGGGCGCGCGGGAGATGAAGGACTCCGCGCTGAAGAACCTGAAAGACGTGCGGGCGTACACCCAGTTAACCGTTCTGGCGAGCGTGCCGCTGCTGGAGAACGACTTCGTCGTGCGGCGCCGGAAGCGCATGGCCTGGCTGCTCTGGAGCGCGGCGTGCTTTGTAGGAATCCTGATTATGTCGGGGTCGGTCGCTTACTATTACATTCGAAGGGTCTGACGTGGCAGCCCACGGCGGCCAGGAGAGAAAATGAGCCGAGTTTACGATGCACTGAGACGGGCCGAGAATGCGGGTCTTCCCAGGGCCGCGGTCGCGCCGGGGTTGCCGGCCGGCGTACCGCCGGCGCTGGCTCCGGAAACCTCGAACCTGGATGGAATTCTGGAGCTGATTTCCGAGATCCCGTTCAACCCGAATCCCGAAGCGCACTTGATCGACATGACGCGGCCCGACGCCGCCCCGACCGAGGAATTCCGCGCGCTGCGGACCCGGCTGAACCACATGCAGACCCTGCAGCCGATTCACACGGTGGTCATTACCAGCCCCTCTCCGGCCGAAGGCAAGTCCTTTTCCGCGGTGAACCTGGCGATGGCCGAAGCGAACATCGCGGGCAACCTGACCCTGCTCGCCGATTTCGATTTCCGGCGGCCGATCGTGCACAACATGTTCCAGGTCGAACGAAGCCCAGGGATTACCGACTACCTGCTGGGCAAAGTGGCCTTGCACGAGGCGATCCGGAAGGTGGCGGGCACGAATCTCTACATCATGCCGGCCGGCGAGGCAGTCCTGAATCCGCTCGAACTGCTCAACCTTCGGGAAGTCAAACTGATGCTGGAGCAGTTGCCCAGCCTGTTCAACTGGATCATTCTGGACAGCCCGCCGCTGCTGTTTGCCGCCGACGCCAACCTGTTGTCGACCCTTTCGCACGGAACTCTGCTGGTCGTCCGGATCGGCTCCACCACCATCGACTCGGTGACGCGGGCGATGCAATCGCTTTGCCAGAACAACGTGATGGGCATCATCGTCAACGGGGCGCGGCGCGGCGAGTTGTACAGCAAGTACACGTACTACCACTCCTACTATTACTCCAAGCCGGCGGTGCAAAGCTGAGCCGCTCCCCGGTTGAGCCTTGGGATGGAACCTCACCGATCAGACCCGCTGCGGCGGAAAGGTCTGCACCTTCTCTCCGGGATTCAGGCCGGCGTCATGGGCGCGCTGGCCATGCTGGTCTGGTTCGCGGCGGCGTCGCTGTGGCGTCAGGACCCGTGGTGGGCTTTCCCCAACCTGATGGCCTCCGGCGTCTACGGCGACGCGGTCTTCCGGCTCGGATTCGGCCCGGCAAGCTGGGCCGGGATGGCTCTGCTGGTGCTCTTTGCCGGGTGCTGGGGGGCGCTGATCGGTATCGCGGCGCCTGAATCGGCGAGTCCGTTTCGATTCCTGTTGATCGCGCTGGCCGCCGGTCTGGCTTGGTACTACGCGACCGTCACGCCGGGGGTGAACCGATGGGCGCCGCTGGTCCCGCTCTACCTCTCCAAACCGGTCCTGTGCGTCGGGCACCTGATCTACGGGTTGTTTCTGGCGGCCGAAAGGCGTCACTTTCGGCGGATTCTCGCGGCGACCGCGGCAGCAACGGTCCCGGGGAATGACGCGCACGAGTTTAGCGCAGGACCTCCGCCGTCGTCGTGAGGCGGCCTCCGCCGGATTCGAACTCGGCGTAGGTGCGCTCGGCGTCCTCCCGCCGCAGGCACTCGATGGCGTCGGTGACGAGTTCGACGCGCCGGCCGGTTTTGAGCAAGCCCAGGGCGGCAAAGCGCACGCAGTACTCGGTGACGAAGCCATACACCACGTAACGATCCGCCGGCAACCTTTCGAGCAGTGGCGCGAGCAGCGGACTCTCGAAGCAATCCAGGGTCTGCTTTTGCAGAATCACCTGCGGCGCGCCGCCGATGCCGAGCCGGGACGCCGCGGGCGGCACTGTCACGTGTCCATCCAGGAGCGTGTCCGCGGGCTTGCGCTGTCCCAGCGTGCCCGCGATGGCATGCGGGGGCCAGGAGCGGAACTCAGGGTCGTTCTCGGCGTGGGCGTCCGTGGTGGCGAGGATGGGGATGCCCATTGCGGCGGCGTGCCGGGTCAGCGCGATCACGGCCCCGAGCCGTTTCTCGGCTCCCGGCACGTAAAGCGCTCCGGCGGGAAAGACGAAGTCGATGAGAGTGTCGACGTCGAAGAAAACGGTCTTCATTCGCCGCCTCCCGCGACGCCGGCGCGAGCCTGCTTGACCAGCTTCCGGAGTTCATTGGAATAAGAAACCGGGTACGGCTGCTTGGCGTCGAAAAGCGTCCGGAAGGCGCGCGGCAGGACTTCCAGCGACGAAGCGCAGTGCTTGCGCGCGGCATGCGCGTCCGGCAGCGGCTCCACCAGTTCGCCCTTCGCAATCACGGGGCGCAACAGCGTGATGGGGTGCGTGTTGTCCTGGTACGGCGGGCATTCCCAGGAACAGGCGATTTCGTCGCGATCGGCGTAGCGAAAGACCTGCTTGGCGCCCGGCACGGTGAATTTCTCGGCGCTGTACTTGGCGGTGAAGCGTTTCACCCCGTCCGCTTCCAGTTCCACCAGCTTGTAGACGGCGCCCAGACTCGGCGCGTCCGCCGAGGTGGCCAGTTCGGTGCCGACGCCGAAAGCGTCGATCGGGGCGCCCGCGGCGACCAGCTCCAGGATCTTGTACTCGTTGAGATCGCCGGTGGCCATGATGCGCGCCTCCGTGAGGCCGGCCTGGTTCAGGATCTGGCGCACGGCGCGCGAGAGTTCCACCAGGTTTCCGCTGTCCAGGCGCAGGCCCCACATCGGCCGTCCCAGCGCCGCGGCCCGGCGCGCGCCTTCCAGCGTGTCGTAGGTGTCGACGAGATAGACCGTGGCCGGTCCCAGAAGCTGCTGCAACTGCCGGAAAGCCTCGGTCTCAGAGGGGAACGATTGCACCCAGGAGTGCGCCGCGGTCCCGAAGACCGGGATGCCAAAGCGGAAGCCGGCCAGCGTGTTGCTGGAGCCGGCGCAGCCGCCGATGTAGGCCGCCCGGCCCGCCAGAACGCCAGCCTCGGGCGAGTGAGCTCGGCGGGTGCCGAATTCGATCACCCCGCGCCCGGCGGCCGTCTCCACCGCCCGTGCGGCCTTGGTGGCTATCAGCGACTGGAAACCGATCATCGAGAGCAGATAGGTTTCCGGGATCTGAGCTTCCATGATCGGGGCGCGGACCATCAGGATCGGCTCGCCCGCAAACACCGGGGTGCCTTCCGGGACGGCATAGGCGTCGCCGGTGAAACGAAAGCCCTCCAGCGCGCGGAAGAAGCCCTTCGGAGCCCCGGCGAACTGCGGCAGCCCGCGCAGATAGAGGATTTCCTCGCGCGTGAAGCGCAGGTTCAGCAGGTAATTCGCGGCCTGCTCCAAGCCGGCGGCGACAACGTAGTTGCGGTTGCGGGGCAGGCGGCGCACGTAAAGCTCGAACGTCGCCCGGTCGCCCGTCTTGCCGGCCTGGAAGTAACCGGCTGCCATGGTGAGCTGGTACAGATCCGTGAGCAGGGCGTTCATGGGTTCCTGGGGCCGGGAAGCCCGGCCCCTACTTTTTCTTGTCGTTCTTGGGCGGCTGGAAGTCCTTCACCTCGCCGGCCGCTTTTTCCAGTTCCGCGAAGACGCTGCCGTCGAGTTCGTAGACCGAAGCCTCGTTCTCGCGCACGGCAAGGTAATTCGCGCCGGATTTCGAGATCGCTATCTTCTCGGTCCGTTTGCCTTCGTTGGAAGCGACGGTGGCCGCGAACACCGGGGTGGTCAAGCCCTTCTCGAGGAACTTGACCGAAGACAGGTCGCGCAGCTTGTCGATCAGTGCCTGCACCGACGCCGAATCCATTTGCCTGGAACCGGCCATCCATTTGTCGCCGGACTTCTGGTAAACCACGGTCTTGCCGCCGCGCGTAATCTCTACCCGGTTCGGGTCGCTAAAGCCGAAGTCGAACAATTTCTTGTTGCGGAACTCGTCGGCGCCCTTGTCGAGCGCATCGCCCAGGTCGCTCGCGATCTTGTGCGTGCCTTCCACCGCGCTGGAGCGGGCGTAGTAGTTGTTGTCCTTGTCCTTCCGCACTTCCATCTGCTGCGTGCCGCCGGCGTCGGTGGCCCTGGCCGTGGCCACCGGTTTCGCGCCCCAAAAGGCCCCCGCGGCTTTCTTGGCGTCCTCCTCGGAAAGCGACGTGTCCATCTTGGCGTCCTTGAGTTTCCGGATCAATTCCTCGATCTGGAAGCTGTCGGCGCGCATGGGGCGCGGCTTGACGATCTGCCATTCGTTCTGGTTGTTCTTGCCGAACTCCAGGTCCTGTCCCTTGGCCGAGAGTTCCACCCGGGCCAGCTTGTCGGAATCGAACGTCAGCAGCCGCTTGTCGCGCAGGTCCTGCGAGGTCTTATCCAGGCTCGACTTGTTGAAGCTGGCCACGGTGAACACGCGCGGGTCGCCGGCCAGTTTGGCGAATATGCCGCCCCCGGTCGGTGTATCGTCGCCGAACAGGAGCTTCTCGGTCTTGCCGTCTTTCCGGGTGACCGTTACGGTGAGGGCCGGCGCGGACAGGCCGTACTGCGCCACGTCCGCCGCCTTCTCTTCGATCAGCCGGTCGGAGTTCAGCGAGGAAAGCGCGGAGGCGACCGAGTTGACCGCTTCCTGGTCCACGCTGAGGGGCTTGGGCGCGGTCATCTCCCACCGGTTCGAGTCGTTTTTGCGGACCACGGTGGGTTCGCCGCCCCGGCGGGCGATCTCGATCTGCCGGATCTGATCCTCCGGGATCTGCACCACCTTGGGAGGCGCGTCCTTGGCGGGCTGGCCCTCCTTGGCCTTTTCGGCCTTGTTGGACCACCACAACGTTCCACCCAGGGCGGCCAGAACCACGACTGCAATCAGCAGGCCACGAATTCTCATCGCGCTATCTCCTGCGCCACCAGACCCACAGGCCGCTGCCCACCACCGCCAGCGGCAGGAAGACCACGCTGAAGTAGAACACCAGCCGCATCTGCTGCTGGCTCAAGGAAACGCGCCGGTCCTCGGGTTCCTTGGGCCGGATCGAGATCAGGTCCTCGTCGGAACTGAGCCAGTTCAGCATGTTCAGGAACAGGTCGCGGTTGCCGTTGAAGCGGAGCAGGTTGTTGGCCACCCAGCCCGACGAGCCAACCACCACGAAACGGCCCTTCTCGCCTTCCTTGCCGCTGTTATACGTGCCCGCAGCGCCGAGTGCCAGGGGTCCCTTCTTATCCTTGTCCGGATTGATGCGCAACTCCTGGGACGACAGGTTGGTGGTGGCGTAACTGTTGCTGGAGGTGGAGAACAGTTTCTCCGCGCTGGCCTTGTCCGTGGACTTGACCTCCAGCGAACGGGCGATGGGGTAAGCCGTGGCGACTTCTTTCATCTCGCGCACGATGGCGTGCGATTCGTAAGAAGTGACGAGCGGCACCACTTCGCTCAGGCCGAAAATCTGCCCGATTCCGCTGGTGTCCACCGCCAAATCCTTGTTCAGGGTGACGCCCCAGCTCTCGATCGCCTTGACCAGCGCCGCGTTGTCGCCGGTCTCCTCGCGGCCGAGCTTGAGCGGAGGATCCAGCATGATCAGCGCGCGGCCGCCGCCCTCGACGTACGACTGAATGGCTTTGACCGCCGGCTCGACGTAATCGTACCGCGGGCCGCCCACCAGCAGGATGGTGCACTCCTTCGGCACCGACACCTGCACCGCGGCGGCGCCCGCCGCCGGCGACTCGCCGATCTTCACCGTTCCGGGCTTGGCGCCGTCATCCTGCTTGCCGAGCAGCGAGATGACCTTGGTCTTATAGTTGTTCTTCTCCAGAACCTCCTTGACCGAGGAGTAGCCCGAGCGCTGCGTGTCGTCGAGCGAATGTTCGCCCGAGCCGGATACCACGCACACCAGCCGCTCGCCGCCCTTGAGCACGCGAATCAGCGCGCCGGTCAGTTCCTCTTCGCTCAGGCTCTTGGCTTCTTCTTTCTTGGCCCCGGCCTGCACGAAAATCGTGCCGTAGCTGCGCACGCTCTCCGCCTTGGCGATCTGCGGCTTCTTGTCCGGGTCGACATAATCCACCGAGAGCCGGGTGGAGAGATTGTCGTAGCGGTCCAGCAGGTCTTTGGCGCGCTGGAACTCGCTGGTGCGGTCGAAGTAGCGGATCTTGACATCCTGCTTCAGGTTTCGGACCACCTTCAGGGTCTGGTCCGAGAGGCTGAAGCGTTTGTTGGCGGTCGAGTCCCAGTTCTTGGTGTGCCGGTTGGCGAGGAAGTTCACCGCGCCCAGCACCGCCAGAATGACGGCGATGTAGGCCGCGGCATAGGCCGTGTAGCGTGTCTGTCGAGCTTTGATCCAGTCGGTTTTCATTTACGCCCTCCACCGCAGCGATTCCATCGACCGCGCCGTCAAAAACAGGCCGAAGAAAATCATGGAAAGGTAA
Organism: Acidobacteriota bacterium; assembly: GCA_016213755.1. Classification (GTDB taxonomy): domain Bacteria; phylum Acidobacteriota; class Terriglobia; order Bryobacterales; family Bryobacteraceae; genus JACQZT01. Next base: position 5,864 of record JACQZT010000476.1, on the reverse strand, counting down.
AAGACAATATCCTTGATTTCCAGCACGCCTTTGGCGAAGGTTTCGAAGTGCGTGACCACCGAGAGGTAGCTCACCACCCGCGCCCAGGCCGCCGTCTCGTAGGAACTCACCCAATCCAGCACCCACAGCAGCAGGCAGACGGCGAAGGTGGCCGTGCCGGCGATAATCTGGTTCCTGGTGGTGGTCGAAATGAACGTGCCCAGCGCCAGCAGGCAGCCGCCTTGCAGGATCAGGCCCAGGTAACCCACCAGCATGGGCCGCCAGTCGGGCTTGCCGTAGAGGAACAGAAAGGAGAAATTCAGCGCCGAGACGCCCAGGATCGACAGGTACAGCAGCAGCGCCGCCACCCATTTGCCCAGGATGATCTCCGCGTCGCGGACCGGCGAAGTAGCCAGCAGTTCGATGGTTCCCGTGCGCTTCTCTTCGGCGAACAGCCGCATCGTGATCATGGGAATCAGGAACAGGCCGATGACGCTGATGTTCATCAGCAGTGGCCGCACAATCCACTCGCCCATGTCCATCGGCATGCCGCGGCCCATCATTTGCGACTCCATGCCGCGGCGCACGAAAATCGCCACCGCCACGTAGAAGAAGTAGCCGCTGATGGCGGCAAAGAAGGCCATCAGCCCGTAGGCGATCGGCGAAGCGAAATAGCTCTTCAGCTCTTTGCGACAGATAATCCAGACGTTCTTCATTGTTTTTCTCCCTCGGCCGCGTCGGCCGACGTCAACTGGAGGAAGATCTCTTCCAGGCTGAACGCGACGGCATGCAGTTCCACCAGGCCCCAGCCCGACTCGACCACGGCGCGCGCCAGGTCCGCGCGGATCGAGCGCCCTTGCAGGCTCTCGACCTCGAAGCGGTGGCGGCCGTCCCGCGATTCCTTCAGCACGACGCGGCTCACGCCGGAAACCTGCTCGAGCTTCTGCCGTGCCTGTTCCGCAGCCGGCGTCCCTTCGCGCGTTTCGATCTCCACCGCCGCCGCCTCGGATCCGCGCAGGCGGCTGGTGAGGTTGTGCACCGAATCGGTGGCTACCAGCTTGCCCTTGGCGATGATGACCACCTGCTCGCAGGTTTGTTCGACCTCGGGCAGGATGTGCGTGCTCAGGATGATGGTGTGATTGCCCGCCAGCTTCTTGATCAGTTCCCGCGTCTCGATGATCTGCTTCGGGTCCAGGCCGGCCGTGGGCTCGTCCAGAATGAGCACGTCCGGGTTGTGGATGATCGCCTGGGCCAGGCCCACGCGCTGCCGGTAGCCTTTCGAGAGGCGGCCGATCAGCTTGGTGCGCACGTCACCCACCGCACAGCGCTCGATGACCTCGTCCAGCCGGCGGGGCAATTCGTTCTTGGCGATGCCCTTGAGCCGGCCGACGAATTCCAGGTATTCCACCACCTCCATCTCCGGGTACAGCGGCGGCGTCTCGGGCAGATACCCGATGCGCCTCTTCACGTCCATGGGCGCGGTCAGGACGTCGTAGCCGGCCACCTCCGCGCGGCCCGCGGTGGGCGGCAGGAAGCAGGTCAGAACGCGCATGGTAGTCGTCTTCCCGGCGCCGTTCGGCCCCAGGAATCCGACAATCTGGCCCTTCCGGACTTCAAACGAGATGTTGTCCACCGCCACGTTTCGCGCGTAGCGCTTGGTCAGACCTTCGACTTTGATCATTTATGCCTCTCCATTGATCACGCCGCCACACCGCGGCGCCAGACTCATCCGCCCCGCGACGAGCAGCTCGGAAAGAGAAGAGTTTGGAACTTTCAGCACGCACACCTGCCGCCCGTCTCCGGACAGCACAGCGCTGAATCCTTAATGATAAGAAGCCCGGCGGACAGTGTCAAATTGCGCCGGTCGGCACTTTATCCTTCGTTTTGCGTGTAGCTGAAAGAGGAGGCTGCGTGAAGCGGAACATCACACCGGCCGCCGGGCGTGAATCTCCGCCGCCGCTGGGCGGAACGCGCGAATGGAATCGCGAGGAACTGCATGACCGCAAGAACCTGCGGTGATGCCACTTCACGTAAGGATCACCAACCCTGTGACGGGCGCGAAGCGTGCTTTATGCTCCCATGATCTGGTAACCGGCGTCCACGTAGAGGATATTGCCGGTGACCCCGCGCGCCAGGTCGCTGGCCAGGAAGACCGCCGTGTCGGCGACCTCCGCCGGGTCGGTGTTGCGGCGCAGCGGGGCCTTGGCCTCGACGTCTTCGAGAATCCGGCTGAAGTCCCGGATGGCCCGCGCCGCGGTGGTCTTGACCGGGCCGGCGGAGATGGCGTTGACGCGGATTCCCGACGGGCCGAGGTCGCTGGCCAGGTAGCGCACCGACGCTTCCAGCGCCGCCTTGGCCACGCCCATCACGTTGTAGTTGGGGATCACGCGCACCGCGCCCAGGTAACTCAGCGTCAGGATCGACCCGCCCCCGTTCATCAGCGGCGCGGCGGCGCGCGCCACCGCCACCAGCGAGTAAACGCTCACCTCGTGCGCCAGCAGGAAGCCCGGCCGCGAGGTCTCGGCGAACGGCCGGCTGAGGTCTTCGCGGTTGGCGAAGGCGATGCTGTGGACCACGGCGTCCAGCCGCCCCTGGCCGCGCAAGCGATCCATCAGCCGGCCCACGTCCTCGTCCTGCGTCACGTCGCAGCAGTGAACCGCCGCGCTCAGCTCGGCGCCCAGTCCCTCGACCGTCTCGCGCTGCCGGTCGCCCTGATAGGTCAGCACCAGGCCGGCGCCTTCGCGGCGGAACGCCTGCGCGATGGCGAAGGCCAGGCTCCAGCGGTTGGCTACGCCCAGAATGAGCGCTGTTTTCCCCTCCAGAAGATTGGACATGAATACTTCAATCTTACCGTTTACGCGGGAAACCCGGCCAGCCAGCGGAACATTGGCTCGGCGAACCAAGCCACGGCCAGGGCGGCCACGCCCAGGAAACTGCCGAACGGCAGCTCGTAAGTGGCGGCGTCCTTGCGCGTCCAGAAAATGTACACGATGCCGGTCACCGCGCCCAGCGCCGAGCCGGCCAACAGCGCCAGCAGCGCCGGCTGCAAACCCAGGAAGGTCGCGATCATGGCCGTCATCTTGACGTCGCCCAGCCCGAGGCCTTCGCGCTTGCGAATGCGGTAATACAGCGCGCCCACCAGCCACAGCGCGCCGGCCGTCAAGGCGGCCGCGAACGCCGCTTCCGCCAGCGAGAGCCAGCGCTGATGGAAGGGCGGGAGGAACGGGTGCAGCAGGCCGGTTTCGAAGCGCACCCACAGGGACAGCGCCAGGCCGATGAGCGTGCCGCCCAGCGTCAGCTCGTCCGCCAGAATGCGCTCCTCCAGGTCCATAAAGATCAGCCCCACGATCAGCGCGCTGAAGATCGCGTACTTCAGCGCCACCAAGTTCACTCCGTGCACCTGCACCGCGGCGAAGAACGAAACCGCCGTGAGCATCTCCACCAGCGGGTAGCGCCAGCCGATGCGGCCGGCGCACTGCCGGCAGCGCCCCCCCAGAACCACGTAGCTCAATAGCGGGAGGTTGTCGTACCAGGCCACGGGCTTTTCGCAGCCCGGGCAGAACGAGCCCGGGCGCACCACGGAAAGGTCCCGCGGCATCCGGTAGATGCAAACATTGAGAAAACTTCCGATCAGCAGCCCGAACAAGCCGGCCAGACACGCTTCGGTCATGAAAGGACCTTTCGGTAGACCGCCAGGGTCTTCTCAACCATTATCGCCGTAGTGAAGCGCGCGGCAACCCGCTCGCGTCCGGCCAGACCCATCCCGCGCGCCTCGCCGGGCGCTTCCACCAGCCGCCGGATGGCCGCGGCCACCGAATCGGCCGCGTTTTCCACCAGGATTCCGGTCACGCCGTCCTCGACCGCCTCGGGCAACCCTCCGACGCGGCTGGCCACCACTGGCACGGCGGAGGCCAGCGCCACCAGCGCGGCCGAGCCCAATCCTTCTTCGTCCGTGAGGTAAAGCAGCATAGCCGCGCCGCGGATGTCGCGCTCGAGATCGCGCGTGAAATGCACCGTCACGCCGGCGCGCCGGGCGGCTTCCCGGACCAGCGCGCCGCCTTTCCCGGGATCCGCGTTCGCCAGCGCGAGAATGCGCGGAGGGTCGCCGGGCGGCGCGATTTCGTCCGGAACCTCCACGCCGTCGCACACCACCGAGATCCGCTCATCGTTCACGCCCGCTTCCCGCAGCCGCGCGCGGACGAACTCGGAAACCGCCACGAAGTGCGCCGCCCGGGCGTACTTCCACCGCGAGGCCGGCCCTTGGCGGACCGGGAACGCCACGCGCCGCGCGACGACCAGCGGCGGCCCGCCGGGCAGAAGTGCGGCCAGCGTGTGGCCGCGGGCGTCGTGGGTGTGGACGATGTCGCAGCCGCGGCGCTGGGCCGGCAGGCGCGACAAACGGAAGCTCCCGTCGAACCGCGCCAGCAGGACCGCCTCGTGTCCCTGTTCGCGCAATCCTCGTACCAGCCGCAGCGTCTGCCATTGGCCGCCGCGCATTTCGCGCCCCAGGTCGAGGTGAAGAACCCGCATGTCGTTATTTCGGAAAGACCGCTCCCTGACGGTCGCGGCTCGGTATCGCATGCCGACCGCTCAACTCATAAACCGCGCCTTGGCGTACTTGAGGAAATTGTAGAGCGCCGCCATGTAAGCAATTGCCAGCCCTTCGGCGCCGTCGAGGAATCCGCGATCGACGACGTAGGTTTTGAAGAACGTCCACGGCGGATCCAGCACCAGCTTCGCCCAGCCGATCCTGCACTTCTGCGACACCAGTTGCTCGGCCGCCAGCGTCGTGTAGCGGTCCATGGTTCTCAGGTGCTCGGAGAGCGAGTCGCACGTGAAATGCAGCAGGTTGGACTTGAGATGCCCCACCTTGCCGTCCACCTGCACGCTCTCGTGCACGAATTCGCCCGTCCAGCGCGCGTGCCGGCGGTCGTACAGCCGGACTTTGCGGTCCGGGTGCCAGCCCGAATGCAGGATCCAGCGGCCCAGGTACTGCGCCAGCCGCGGCACGGTGTAGCCGTCGCAGTCGGGCCCGTTTTTCTTGAGATGCCAGATTTCGGCTTCCAGCGCTTCGCTCAGCGATTCATCGGCGTCGAGGGAGAGAATCCAGTCGTTTGCGGCCTGCTCGGCGGCGTAGTTCTTCTGGGCGGCGTAGTCCCTGAACGGATGTTCGACGACGCGCGCGCCGAGCTTCCCGGCAATCTCGGTAGTCCGGTCGGTGGAGCCCGAGTCCACCACCACGATCTCGTCGGCGCAGCGCAGGCTCTCGAGGGCGCGCGCGATGTTGCGCTCCTCGTTGTAGGTAATGATGGTGGCCGAAATCTTCATCGCGTCAGGCCCCCTCGTGGAAGGGAGACAAAGTGAACGCGGCCAGCAGGATCAGCAGGGCGAGCACGCCCAGTCTCCGGCGCGCCGGATCGAGTTCCAAAGGATCGCAGATGGTGGGCGGGTGTCTCAGTCCGAAGAACGCAAAAAAGGCCGCCCATACCAGCCAACCGTACCAAAAAAAGATGCCAATGGGGATCAGGGCGGCCACGAACAGCCGTGAGAGCAGGCGGTGGCGGCGGGCGGCGAAGGCGTACAGAATGTGCCCCCCGTCGAGCTGCCCGATGGGCAGAAGGTTCAACGCCGTAGCCAGAACGCCGACCCAGGCGGCCCGCGCCACCGGGTGCAGGTAGATGTCCCGCGGCGGCACGCCGGGCCAGATCAGGTGCTCCAGCGCGCGCAGCACCGGCGGCGTGCCGAAGATCAGGTCTCCGCGATCGGCGAAACCGGGCGCGACCTTCGAATACGCCAGGCCGATGGCCAGCGCCGGCAGCAGGAACAGAAATCCGGCCAGCGGGCCTGCCACGCCGATATCGAAAAGCACGCGCTTGGAGTAGATG
>JACQZT010000475.1 GCA_016213755.1 Acidobacteriota bacterium | reverse complement strand
TGGGCGTGGCGCCATCCCCGCCCCGGCAGCACAGCCGCGACCCGGAAGCGCGCCGGCTGTATCAGATGGGGTACTACGCCTGGGCCAAACGGACCGAGGCTGAAACGATGCGCAGCATCGGTTTTTTCCGGCAGGCTCTGGCACGCGATCCCGACTATGCCCTGGCTCATGCCGGGCTGGCCGACGCCCTGCTCTCCGCCTCCAACCGCAGACTGCTTCCGCCGGCGGAAGCGATCCCCAGCGCCCGCGAAAGCGTCCGCAAGGCTTTGAGCCTGTCGCCCCGGCTCGCCGAGGCGCTCACGGCCTCGGCCCGCATCCGGTTCTTCTACGAATGGCAGTTCGCCCCCGCGGAGATCGAATTCCGCCGGGCCATTGAACTCACTCCCAACTCCCTGGGGGCTCACCAGTGGTACGGGCTGGCCTTGTCCGCGCTGGGCCGGTTCGACCGGGCGCTGGCCCAGCTAAAAGAGGCTGAAGCGCTCAGTCCCCTGTCGCCCATGATCGGCAACGACGTCGCCGTCACCCGTTTCTATGAGCGCCGCTACGACCTGGCCGCGGCGCAGGCGCGCCGGGTCATCGAGGTCGAACCCGGCTTTCCGGCCGCTCACCTCACGCTGGGGTATGCGCTGGCCTCACAGGGCCAGGCCTCGGCGGGGCTGCGGGAACTGGATCGCGCGGTGGAACTGGCCGGCCCCGACGTCGGCACGAACCTCTGGCGCGTCCGCACCCTGGCCTTGCTCGGCCAGCGCGAGCGCGCCGTGGCGCTGCTGGCCGGCCTCCTGCGCACCGCGCCGGATCGGATCGGCCGCTACCGTCTGGCCTGCGTCCGCGCCGTCCTGGGCCAGAGCGATCTGGCGTTCCAGGATCTGGAGGTTGCCGCCCAGGAACGGGAACTGTGGCTGGTCTACGTGAACGTCGATCCCGCCTTCGACTCCCTCCGTTCGGATCCGCGCTTTCCGGCCCTGCTGCGGCGCATCGGCCTGCAACGCTGAGACAACGCCCCGGCGGAGTTGCTAACCTGACGTATTATGCACTGGCTCGCTTGGACCTTGCTCCCGACGCTCGCCGGCCATCTGCTGGCCGGAGGGCAAGCCCCGCCGGCCGGCGATTCGAATCCTTTCTTTCAGGAATGGAAAACGCCCTTCGGCGTTCCGCCCTTCGGCCAGATCCAGGACGAGCATTTCCTGCCCGCGATCAAGAAAGGCATCGAAGAGCAGCGGAGCGAGGTAAAGGCTATCGCCGCCGATCCAGCCGCGCCGGCATTCGCCAACACCATTGAAGCCCTCGACGCCGCGGGCGAGCTGCTGGAAAAGGTCACCAGCGTGTTTTTCAACCTGACCGGGGCGGAAACCAACGACCGGTTGCAGGAGATCGCCAAGGAAGCCGCGCCGCTGCTGTCGGCCCTGGGCGACGACATTCGGCTGGACCCGCAACTGTTCGCGCGCGTCAAAGCGGTCTGGGAAAGCCGCGCCAGATTGAAGTTCAGCCCGGAACAGGCCAAGCTCCTGGAAGAGACCTATAAGAGCTTCGTGCGCGGCGGCGCCAACCTGAGTCCGGAGCAGCAGAAGCGGTTGCGCGCCATGAACCGGGAGTTGTCGCTGCTGGGGGTCCGCTTCGGCCAGAACCTGCTCAAGGAAACCAACGCCTACAAACTCGTCATTGAGAGAAAAGAAGACCTGGCGGGATTGCCCGAGACGGTGGTGGCGGCCGCCGCCGATGCGGCCAAGGTGGCCAAACTGCCGGGCAAGTGGGTGTTCACCTTGCAGGCCCCCAGCATCTGGCCCTTCCTCTCCTACGCCGACAACCGCGAGTTGCGCCGGCAGATTCTCACCGCCTACACCAGGCGCTGCGACAACGGCAACGAGTTCGACAACAAGCAGGTGCTCTACCGCATCGCCGCGCTGCGCGCCGAGCGCGCCAGGCTGCTGGGTTATCCGACCTTCGCGCACCTGGTCCTGGAAGAACGCATGGCTAAGGAGCCGTCCCAGGTGTACGGCCTCTTGAACCAGCTTTGGACGCCCGCCCTGGCAGTGGCCCGCGACGAGGCCAAGGCGCTCGAAGCCATGATCCGCGAGCGGGGGCAAGACTTCAAGCTCGAACCCTGGGACTGGCGCTACTACGCCGAGAAGGTCAAGAAGGCGCGCTACGACCTCGACGAAGGCCAGGTCCGGCAGTACTTCCCACTGGACAACGTGCTGAAGGGCGCCTTCCACGTGGCGAACAAGTTGTATGGCCTGACAATCAGCGAAAGAACCGACATCCCCAAGTACCATCCCGAGGTCCGCACGTTCGAAGTGAAGGACGCCGACGGCTCGCACCTGGGCGTGTTCCTGATCGATTACCACCCGCGGCCCGGCAAGCGCGGCGGCGCCTGGTCCAGCCGCTACCGCGGCCAGAAGATCCAGGACGGCAAGGACATCCGTCCCGTGGTGGTCAACGTCTGCAACTTCACCCGCCCTTCGGCCGGCAAGCCGGCCCTGCTGAACCTGGAAGAGGTGGAAACGCTGTTTCACGAGTTCGGCCACGGCTTGCATTCACTGTTGCAGCGGATTCACTATGCGGGCCTGTCCAGCGTGCCGCGCGACTTCGTCGAACTGCCCTCCCAAATCATGGAGAACTGGGCCACCGAACCGGAGGTGCTGAAGGTCTACTCCCGGCACTACCAGACCGGCGCGACCATTCCGGACGAGCTGCTGGCCAAGATCGACAAGGCCTCCAAGTTCAACCAGGGTTTCGCCACCGTCGAGTACCTGGCCGCCTCGCTCCTGGACATGGACTGGCACACCATCGCCAGCGAGCCGTCCAAGGACACCACCGGCTTCGAGAACGACGCTCTCAAGAAGATCGGCATGTTGCCGGAGATCGTGGTGCGCTACCGCAGCCCCTACTTCCAGCACATCTTCGCCAGCGGCTACGCGGCCGGTTACTACAGCTACATCTGGAGCGAGGTGCTGGACAGCGACGCTTTCCAGGCATTCAAGGAAAAGGGTCTGTTCGACCCGGCCACCGCGCAAGCCTTCCGCAAAAAGATCCTGGAGCGGGGCGGCACGGCCGATGCCATGGAGATGTACAAGAGCTTCCGCGGCCGCGAGCCCTCGGTCGAGCCGCTGCTGGAAAAGCGCGGGCTGAAGCGCCAATAACCGCTCGCTCATCTTTCTCGCCATCGATTGGAGTCATGGTGTGATAGAATTGAACACTAGGAGTGTGGAGTTATGTCACACAATAGTGTGCGAACCGTGCGGCGGAGTGTGGCGCTGTCGCGGGAACTCGTGGACGAGGTGCTTGCGGTGGCGCCGCCGGAGTGCGCTGGCAATCTGAACCGCCTGGTAGCCGAATCGCTGCGGTTGTTCGTAGCTCAGCGCAAGGCCCTGGTTCTGGAGGCCGCCATGGCGGCGATGGCCGCCGATCCCGCCATCCGGAGCGAAAACGCGGCCATCGCGGCCGAATTTGCCTGCGCGGAAATGGACGGCATGGCCGATGATTAGTCGCGGCCACGTCTATTTCGCCGTCCTCGACCCGACCCGGGGTCGCGAACAGGGAGGCCGCCGGCCGGTGCTGGTGGTTTCGGTGGATGCCATCAACCGCCGGCCTTTGGTTGTGACCGTGGTGGTAGGGACGGATGCGGCCAAGATCGATCGTGACTATCCGACCAACGTCCGCGTTACAGCCGAAGAGTCCGGGCTCCCGAAGGACACTGTTTTTCTGGGTTTTCAGATGCGTTCACTCGATCCCTCGCGTTTCGGTGCGCCGTGCGGGGTGCTGCCCGGGAGCCGGATGTCCGAGGTCGACCGAGCACTGCGGGTGGTGCTGGGTTTGTGAAGGAACAAATTGGAGACTGTCCCGGTTTTTTACGGTTGCCGGGTTAGAATGGAGTTGTCTTCACTCCCGGCAGGAGGGCTTCAACCGGAATGAGCAAACTAGCGACGCGGCTCCTCGCGGGCCTGTGGTTTGTCGGTGCGCTTTCGGCGCAAAACCTGAAGGAATTCGAAAAACGAGTCACCGAGTTCACGCTTCCCAACGGGCTGCACTTCATTGTGCTGGAACGGCACGAAGCGCCGGTGGTTTCGTTCCATTCCTATGTGAACGCCGGCTCGGTGGACGACCCGGGCGGCCAAACCGGCGTCGCCCACATGTTCGAGCACATGGCCTTCAAGGGCACCGACTCGATCGGCACCAAGAACTGGCCGGAAGAGCGCAAGGCACTGGAAGGCATCGAGAAGGCATACGACCAACTGGAGGCCGAGCGCAACCTGGGGTTCCGCTCCGACCAGGCCAAGGTCAAGGATCTGGAAGCGAAACTGAAAGCGGCCATCGAAAAAGCCAACAGCTACGTGGATCCCAACGTCTACCCGCGCATCATCGAGGAGAACGGCGGGGTGGGCCTCAACGCCGGCACGGGCATGGATTCCACGGTCTATTTCTACAACCTGCCGGCCAACCGTATGGAGTTGTGGTTTCTGCTGGAATCCGGGCGTTTTTTGAAACCGGTCTTTCGCGAGTTCTACAAGGAGCGCGACGTGGTGCGCGAGGAACGGCGCATGCGCGTCGAATCCAGCCCGCAAGGCAAACTGATGGAGGCCCTGCTGGCGACGGCTTTCATCGCGCACCCTTACCGCAATATGCCCGGCGGCTGGGCCAGCGACATCGAAAAGTTCCGCGCCCCGGACGCCGAGCGTTTCTACAAGACCTACTACACCACCGCCAATCTCACCATCGGCATCGCCGGGGACGCGAACCCGGCCCAGGTGAAGCTCCTGGCGGCGAAGTACTTCGGGCGTCTGCCGGCGGGGCCCGCGCCGCCTCGCGTGCGCACGGAAGAGCCTCCGCAGGAGGGCGAACGGCGCGTGGGCGTCGAGTCGCCCTCCCAGCCCCTGCTCATCCTGGGCTACAAGCGGCCCAATCAGAATCACAAGGACGATGCGGTCTTCGACGTGGTGAGCAGCATCTTGTCGAGCGGCCGCACCGGCCTGCTGTATAAGGAACTGGTCCGCGACAAGAAGCTCGCGCTGGCGGCCATGGCGGCGGCGACCTTCCCGCAGGGCAAGTATCCTAATCTGTTTCTGCTGTTCCTGGTGCCCAACCCCGGCCACACGGTCGAGGAGAACGAAAAGGCGGCTTACGAGATCCTGGAACGGCTCAAGAAGGAGAAGGTGGATCAGGCAACGATGGACCGGGTGAAAACGAAGTTGCGCGCGTCGCTTGTCCGCCAGCTTGATTCCAACTCTGGGCTGGCGCAGGAGCTGACTTCCTACTACGTGAACTACGGCGACTGGCGCAAGCTGTTCACCGGACTCGACGAGATCAATGCCGTCACCGCGGACGACGTCCAGCGCGTGGCGCGCGAGTACTTCGTTCAGAAGACCCGCAGCGTGGCGTACACCGTGCAGCCCAAGTCCGAAGCCAAGGGGGAAGGAAAATGAGAAACGGTTTCTGGATCGCCCTGCTGGCCGCCGGATTGGCCGCCGGCCAAACGCACAGTCTCCCGGTCTCCGATCCCGGTTCACTGCCGAGCCGCAACCGTAAGGGTGCGGTCAGCATCCCTTCTTACAACCAGTTGAAGTACCCGCCGCTGGCCGCGGTGAAGATCCCCGAGATCGTCACCTTCACGCTGTCCAACGGCATGAAGGTCTACCTGCTGGAGAACCGCGAACTGCCGCTCATCGGAGGCTTCGCTCTGATTCGCACCGGCAACCTGTTCGAGCCGGCCGACAAGGTCGGGCTGGCGCAGATCGCCGGGTCGGTGCTGCGCTCGGGCGGCACGCGCACGAAAACCGGCGACCAGCTCGACGAACAGCTCGAGAACATCGCCGCTTCGGTGGAAAGCTCCATCGGCGAGAGCAGCGGCACAATGAGTTTCAACGCGCTCAAGGAGAACGCCGACGAGGTGCTGGCGGTATTCCAGGACCTGCTGACCGAGCCCGAGTTCCGGCAGGACAAAATCGACCTGCTCAAAACCCAACTGCGCGGCTCCATCGCGCGCCGCAACGACGAAGCCTCCGGCATCGCCGGCCGCGAGTTCAACGACCTGCTGTACGGCCGCGACACGCCCTACGGACGCCGCCTGGAATACGAGCACCTGGAGCGCATCCAGCGCGACGACCTGATCGCCTTCTACAAGCGCTACTACTTCCCGGCCAACATCCGGCTGGCCATTCAGGGCGACTTCTCCGCCCCTGAGATGAAAGCCAAAATCGAGAAAGTGCTCGGCTCGTGGAACTACACGCAGCCGCCCGTGCCGGCCTTCCCGCCGGTGACCGCCAAACCCGTCCCCGGAGTGTTTCTGGCCGCCAAGGAAGATGTCACACAGAGCTTCCTCCGCGTCGGGCACTTGGGCGGCACGCTGCGCGACAAGAACTATCCCGCGCTGGAGGTGATGACCGACATCCTGGGCAGCGGTTTCTCCAGCCGGCTCTTCAAACGCGTGCGCACCGAACTGGGCTGGGCCTACAACGTGGGCGCCTCCTGGGGCGCCGGCTACGACCACCCCGGGCTGTTCACCGTTTCCGGCAGCACCAAGTCGGCATCGACCACCGAAACCGTGCGCGTGATTCGCGAAGAGATCGAGAAGATCCGCGGCGCGGAGGTAACGGACCAGGAACTCAAGACCGCCAAGGACACGGTTCTGAACGGCTTTGTGTTCAATTTCGACCGCCCCAGCAAAACCCTCAGCCGGCTGGTGACCTACGACTACCACGGCTTCCCGAAGGATTTCATCTTCCAGTACCAGAAGGCCGTGGCGGCGGTCACCAAGGCCGACGTGCTGCGCGTTGCCAAGGAGTACCTGAAGCCCGAGTCCCTGTCCGTTGTGGCGGTGGGAAAGCCCAAGGATTTCGGCGCGCCGCTCGGCGAACTGGGTCTCAAGGTGGAGCAGATCGACCTGACCATTCCCGAACCCAAGCGCCCGGCGGCTCAAAGCGACGCCGCCACTCAGGCGCGCGGGCGGCAGATGCTGGAGCGCGCGCAACAGGCGCTGGGCGGCGCCGCCAAGCTCGCCGCGGTGAAGGACTACACACAGGTTGCCGAAGCGCAGTTGCAGATGGCGGGCAACACGCTTAAGGCCAAACAGACCAACCGCTGGATGGCGTCGGGCCATTTTCGCCAGGAGCAGGAGCTGCCCTTCGGCAAGATGACGGTCTACTCCGACGGCCAGAGCGGCTGGATGGTGACGCCGCAAGGCTCCGGGCCGATGCCCGAAGCGGTGGTCAAGCAGGTGCGCGGCGAGATGCTGCGCAACCTGTTTAAGGCCCTGTTGAGCGACACGGCCAACGCCGCCGGCGAGACCCAGATTGAGATTTCGGACCAGGCCGGCAACCGCGTGCGCTTCGAGCTGGATGCCGCCGGCCTGCCGGTCAAACGTCTCTACTCCGGCATGAGCCCGGCCGGCCCGGTGGAGATCGTCGAGACGCTGTCGGACTGGCGCGAGGTGGATGGCGTGCGGCTGCCCCACAAGGTCGCCATCACCCAGGGCGGCAAACCGGCGGCCGACGTGACCATCCAGCAGTGGAAGCTCAACGGCGGATTGAC
>JACQZT010000459.1 GCA_016213755.1 Acidobacteriota bacterium | reverse complement strand
GCGTGTTTTCAATGAGCCGTTCGGGTTCGAGTCCCGCCCGGCTCACCACCATATTTGCTCTTCTCCCGTGCTGGCTCAGCCTCACCCGCACGCGTGCCCTGCCTGCGCGCGCCGGGTGCGAGAAAGCGGCTACCTGATCGGCAGGTGTTCGATCCGTCCTCGCCATTCGTCGATTGAGGTCGCGCTGGCGATCGGTTCCAGATCCTCTACCATCCGGTCGATTGTGGTCCGAAGATAGAATCGTTGCCTGGCGAGAGCGCGCCGATGACGACGGTCCGTGCCCAAGAGAGCCTAAGGGACACCGCCGCCGCGTCTCCGCTCGGATGCACCTGAAATGTCGAGTCCCGCCCGGCTCCCCCGTTCCGTTCATCGTATAGTCGAATAATGCAACGCAGAGAATTCGGCGGAACCCTCGTGGCCGGCGCGATCGGGGCCGGCGCGCCCCGGAGAAACAGCCGCATGCACGCGGGCGGGGACTACCACAGCGTCGCCGGAGCCGGCATCGCTTCCAAGGAAAACCTGGAGTACAACCTGCGCTTTGGCGTCAAGCATCTCACCGCGCAGTTGAGGAAGCGCGCGTCCGGCGGCGGCTGGGACCTGGATGAGATGAAGAGAATGCGGGACGATTGCGAGAAGTCCGGCGTCACTCTCGAAGCCATCCGCATGGACGCCGACTACATCGCGCTGCGGCCCGCGCCCGAGCGCGACCGGGAGCTGGACATCATCGCCGGCAACATCCGCAAGGCGGCCCAGGTTGGCGTCCAGGTCATCACCTACCACTGGACGGCCATCCCCATCCGGCGCAACCGGCAGACCCGCGGGCGCGGCGGAGTTACGTATGCCGGCTTCAAGCTCGAAGACAACTGGAAAGATCTGCCCGCGGGCAAAGCGGGCCGGATCAGCTCCGACGACTACTGGGAACGCATCGCGTACTTCCTCACACGAATCATCCCGGCGGCTCGGGAGCACGACGTCCGAATGGCCTGCCATCCCTACGACCCGCCCGGCCTGCCCTTCGGCTATCAGGGGGCCGACAACTGGGATTCTCCGTCGGTCTTCGCGGCCATCCAACGCTACGAAGCGGTTGTCGAGAGCCCGTACAACGGCTTTCAGTTGTGCCTGGGAACGGCCGCCGAGGGGCTCAAAAACCCCAAGGCCGAGATCCTGCCCATCGTCCGCTACCTGGGCGAGCGCGGAAAGCTCTTCCAGATCCACATGCGCAACATCCGCGGCGGGCTGCACGCCTTCGAAGAGGTCTTTCCCGACGAGGGCGAGATGGACTTCTTCGCGGTGATGCGCATCCTGCGCGACACCGGCTTCGGCTACTCCATCTGCCCCGACCACATGCCGCGCCATCCCGGCGACCCCGGGAGCTTACAATCGTTTGCCTTCAGCTACGGCTATATCCAGGCGCTGATCCAGGCCGTCAACTCCGAGGTGCGCGGCTAAATGGGATCGCGGACGTAGATTTCAGTCCAGGCGCGCTCGCCTTGCGGGTCGCGGACGCGGATGCGGCGGCTCATGGTTTTTCCGTCGCGAGAGAGAGTTGTATTGACGTTTTCGACGACGTTGCCGTCGTCGGACTTAAAGGTCGAAAGGACGGTGTAGGAGTCCACCCGGCGCAGGACGATCTTGCCCTCGCCGGAAGATCCGCGCAGAGGGTATTCCTTGCCGTCGATGGCTCCGGAGAAGCTGAAGGGCCGGTCGTCGTCGTTGGCCCAGAAGATCGTGCCCTGGTAGTTCAATTGGGGTTCGCGGTGATCGACCTTCACGATCACGCTGATCGGCTTTCGGACCGTGCCCCAGCGGGACTTGGCGACTTCGAGATGCCAAGTCCCGTTGAGATTCGGCGGCCGGCTGTCGCTGCGCGCGACGGCCACCGCAAGAAGGGCCAGCACCCCGGCCCGGACAATTCCACTCATGGGATTCCTCCTGGCGCGAGGCGTCTGTCTGCCCCTATGCTAGACCCTCTCGCGGGCGGTGGCAACCCATTTTTTCGGGCCACTCGACGCCCGCCGGGGCGGGATATCGAGGCCGGCGCAGCCGGCGCCGAGCTCAGGGTTCCTGCCGCCGCGTCCGGATGTGCTCCACCATGGCGGCGACGAAGGCGGCCACGAAGGGCTTGCCGCCGGTCTTCAGATTCTCGAGAGTCATGTAGTCGAGGTCCACGTCGGGCCGCACACCGATGTTTTCGATGTAAGGCATGGAAGGGAATCCCTCGCGATCGGTGGGCCACTTGCGGTTCATCAGCGAGACAGTGACGCTGGCCAGGCCTTCCGAGTAGTTGGTGGCATCGTAATTGACCACGCTGCCGCCCGCTCCCATGGTGCGCACGCCGGCGATCAGGCCGCGGCCGTGATCCTGTATGATGGCCGGGAACATGTCGGCGGCCGAGGAAGACATTTCGTCCACCAGCACCATCAGGGGCTTTTCGTAGGCCGTGATTCTGCCAGAGCGGTCCCTGGCGGGCTCGACGTCGAGCGAGAGCCCGCACAGCGCCAGCGGGCCCGTGCGGCCCCGGTTCTCGCGGTAGGCGGTTTCGACGTCTTTGAGGCGCGCTTCCAGCATCTCGATGGTCCCCGGCTCGGCCTTTTGCTGGCGGGCCAGCGCCAGGGATTCGGCGAACGCGGTCACCCACAGGGCGGTGGCGCGAATCTCGAATCCCATGCCGCGGAACGGGTCCGGCATCACCCGCGCCAGCAGGGACTGCACGTAGCAGGCGCCTCCGCCGGGGTTGCGCATTTCGTCGAGGATCAGGCCGTCGGTGCCGGCGCGGAAGTAGGCGATTTCGGTCTCGAACTGCTGGATCGCCAGCGCCTGGCTGTACGGATCGTAGTCCGGAATGCGCAGAAAGCCGATCTTGTAGCCCTCGGCCTCGAACACGCCCGAGAAGAAGATGTCGTTTGAGGAGCGGCCCAGCCGCTGCGTGAAGTTCGGCGGACGGGCAGTGAAGATAGGGGAGCGCGCGCCGATGCCGAGGCTGGCCGCGGTCCGCCGCCCGCGGCGCACGTTGTACAGGCCGGCCAGGGGCCGCAAGCAGCCGGGCAGATCGGACGCCGCGGCGCGCGCCGCCGGGAGAGCTTTGGGAGAAATCACGGGGCCGACGATGTCGATGGGGGTGCCGGCCTTCTGCCACGGGATGGTGTAGGTCTCTTCTTCTCCGCTCTGCCGGCGCACAACCACGGAGGCCGATTCTCCGATCTCGTGGGCCCGCGGCATGTACTCCTGGGGCCGGTAGGCGATCATGGAAGCCGCGACGCGCCGGGTGCTCCGGCCGTTGGCCGCGATCGAGTATTTCCAGTTGGCGCGGAGCCACTCTTCGGCCGGCTTGCCGTCCAGAGCGATCAGCTCGTCGCCGGCGACGAACGGAAAGTCCTTGAGCGGCAGCAGCGTGCGGTTGATGGAATCGATCAGGACTTTATCATCGTAAATGTCGGCCGAGAAGCCGAGCGAGGCGGTGAACGCCGAGGGGAGATAGAAGCCGTCGTGAGCGTCGTTGAGGCTTGCGACGTACTCGATGCAGAGGTCGTAGAATTCCAGGTCGTCCCGGGAGCGCTCGGCGCGCTGGAGCCAGGGGCCGAGATCCAGCAGGTCGAACTTCAGCGCGTCCTTCTTCCACTCGTAAGGCGCGTAGTTCTTGGCGTACAGCGACGCCAGTTGCTGGAAGTCGGCGATTCTCTGTTCCCGGGTCATCTGCGCGGGCGAGGAAGCGGCCGCGCATGTTCCCAGGACCGCCAGGGCGAGGATTCTGTTCATGAGGTGGGTGTCTCGCCATCAGCGTAACACGCGCCGGAACCTGGGCCTTACCGGTGGCGTCTACAAAGGACAGCATGACGCTCCGATCCCTCCTGCCCCTTCTTGCACTCGCGCCGTTTCTGCTCCCCGCCGGCGGTTGCGCCGCCTGCCGAAAGCCGGCCGCGAACTGGCGTTTCCGCGCTGGCACGGAGGGGCAAGTGCTCCTGCCGCCGCTGCCGCCTCGGGGCCAGGCGGTAGTCCTGCGCGGCGCGCGCACGGTGACGAAGGCGGGGCGGGCCTGCGACCTGGCCGGGAGTGAAATCCAACTCACCTGGCGCGGGCGCACGGCGCGGGTAACGCTTAGCCCGGATGTCGTGGCTCCCGCGGCGGACGTGAAAGTGATCGGCGGACCGGGGACACTGACCGGGACGCCGCTGCGCGACCTGAGCTGGTGGCAGCGCTTCCAGGAGGACCTCGACCGGACGGCGAAGGCGGGCTGCCTGACCGAGCGGGACCTCAAGAGCCTGGCCGGACGCATCGTCGAGAACGTGGCGATGCCCTCCAACCTCGCCTGGCAGCTCCGCTACGGCAATTTCGTCCTGACCGGGTACCTGGACCTGACGCCCGAGTTTGCGCTGAGCACGGTGGCGCCGCTGCTCAAGCCGGGCGTGGCGGTCTACCGGGGGCTCGACGACATCGCCGGCTACGAGACCGCCTGGTACGACGTGAAGCGGCGCGGCGAGGGCGGGGTGCGCATCGCCCTGCGCGGCGTGGAGCAAAACCGGGGCGGGATCGTAACCCGCGCCCGGCGGCCGGTGACGGAGGTCATTTCCCTGCCGGATTCGGCGCGCTACGCCCGCTACTACTTCCGCATGTGGAGCGTTTCGGGCGACCGCCGTATCGCGCTTCTGGCAACGCCGCGGCCGGACCTGCTCGGCGCGGCCGCGCGCAAATTCGAAGCCGACCCGGAAGGCTTCTGCCAAACCGTGCGGCCGGCCGAGGCGAGCTGCATCTCGGTGCCCGCGCGGATGGCGATCACTCCCGAACTGCGGGTATTCGTCAACGGCAAGGCGGTGCACATTATGGCCGGAGGAAGTGTGGGACACGCGCTGCGCGCCGCGGGGGTCAAGGACCAGAAGGCGTTGGCGCCCCGCTTGCAGGTGCTGCGCCCCTGGGGCGGCCAGCTTCTGCCGGTGGAATTCGACCGCACGCGCGGCGACATCCTGGGCCTGGTCCCCATCGGCGGCGAGCAGATCCGCTGGTAGGGCGCCGCATGGTGTATTCTTAGGCCGGTGGTGGCGTTCGCGGGACTTGGGAGGGGAATCATGCGGTCGCGGATGCTTCTGTTCGGGGTGTGCGTGGGGTGCGGCTGGGCTTGGGCCGGCCAGCCCCTGCGACTCGAACTCAAGTGGCAAGAGTTGGAATCGAGAGTCGCCAGGAAGAAAGTCGCCTTCACACTGCCGGATGGCACGCGAGTGGAAGGGAAGGCGATCGCGGTTCAGGCGGACGGGTTGCGCATGAAGGTTTCGAAGACGTCGGATCGGAAGGCGCAGCCGAAGGGCGAGCGTGTGATTCCCCGGGCCGAGTTGTCGGTCTTGCGAGTAACCTCCTATCGGAAGCTGGGGCGTCTGTTGGGCACGCTGGGTGCGGCT
>JACQZT010000455.1 GCA_016213755.1 Acidobacteriota bacterium | reverse complement strand
CGGGAAGGCGCTGCTCACCGAGAGCCGCGATATGACGTTCTATCCCGGCCCGAAGCTGCGCATCATCGACTTCCACATCACGCTCGCGGCCGTCCAGGATGTGACCCTCGGGGACACCAAGGAGGGTGCGTTCGCCATCCGCCTGGCCGAGAACTTCACCGAGCGCAAGGGTGGCAAGATCGTGAACGCGGAGGGCCTCACCGGCATGGTGAACACCTGGGGCAAGCGTTCCGACTGGGTCGACTACACGGGCGAAGTGGACGGCGAGCGGCTCGGCGTGGCGATGTTCGACCACCCGGCCAACCCGCGCCATCCGGCCTACTGGCACGTGCGGGATTACGGCCTGTTCGCGCTGAATCCGTTCGGCCGGCAAGCCTTCGATCCGAATCTCGAAGAGAGCCAGTGGAAACTGCCCGCGGGCGGCAAGATCGAGTTTCGCTGGCGCGTGGTAATTCACCCCGGCGACGCCTTGACCGGCCGGGTCGCCGATCTGTACCGGGAATACGCAGCCGGCGGCGAACGGAAACAGGAAAGGAGCACTGCCAGATGAAACGGATTCGCGGGAACGATGTGAGCCGGCGAGCGATGGTGGGCCGGGCCGCGGTCGCCAGCGGTTTGGGTGCGATCTTCGCCGCGCCCGCCGCGGGGCAGGGGCCGGCCGGACGCGGCCCGGGCGGACGCGGCGGAGCGCCTGTCCGCTATGGGCCAATCAACAAGTACTCCGCACCCGGCGACCTGAGGATCACCGACATTCGGGCGCTCAGGATTGCGGCGAATTTCGACTACCCCATCGTCAAGATCTTCACCAATCAGGACGTCTACGGGTTGGGAGAAGTGCGCGACGGCGGGAACGAGAATTCGGCCCTGGCCATGAAACCCCTCCTGGTGGGGAGAAACCCGCTGGACATCTCGGGCATTCTTCGGAGCGTCCGCCCCTACGCCGGCCCCGGACGCCAGGGCGGCGGCTTCAGCGCCATCGATATCGCCCTGCACGACATTACGGGCAAGGTCTTTGGCGTGCCGGTCTGGCGGTTGCTGGGAGACAAGAAACGCGACCGGGTGCGCATGTATTGCGACACAACCGGAACCTCCGACCCCAGGAAGTATGGAGAACGCATGGCGGCGCGCAGGAAGCTGGGATTCACCTTCTTCAAGATGGATGTGACCACCAACTTCATTGGCGCGAAGCCTGGCAATTTGGACGGCAACGGCGTCCCGACCGGCAAAGGGCTGGAGTACGGAGGCGAATTGATCGCGGGCGTGCGGGACGCCATCGGCTGGGATATGCCGCTCTCCGTGGACGCCTCCAGCCTCCGGTGCGGAACGGTTCCGGATGGCATTCGCGCCGCCAAAGCGTTTGAGAAGTACCGCCTCTCCTGGCTGGAAGACCTGTTCGGCACCAGCGGTTTCTGGCGCTGGAAGGACTTCAAGGAGATCAAGGCGCATACCAGCACGCCGCTGCTCACGGGCGAGGACGGTTTCGGGCTGGAGGAGGGCTTTCAGGCGCTCATCGACAATCGCGCCGTCGATCTCATCCATCCGGATCACGGCACCTCCGGGGGATGCCGCGAGACGAAACGGATGCATTCGTGGCGATGGAATGTCACGCAGTGGACTTCCTTTCCTGGTGGCAGCAACTGGTAACGGGGCCGCAACCGTTCCTCAACCAGGGCTACGTGCAGGTGCCGGACGCCCCGGGTCTGGGGGTGGAACTCAACGAGCCGGTGGTGAAAGAGCATCTGCGCCGGCCCGGCTACTTCGAGCCGAGCACGAAGTGGGACGAAAGCTTCGTCGGACGGGGCGCCGGCGGCCCGTGGCCGCATTTCAATGTGGACGGCGTCTGGGTCAACGAGCGGACCTCGGATTACTGAGCCGGGTCCGGCCGGCACGGAAACCGCCACGATACGGAGAACTGGAATGGGAAAACGTGCGCTGGCCGCCGTTTGCGCGGCTGGGTTCGCCTTCTCGGCCAACTACACCAATCACGCGCCGATGGTGCCGTCGCTGCAAGGCGAATTCGGTTTCAACCAGGCGAGCGCCGGCCTGCTCACCACCGGCATCTTCCTGACCCACGCCCTCATGCAAGTGCCGGGCGGGCGCCTGGCGGACCGTTTGGGCGCGGCCCGCGTTCTGGCGGCGGCCCTGGCCTGGGTGTCGGTGGGCAACTTCGCCATCGCGTTCGCCGGCGCCTGGTGGCAGCTTCTTCTATGGAAGGTGTTCGTCGGCATCGGAACGGGCGCCTGCTTCACGGCCGGCGCGCGCTACATCGTGTCGATGTTCAGCGGCCGGGACCTGCACGTGGCCCAGGGGTTCTACGGGGGTTCGGTGGTGCTGGGCTCGGGATTCGTGATCTTCGCCGTGCCGCAGTTGCTGGGCGCCTTCGGATGGCGCGGCGCGTTTCTCGGCTCGACTCTGGTGGCGGCGGCAGTCCTGGCCTGGTGGCTGGCCGCGGCGCCGCGGCCGGAGCACATCGTTCGCCCGGCGGGCACTTTCGGCGAGATGGTCCGGAGCCGCGAACTGTGGCTGCTGGGCGTGGTGCAAATGGCGTCGTTCGGGCTGGTGATCGTCGTCGGCGCCTGGATCACCATGCTTCTGAAGGCGGGTTTTCAGATGCCGATCAAGGCGGCCGGGCTGATGGGTTCGCTGGTTCTGCTGCTGGGTATCGTGAGCCGGCCCGCGGGCGGGTGGCTCCTCCGGAGGATGAGGATGACGACCCTGGTGCGCGGCGCACTGCTGCTGAACGCGGCCGCCTGCGCGGCCCTCGCCTGGGGGCACTCCCTGGCACTGACGTTGGTCGCGATTCTGGCGCTGGGCGCCGGTTGCGGGCTGCCCTACGCCGGCGTCTTCAACCGGGCGGCCGCGCTGTTTCCCGGCCGGGCCGGCGCCGCGATGGGGCTGGTCAACATGGTGGGCATCCTCATGATTCTGGTGGGCGCCCCGGCGGTGGGCCACCTAGCCGACTGGACCGGGCAGTTCCGCTCGAGTTTCCTCACCCTGGGCGGTTTTTCGCTGCTGGCGGCCGCGGCCACGCTGGCGATGCGAGAACCGGCATGAACCTGACCCACCTGTTCGACCTCTCGTTCCAGGGACGCCGGGAAACGGTTGCGCTGGAGTTTGCCGGCCGCGCCTTTACATTCGGCGAGATCGACGACCGCGGAAATCGCATGGCGGCCCTGTTTCGCGAGCGCGGCCTCCAGGCCGGCGACCGGCTGTGCGTCTGCCTGTCGAACTGCCTCGAACTGATCGACATCTACCTGGCGTGCATCAAGTCGGGTGTGATCTTCGTCCCCATCAACATCCTGTACCGGGAGCGGGAGATCCTCCACATCCTCACCGACGCCCAGCCCAAGGCGGTGATCGCCGCCCAGGAGATGCCCGGCGCCGTGCCGCTGTGGCCGGTCTCCGGCTTGCAGACACCCGAGCGGGCCGAACGCCCGGAGATGGCGCTCGACGGCGATGCCCCGGCGGCCATCGTTTATACCTCCGGCACCACGGGAGCGTCGAAAGGCGCCATCCTGACGCACAACAACTTCGCGGCCAACGCGCTCAACCTGCTCGCCTGCTGGCAGATCGGCGCGGGCGACCGGTTTCTGCTGGCGCTGCCGCTGTTTCACGTCCACGCTTTGGCGAACGGGCTGCACTGCTGGCTGATCGGCGGATGCCGCATGCGTTTGCTCGAGCGCTTCGAGCATCGCAAGGCGGCCGGGGAGTTCCTCGATTTCCGGCCGACGCTGTTTTTCGGAGTGCCGACGATGTACGTGCGCCTGCTCGATCTGCCGACCGATGCGGCCCGGGAAATCGGCGGGTTCATGCGGCTGTTCGTCTCCGGATCGGCGCCGCTGCCGGCGCAGGTGCTCGAAGAGTTCCGCGACAAGTTCGGCCACACGATTCTGGAACGCTACGGGATGACCGAAACGCTCATGAACATCTCGAACCCGTACGCCGGCCAGCGGCGCGCGGGCACGGTGGGGCTGCCGCTGCCGGGCGTGTCGGTGCGTATCGTCGAAGGCGAGATCCAGTTGCGCGGGCCCAACGTCTTCGCCGGCTACTGGCGGCGGGAGGATGCCACGCGCGCGGCCTTCGACGACGGCTGGTTCAAGACCGGCGACATGGCCCAGCGCTCGGCCGGCGGCTACTACACGCTGCTGGGCCGCAAAAGCGACCTCATCATCTCGGGCGGCTTCAATATCTACCCGCGCGAGATCGAGGAGTTCCTGCTCGAGCAGGAGGAAGTCGCCGAGGCGGCGGTCGTGGGCGCGCCGGACCGGCTGCGGGGCGAGGTTCCGGTCGCTTACATCGTTCCGCGGCGGCCTTTCGACCCGGCCATCCTCGAGGCGCGCTGCCGGGAGAATCTGGCGTCCTTCAAGATCCCGCGGGCGTTCGTCAGCGTCGAGAAACTGCCCCGAACCGCGCTGGGAAAGATCCAGAAACACCTGCTGCCGAAGTGGGGCGAATAGGGCCACGGAAAACCCGGGACAGTACACTCTTGAGAGTGCCTGGCACCACGACCGTAAGGTCCGCTCCCTTACTTCTACCGTGTCATAAACAACAAAACCGTGCTAGAATGTTTCCGTGGCTGCGCAAAATCCGGCGCCAGCACCACAGGAGAAACGCCTCGCGGCCTATATGGACTGGCTGGCGCAAGCCGTGGGGCACGCGGATCGCAAAGAGCCCCTG
>JACQZT010000458.1 GCA_016213755.1 Acidobacteriota bacterium | reverse complement strand
TGCGGTGATAGACGGTATCGATCCAGTGCCACAACCGCTCGTTTAACTGCTCCAGTGACAGCAGGTTTTGGGGGTCGAGGTTGGCCAGAAATTGCTGGCGCACGGAGCGGAACCAGCGCTCGATCTTGCCGGGCCCAGAGGGCGCCCCCCTCGGGCTGATAGGGCGGCGTGTGAACGATGAGGATGCCGATCGAAGCGGCGATGCGCGCCGGGCCCAAAGGGCGCCCCCGGCGAGCGATAGATCTTGGCGTTGTCCATATACAGGCGGGTGGGCAGGCCGCGCGCGGCCACGGCCTGGCGCAGGCAGTCGAGGAAGGAGTCCAGCCCCGGGTTGGGATAGAACTGGGCGTGGGGAATGAGCCGGCTGGCGTCATCGAGGGTGGCCTGGAGGAAGACCTGCATCTTCCCTCCGCCGGGCCGCTGGACCCAGGGGCCGAACAGCATGTCGGACTGCCAGATCTGATTGGCGAACTGGGCTTCGTACTTTTTGTGGGCCGTGGTTGGGGCCAGCAGCAGTTGGCGTTCAGTGAGGCCGCGGGCGCGCAGGAACCGGTACAGCGTGGAGGCGGACAGGCCGGCCGGGGTGCCCCCTGGGGTGCCCCCTGGGCCCGGCTCGCGGCTGAGCGCCAGCTCGCGCAGCAGAGCGGTGCCGGTGCGGTGCGGGTTCTCGCGCTTGAGCCGTTCAATCAGAGCGGCGGTTTCCGGCGAGACGGCGCGCGCCTGCCCGCGGTCCTGCCGTGGCTTGGGGGCCAGGGCGGTGAAACCGCCTTGGCGATAGCGCAGGGCCCATTCCAGCAGCGTGTCCACCGACAGCGAGCGGCGGCCGGAATAGGGCATGTCGTAGTGACGGGCAGCGATCTCTTGGGCGCGCCGGGCCCAGAGGGCGCCCCGTTCACCGTGGGGCAGTGTTTCCAGCACCAGCGGCGCGATGAGCCCGTACCGGAACAGGGCGATTTTTTCGGCTTTGTCATCCATCGGGTGTTTTTTCTCCCACCCCAAAGCGTAAAGGGGAGGCGGTCCCGATTCCAGACAAATGGTGTGTGGGGACCCTCAAGCAGGTGCTCCAGCCGGAGAGAGCGTGGCGCGGCGGCCGTCGGGAGCCAGACGACGGGGCCAGCCCAGCAGGTGGTAGCGCAGGTGGCCGAACAGGAAGCGGTGGGCGGCGATCCAGCCGGCGGATTCCAGCATCTGAAGGGCGCGGTGGATGAAGTCCCGCGCGGGCGGGGGCGGGGTCAAGGCCGCCAGCGCGGGGCACAGCGCTTCCGCTTTTCGCCGAAAGCGGCGAATCCAGAACTGGCCGCGCTGATAGGGCATCGCGGCTTTGGCGGCAGCGGCTTGGAGCCTGGGGCCGTGGAGCAGACGGGCGAGGAGAAACCGCGCGATCACCTCGACGCCGGATCGCAGATAGGGTAAGACAAACTCGGGCAACAGCGAGACGGTGCGCTGGCAGGACTGGCACAGGTAGCGGCGCACGCGGATGACACCGTCAAAGGCTGCGCCGGTGAGCGTGCGGGGGTAGAAGCCGTGGCCAGTGAGCGGATGTTGGGCCTGGCACTGCGGGCAGTGCCGAGGCCGGTGACGATCGGGATCGGAAAGCTGTTCGTTGTACTGTTGGACGGAGCCGGCGAATGGGTGTAGGATTTGCATAGGGTATGCCTTGGGGAGGGCCAACTCCCAAGGTTTGTTCTCGAGCGGGAGATCGCTTTGGTTCATTCACCGTGGAGGGATCTCCCGCCTCTCTCGATCCTACCCAGGAAGACTGTGTCGGAGTGGAGATCGGTGGGATAAGGGGGCGTCGGGCAAGCGATCCCGCAGGCGGGTCAGTTTCGGCTCCGGCGCCCGTGCACAATCCTGGCCGACCGGCGGGGAATCAATTTGAGAAAAACCGCTCGCTACGGGCGGGAAAATCGTGACCCGTTACACCCCCCAACACCAACGACACGGTCTCCAACGAACACCGCGCCCAGGCGAAGGGCCTTTTGCAGGTTCCCTGTCAGGTTCATGTTCTCGAC
>JACQZT010000457.1 GCA_016213755.1 Acidobacteriota bacterium | reverse complement strand
GCGCGTGTCGGCCAGCGGCTGGTTGATGTTGTAACGCCACTCTCCCTGCCGCGTGTTGGTGCCGATGTAAGAAAGCCGGAACCCGGTGTCCCAGCGCTGATGCTCGATGGTCAGGTTGTACTGCATGCTGTACGGAGTGCGGATGTCCGGCCGCACGGCCGAGGGCAGGCTGATGGTGGACGGGCCGCCCACGCTGGCGGGGAACATGCGCGGGAGAATCACGGCCGGAGCGTCGGCCGGGTTGGTGAAGCTGGGTTCGTTGATCACAAACGGGGCGCCGCCGGTGCTGGTGTTCTCGGCGACCACGTCGAAGAACAGTCCGTATCCGGCGCGGAACACCGTGTTGTTGCCCCAGGGCCGGTAAGCCACTCCAATGCGCGGCACGAAGTTGTTCCGGTCGGTTTTCAGGAGCGTGCTTCCGGGCAAACCGGCCTGGCTGGCTTCGACCACCTCCACATAGCCCCGCGGCATCAGCGGGCTTACCTTGTTGAGAGAGCCGTCCGGCACCACGATTTTGCCCGAGCCGATGTCGAAGACCGAAAGGCGGCCGCCCGCCACATCGGTCCACGAGGGATGCACCTCGTAGCGCACGCCGAGGTTCAGAGTCAGCCGCGAATTCAGCTTGAAGTCGTCGGTGGCGAAGAAATCGTAAGCCCAGCGCCGGCGTGTGTAAAGGATGCTCGGAGCGGCCCGCGAGGAGGTGGTGGGAATGCCCAGCAGGAAATCGGCGTAGGGGTGGCCGGCGAAGCGGTTGGAAAAGGAGGCCGAACCGAACAGCGCGCCGGGCATGTTGTTGTCCGACAGGTCCACCCGCGTCAGGGTGACGCCCACCTTGGCGCTGTGGCGGCCCCGGAACCAGCTCACATGATCCTGCACCTGGTACACGAGGTTCAGGAACCCGGGATGACGCCATACCTGCTGTGAGATGCCGGTCAGCCCAATGCCGCTGAAACTGAAGGCGGGAAGGCCGTTAATGTCCGGCAGGTTGTCCACCAGGCCCGTCAGTCCGAGCTCCTGCACGATCTGCTTGCCCATCAGCGGGCCGTGCCGGGGGTTGTCGTTGAAGGTGCGGCCCCAGCGGAGCTCGTTGATCAGCGTCGGCCGGATGCTCTGCGTGTAAGAGAGGGTCGCGTTGCGCGTGTCGCGCGTTTGCCAGCGCTGGCCGATGGCGGGGAGATTGCCCTCGAAGCCGCGGCTGTGCGAACGGTTCCAGGTGTAGCGGCCGAAGACGAAGGCCTTGTCCGAGAAACGGTGATCGCCGCGCACCGTAAAGTACGTGGACGGATCGCGCGGGCGGGATACCTGCTCCCGGTAGTTCTGACTCTGGAGCACGCTCGTGTCGCCGTAATTGGGCAGGGGGTAGAACCGCTCCTGGACCTTGAGCGAAACCGGATTCAGGCGCGCGGCCGGAATCCGGTTGCCGGCGAAGGGAGCGTTGCGGGCAGAGGGATCCCGCACTACCGTCGAAAGCGCCGAGAAATCGCCCGCGCGCCAAGGCGCCAGCGGCACCGTTGGATTCAGCAGATCCCGGACGGCGCTGCCGCGCGAAGTCTCGAAAGAAGAGAAGAAGAAACTCTTGTTGCGCCCGTCATACACCTTCGGCAGGTACGCCGGACCGCCCACCGAAAACCCGGGCGAGTGACTGATGCCCGTGCCCCGCGCCTGCGCGAAGGGATTGCGCGCCCGGAACCAGGGGGTGCTGTAGTAGTCGAACGCGCTGCCGTGCAGCTCGTTGGAGCCCGACTTGGAAATGATCGTCACCTGGCCGATGGCGCCGAACTCGGCCGTGTTGTTGGCCATGTCCACGCGCATCTCCTGGAAACTCTCGATGTAGCTCACCAGCGGGCTGATCTGCGTGCCGTCGTTCAGGTTGCTCGAGCTCACGCCGTCGACGGAGGCGTCGGACTGGTTGGCCCGGCTGCCGGCGAAGCGGCGCGTCGAGGAGCCCGCGCCGGCTTGCACGATGCCCGGCGTGAGCCCCAGGAAATCCCACAGCCCGCGCGTGTTCAGTGGCAGCGTCTTCAGCGCCTGGGCGCTGCGCGAATCGCTGATGCGCGCGGTCTCGGTTTCGATCAGCGTCGCCCCGGCGGTCACCTCGATGGTGGCTTCCAGCGAGCCGATCTCCAGCCGCAGGTCGATGCGGCGCAAATCCTGCGCGACCAGTTGCACGTCGCGCACCACGGATTCCTTGAAACCCGCGATTTTAGCGCGCACGACGTAGCCGCCCTCCAGCAGTTGCGGCAGCGTGTAGTTGCCGACCTCGTTGGACTTGGCCGTGTACACATAGTTGCTGCGCGCGTGCGTCGCGGTGATGGCCACACCCGGCACCACCGCGCCGTTCGGGTCGGTCACCACGCCGGTGATGGTTGCGAACGTGGTTTGTCCCGAAGCACAACAGCAAAAAACCAGCGCTCCGAGAATGAAACGGGCGGCGAACTTCCTGTCCGTGCGCATGCTGCTCACCCCCAACTGCAAAGTTGACCGAATTATATAACAGGCGCTACCAGTAAAGCTTCAGCGCCACCTGCATCTGCCGCGGATCGTTGGACTGGTTGGTCACCAGGCCGAAGTTGCCGGCGTTCAGGCTCGTGCTGCCGGTGCCGAAGATGGCGCGGTTCAGCAGGTTGAAGGCCTCGCCGCGCAAGTCCAGGCGCACGCTCTCGGTGATGCGGAAGGTCTTGGCCAGGCTGATGTTCTCGTTCCTGTTCCAGAAGGCCCGCACTTTCGGGTTGTAGCGCGTGGCGTTGCCGAAGTCGTAGGCCGGCTGGGCCGGGAACTGGCTGGCCGGCTTCAGGAAGCGGTCCCGGTTGGGATCGAACTTGTCGCCGCCGACCGGCGCGCGCCACCCTTCGAAGGTGTCCACCAGCGGACGTGTTACGCCGTTGAAAATCGGCAGGGGATTGTTGCGCCCCAGGGCGATCGGGAAGCCGCTCGAATAGATCTGAATGGCCGACAGCCGCCAGCCGCCGGCGAGCTGGTTCAGGATTCCCCCGGTGAGCCACTTCTGCCCCTTGCCGAAGGGCAGGCTGTACAGCGTCGAGAACTTCAGTGCGTGGGTCTGATCGAACTGCCCGATGGACTTCTCCAGCCCCCGGTTGTAGTGATCCATGGCCGACGCGCTGTTGGCGAAATAGGTGTCCGAATCCGTAATCAGTTTCGAAAACACGTAGTTCCACTGGAAGGTGAGCCCCTGCGTCAAGTGGCGGTCGGCCTTCAGGATGAACGCATGGTATGCCGAATGGCCGCTCTTGTCGCCGTTCTGCACTCCGGTGGAGATGGTCGCGTACTGCGGAAACGGCCGCAGCGCCTGGTTCACCGTGCGCGTGCGCTGGTTGAGGAAACTCGGGTAGGGCGCCTTGATGCCGGCGTTAACCGCGGCCGCGGCGGCGATATCCCCGCGCAGAATGCTGGAAGCCTGCGCGCCGCCCAGCCTCGCTACCAGGCTGTTGTAGATGGCCGTGGGCACCTGGTTGAAGTTCAGCAAACCGGTTTGCAGGTGCGCACCGACGCTGGCGTTGTATCCCACCTCGAGCACCGTATTGGCCGCCACCTGCCGCTGCATGGTGAAGGTCCAGAACAGGTTCTCCGGAGCGCGGGTGGCTTCCCGGCCCTGCCACCAGTCGACGTCGTTTCCGTTGGAGAAAGCCGGGTTGATCGAGGGCGGCAGTTGATACGCCGGCAAACCCTGGTCGAACTTGAACGTCGGCTGGACCCCCTGGGACGTGTTCTGGAACACGTACTGCCCGATGAAGCCGGCGAAGTGGCCGCTGCCCTGCACCGCGGTCACGCGCGCGAAGGAGCGCCCGAAAGCGGCGCGGAAGGTGGTCTTGTTGTCCGGCGTGTAGGCCAGGCCGAAACGCGGCCCAAACCCCTTGTACCAGCCCGGCACCAGGCTGCGGGTGTTCTCGCGGCCGGGACCGAAACCGGCGAACCACAGCGCGCCCAGGTAGCCGTCGGCGCCCGGATTGGGGCGCGTGGGGTTGAGGTCCGAATACTCGTCTTTCTTGTTGGTCGGCGGCAGGGTGAAGTCGTAGCGCAGGCCCAGGTTCAGCGTCAGCCGGCGGGTCAGGCGCCAGTCGTCCTGAGCGTAAAAGCCGAAGTATCGATACTTCTGCGTGATGGCCCGGATGGTCTCGGTGCGGCCCAGGTAGGCCTCGCCCAACAAGAACGACGCGAAGGAGCTGCCGCCGCTGGCCGGGAACGAGGTCTGCCCCGGCACGCTGGTGCTGAGGAAGTTGAAATCCGCGCGGCCGGCGATGTCCTGCTGCCCGAATCCGTCGGCGTTCTGGTTCTGGTGCTGGAAGCCGAACTTGAGGGTGTGCGCGCCGCGAATGTAGCTCAGGTCTTCCTTGAGGCCCCAGCCCGGCTGCTCCGTGCCGTTGTAGGAAGCCGAGCCCCAGGTGGAGTACTCGGTGAAGTTGATGGTGGGGAAGTTCTGGTTGCAGTCCACCACGTTCTTCATGCAGACCTTACTCTTCCAGTCCTTGTCCACATTAGCCGAGTAGCTGTTCTTGATGAACGAGTTCCGCGCGTAGGAAAGGTGATTGACCATGCGCGCCGAGAGGGTCCAGTCGTGGGTGAACCGATAGGCCTCCGTGTCCCAGGCCTGGAGCGCGCCGCTCCACAAAGGCTCGGGCAATCCGGGAGGACCTCCGGCGCCCGGCTTGCGCCGGAACGCGGTGGTGTTCCAAAGGAAGCTGACGCGGTGCTTGTCGCCCAGAATCTGGTCGCCTTTGACGCTCCACTTGTCGGTGGGAGTGATTTCGGTGCCGCCGGTGACAATGTAGTTCTGGCGCACGTAGCCGCTGGTTCCCACGGCGAAGCCGCGGTTGGGCCGCACGTTCTTGCCGAAGCCGGCGATGGCGCTGGCGGTGGTCGAGAAACGATTGGCGGGGATCTGGTTGTTCGGAAAGGCGTCGCGAATCGAGCCGGAACCGCTGGGGTTGGCGCGCGTGGTACCGGGATCGTAAACGGCGATGCGGCGGTTGTTCTGGTCCACCCAGTTGCTGAAATCGCCGCCGTACATTTCCGGCGCGGGCACCGAGAGGATGGCGTCGTTGGCGCCCACGCGGTTGCGGAAGCCTTCGAACGAGACGGCGAAGAAGGTCTTGTTGCGCCCGTCGTAGAGCTTCGGAATCCACACCGGCCCGGACGCCAGGAAGCCGAAATCGTTCTGGCGATAGACCGACCGCTTGGCGGGGAAGAACCCGCGCGAGTCCAGGGCGTCGTTGCGCAGGAAGTCGTACACCGAGCCGCGGAAACGGTTGGTGCCGGACTTGGAGGCGAAGGTCATGATGCCGCCGCCCGCCTGCCCGTATTCGGCTTTGAAGCCGCCGGTGTCCACGGTGAACTCGGTGAGGGACTCGACCGAGGGCGTGTTCAGCGCCGCCTCGGCCGTGTCGGACGAGCGGTTGGTGCCCACGCTGTGACCGTCGAGCGTGGCGTCCCAGGAGGCCACCTGCCCGCCGCCCAGCGACAAACGCTGGCCGTCGCCGCGGGCTTCGGCCGCCACCGCCACCAGGTTGAACGGGCTGCGCATGGCGCCCGCCACCACCAGCGGCAACTCGTCCACCAGCTTGTTCTCCACCTGCGTGGAGACCTTGGCGTCGTCGGTCTGTATGGTCGCCGCGGCGGCGGTGACCTCGATGGATTCGCTCACCTGCCCCAGTTGCAGTTGCACGTCCGCACGCACGGTGGTGGCCGCCGACACCACGATGCTCTGCTGCACCGAGCGCTTGAATCCCCCGGCCGTGACCTCGAGCCGGTACACGCCGGGCAGCAGGTTGGGGATGTTGTATTCGCCGGTCGCCGTGGTGGCCGCCTTCATCGTCGCGTTGGTATCGCGGTTGACGACCGAAAGCTCGGCCGAGCCGACGCCGGCCCCGGTCGGGTCGGTGACGATTCCGGAAATGTTACCGCGCTCGCTTTGCGCCAGCGCAGCGAAAGAAGCCAGCAGCAAGAAAACGATTATCCTGACAGCCTTCATCCCAGCACCTCCTGGTGATGGCCGGTCAGTATATCAGAAACCGATTGGTGGTGTGTTTCGGTTCACCCCGCCAGCGCCTCTCGGACCACGTCGGAGGCCCGGGCGATCACGGTTAGATACGCCCGCGCGGCTTTGCCGGGCTGTCGCCGGCCCTGTTCCCACTGTTGGAGTGAGCGGGAACTGAAACCGTAGCGCAAGGCGAACCCGGCTTGCGAAAGGCCCGTGCGGGAGCGGATGGACTTGACATCTACCTTGAGCGGAATGCGCGGCGCGGAATCGACCGCGGCAATGGCCTTGTGAGTGCGCTTCAGGGTCTTCCCGGCAGCCGCCTGGTCCATCAGCGCCGCGACATATTCCGGATGTTCGTCCCACCAACGGGCCTCTTCGGCTTCGGTCCCGCACTCGGACCAGTGTTTGGGCTTGGATTTCGCCACGGGCTATCTCCTCCGCTTCCGGTACCGGGCGCGCTGGCTTCGATTCGCCGGATAGGCCGTCACCACACGAATCCTGTCTAAGCGTGTCGTGAAGACAACGACCAGCGTTCTGCCGCTTGCGGTCTCTCCGATAACGACCGTCCTCGATTCCCCCAGCCGAGCGCTTTCGCCAACGACCTCGGCAGCCTGAATGACTTCCTCCGCCTCTTCCTGCGCAATACCGTGACGGGCAATGTGACCTATGTTCGCCTCGTCCCAGTCGAACAGCAGCCTGGCGGCCACACTGGCATTCTACGCCACTGGAGTATGGCGGTCAACCGAGCTGCGAGCGCGACAAGATCCGCACTCGACTGGGGTCCGGGAGTCGCGTGTTGTTGTCCGCCTTGGCTTCCTCTACTTCGCCTCTCGTCGGGCAAGGACACGCTGCTGGCATTCCGCAGCTTGGCGGCCCTTTGTTCCTCGGAATCTCAAAGCGCCCGCTTCACCGGCGCTTGGGGGCGATGTGCGTGTCCCGCTCTCCGAAAGTGGCGGGTAGCTCACTTCCGTCCCGCCGCGAACAGAGGTTTACGGCGCCAACTCCGCTATGCGCGCCCCAACGGGATCGCCTGCGCGACGGTCTGGAGCCTCTCCATCGCATCCACGTAACGCTTGAAGAAGATCTGGGAGATCCGCCTTTGAATGATGTAGCCCACGGCAGGGTTCTGGTCCAGGATCTGGCGCAGGACACGGCCCTCCACCTTCAGCACCTCCGAGTCCTCCACGCACTCGGCGTTCAGGAGATAGCGCTCCGTCCCCGTCAGGGAGGAGACGCCGAAGACGCTTCCCTCGAGGAGGTCGTCCACCAGCAAGCTCAGGCCTCCTTTAGTGGGTCTCTTCAGCTCCACCCTCCCCCTGAGGAGCACAAAGACGTGACTTGCTGGAAGCCCCTCCGAGTAGACTCTCTCGCCCTCTTTGAGTTTCGCTACCCCTGATGAGGCGCTGAGCCTTTCGATCTCCTTCTGGCTCAGCAGCCCGAACAACTCGTGTTTTTGCAGCTTTTCAACGGGCATGCCACATCCTCCTCTGCGCCAACCACCTCCGTTGGCGCAGTTCCACCACATCACACCACGCCGCACCTGTCAAGACAAAGCGGAAACGGCCCGCCCCGGGGTTCCGGGAGCGGGCCGTTGCGGTTTTAGCGCCTGGGGCTGGGGCTTAGTAGTCCATGCCGTGGTCGTGGCCGCCGGGGCCGCCGGGCATGGGGGGCTTCTTCTCGGGGATCTCGGCCACCAGGGCTTCGGTGGTGAGCATCAGGGCGGCGATCGAAGCGGCGTTCTGCAGCGCCGTACGAGCCACCTTGGTGGGGTCGATGACGCCGGCCGCCACCAGGTCTTCGTAGGTCTCGGTGGCGGCGTTGAAGCCGAACTCCGCGCTGTCGCTATTGCGGACCTTCTCCACCACGATGGCGCCCTCGAAGCCGGCGTTGCCGACGATCTGGCGCAGGGGCTCTTCGCAGGCGCGCTTGACGATGTCGACGCCGATCTGCTCGTCGCCGGCCACCTTCAGGCCCTTCAGCTTGGCCGCGGCGCGCAGCAGGACCACGCCGCCGCCCGGAACGATGCCTTCCTCGACCGCGGCGCGAGTGGCATGCAGGGCATCCTCGACGCGAGCTTTCTTTTCCTTCATCTCGGTCTCGGTCGCCGCGCCGACCTTGATTACCGCCACGCCGCCGGCCCGTTTGGCCAGCCGCTCTTGCAGGTTCTCGCGGTCGTAGTCGCGCGGGGTCTCTTCGATCTGGGCGC
>JACQZT010000454.1 GCA_016213755.1 Acidobacteriota bacterium | reverse complement strand
GTTCAGCCCCGGAGTGGTGCGCAAGTACTGGCTGCTGCACGGCCTGATGCGCGCGCTGGCGCTGAAGCGCATAGAGGGCTTCGCTTTCGCCGCCGGCGACCTGCATCGCCAGCAGGTCGCCTGGAGCGGCGGCGGAACGGTTTGGGTCAACCGCGGCCGCACCGACTGGAGCGCGGGCGGCCACACCCTGCCCGAATACGGATTCTACGCGCGCGCCGGCGCCGTGGAAGCCGCCATCGAGCGCCTGGCGGGCGGCGTGGTCGAATGGGCGCGCACTCCCGAGCTTTATTACGTGAACGCACGCGGCGCCTCCGTTACGCTCGGCCCGGTCTCCACCGACGGCGCGTTTCGTCTCAGTGTGGAAGGTGGCGCGCTGCAACTGACGCCACTGCCCGCGAGCCCCGCCTTTTCTGTGCGCCTGCGCTGGAACGAATTGCCGTGGAAGCTCGCGCGCGCCGCCGGGGCCGAAGCGCTGGACGAGAACGGCGCCGTTTTGCGCCGCTTCCCGCTCAAGGACGAAGCCGGAGCCGTCGCGCTGGAAACCCGGGCGGGCGAATTCGCCTACAGATTGCGATAATTGGAGCGTGGAAACCGCATCCTCTCGCCGCGATTTTCTGGCCGCCGCCGTGGCGACCCAGGTCCCCAGTCCCAGACCCAGCCTGCGCGCCTTCGGCAAGACGGGCTGGAAAGTCTCCTCGCTCGGCTTCGGCTGCATGACGACGTCCGACGCCGCCGTCATCGAGCGCGCGGCCGACCTGGGCATCAACTACTTCGACACCGCGCGCGCCTACCAGAACGGCAATAACGAGCGCATGGTCGGCGCCGCTCTGAAGGCCAAGCGCAAGCAAGTGATCATCTCCAGCAAGAGCCTGGGCAAGACCCGGCAGGAAGCTCTGGCGGACCTGGACACCAGCCTGCGCGAGCTGAACACCGACTACCTCGACATCTGGTATCTGCACAGCAAGAGCACGCCGGAGGAACTCACCGACGACCTGCTGGAAGCCCAGCGCAGCGCCAAGAAGGCCGGCAAGATCCGCTTCGCCGGCGTCACGACGCATTTCAACATGCAGGACATGCTGCCCCACCTGCTCAAACGCGGCCAGACCGACGTGGCCCTGGTGGCCTACAACTTCACCATGCGGCCGGAGGTGACCAGCGCCATCCAGACCGCGCGCAAGGCCGGGATGGGTGTGGTCGCTATGAAGGTGCTGGCCGGCGGCTACAGCCGCATCCAGCGCGGGGACCGGCTGTACGGGAAAAACCCCGAAGCCCTCACCGGCACGCTGAAGCAGGAAGGCGCGATGCTGGCGGCCCTCAAGTGGGCTTTGAAGAACGAGTCCGTGGATACCGCCATCGTCTGCATGACCGACTTCGACCAGTTGGACGAGAACTACCGCGCCATGACCGAGCGCTACACGCCCCGGGACGAAAAACTCCTTTCGGCCCAACTGTCCGCCATCGCTCCCGTTTACTGCCGCATGTGCGGCGCTTGTAGCGGCGTCTGTGACAAAGGCGTGCCGGTCTCCGACATGCTGCGCGTGCTGAGCTACGCCGACGGTTACCGCGAGTTCGCCTTGGCCCGCGAGAGATACCTCGAGCTGCCGGCCGAGGCGCGCCGCCCGCGTTGCGGCGACTGCCCGTCCTGCTCGGTCGAGTGCCCGAACGGCGTCCAGGTTCGGCGGCAGCTCATGCGCGCGCAGGAACTGCTGGCCTGATTCCGCGAGCGCCATGCGCCGGCTCGACGAGCTCTGGCAAGACTTGCGATACGCCGTGCGCGCGCTGCGTGCGAGCCCCGGCTTCACCCTCGCCGCGGTGCTCTCGCTGGCCTTGGGCATCGGCGTGAACACGTCGATTTTCAGCTTCATCAATGCGATCCTGCTGCGGCCGCTGCCGGTTCCGCATTCCGAACAGTTGGTCTCGGTTTATCACGAGCGGCCCGGCGCGGGCCTCAGCAGCAGTTCCTATCCCGATTTCGAGTTCTACCGGCGGCACAACGATGTTTTCTCTGGGATGCTGGCCTACCTGCGCGTGCCCATGATGCTGCGCACCGCTGGCGCCGCCGAGCGAGTACCGGGCGAGCTGACCAGCGGCGGCTACTTTCAGACCCTGGGCCTGCGGCCGGTCCTGGGCCGCTTCTACACCGCGCAAGAAGCGGAACCGGTGGCGGTGCTGAGCTGCGATGCGTGGCGCAACCGCTTCGGAGGCGACCCAGGCGTGGCGGGCCGGAGCGTCTCCATCGGAGGCCACGCCTTCACGATCATTGGCGTGGCGCCGCGCAATTTCCGCGGGCTGGTGATGGACTGGCTCGAACCCCCGGACCTATGGGTTCCGGCCACGGCGTACAAGCTGGCGGTCCCGGCCTTCGCCGAGCTGGACGTCCTGAACATGTGGGGCATGCAGTCGTTTCTGGTGGCCGGGCGTCTGAAGCCGGGAGTTTCGTTCGAGCAGGCGCAGGCCGCGCTGGCGGTGCTTTCGGCGCGAGCCGCACCGCTCCGGCGGCAGGCGTTTCGGGAGCGCTGGCAGTTCAACGCCATCTTGTTCCCGGCGCAGCAGGCGCGCTTCTGGCCCGCTCATCGCGGTTCCATCCTGCGTTACCTGGCGACACTGGCCGGCGCCGTCGGGCTGGTGCTGCTGATTGCGTGTTTTAACGTCGCGAACCTGCTTCTGGCGCGAGGATCGAAACGGCGGCGGGAGATCGCCGTCCGGCTGTCGCTGGGCGCGGGGCGCGCGCGACTGGTGCGCCAGTTGCTGACCGAAAGCCTTCTGCTGGCCGCGCTGGGCGGGGCGGCCGGCCTGGTGGTGGCGCACTGGAGTTCGGCGTACCTGGCGAGTTTCCATCGCCCCTTCCGCATTCCGCTGGCGCTGGACACCGGCTTCGACGGCCGGGTGCTGGCGTTCGCGTTTCTGGCGACGCTTATCGCCGGCGTGCTTTTCGGCGTCCTGCCGGCATTTCGCGCCGTGCGCGTGGACCTGGCGCCGGCGCTCAAATCGGACAGCGCGGGCGCGGGATCCTCGTCGCGCGACGGCTTGCCGCGGGACGTGCTGGTGGCGGCGCAAGTGGCTGTCTCGCTGCTCCTGCTCCTGGGCGCCGGCCTGTTTGTGCGCACGCTGCACAACGCCTCGGCCGCCGATGTCACGGTGGATGCCGGCAACGTGCTGCTGGCCGGCTTGGACCTGGCCAGCCAGCGATACGACGATGCCCGCGCCACCGTCTTCTACACGCAACTGATCGAGCGCATCCGCGCTTTGCCGGGCGTCGAACGCGCGGCTCTGGTCTTCATCGTGCCGCTGAGCGGCATGCGCGGCGGCACGGACATCGTGGCCGGCGCGCCCGGCGCGGAGCGCGCACAGGTGGACTACAACGTCGTGTCGCCGGGGTACTTCGAAACCGTGGGTCTGCCCCTGCTCGGCGGCCGCGAGTTCACGGACCGCGACCGCGCCGGCGCGCCGCCCGTGGCGGTGGTGAACGAAGAGATGGCGCGCCGGTGCTGGCCCGGCGAGAACGCCATCGGCCGGCGGTTTCGCCTCCTGGGGCGCGGCGAAAGCGTGGTCGAAATCGCGGGCCTCGTGCGCGACGGGAAGTTCCGAAATGTGCGGGACCCCGTGAAGCCGTGCTTCTACGCGCCGCTCGCCCAGCATCCCAGGAAGACCATGAACCTGGAAGTGCGCTGCGGCGGCGAAGCGGCCCGCTGCGTGGCCGCCATCCGGCAAGTGGTGCGGTCGCTGGACCCGGAAGTGCCGCTGACCGAAGTGCGAACTCTGAAGACGCACCGCGACAACAGCCTCTCGCAAGAGCGGCTGACGGCCACGCTGCTGGGCGCGTTGGGCGCGCTGGCGCTGGCGCTGGCGGCGATCGGGATCTACGGCGTGACCTCCTTCGCGGTCGCCCGGCGAACGCGCGAAATCGGCTTGCGGATCGCGCTCGGCGCCCGCGCCGGCGACGTCGTCACGCTGGTGCTGCGGCGAGTGCTGTGGCTGGCGCTGGCGGGCATCGGCGCCGGGCTGATCGCCGCGCTTTTCCTCGCCCGGCTGGTGGCCGGCCTGTTGTACGGCGTCGCCGCCACCGACCCGCCGACCTTCCTCGGCACGAGCCTGCTTCTGGCGGCCGCGGCCGGCCTGGCCGGCTACCTGCCCGCGCGCCGAGCGGCGAAGATCGATCCTATCCTCGCTCTGCGGTGCGAGTGAAGCTCAGCCGATGCGGAGTTTACTTTCCCTGGAGATTCACCCGCTACGGCGTTTCACCTATGCACCTGCGCGGACTTACTGACGATAGTTGGCAAGTGATCTCCCTGAGGCAACATATGCAGGTGCAGTTGGAGGACCTGCTGCACGCCACTCTGGACGCCTATCGCTCCTTGCTGGGCGCGACGGGTGAATCCTGCGGCGAGGCGATGCCTCAGATTGGCCACGACCTGCGGCAGCGTCTGGAAGGTTTGCGGACGCAGGTTGCGGCCGAGGCTGCGCCGGGCGCCATCGTCGAAACCAAGCGACAGGCTGAAACCGAACTCCAGCGCTGGAGCGCCACCGCGTGCGCCTATTTCAAAGACAAGGGCGCGGAGGTCAAAGAGCTCATGCTGCTGGTGGCAAATACAACTCAGGGCGTCAGCGAACGGGACCAGCGCTACGCCGGCCGCCTGAGCGAGTTGCGGGGAGGCCTGGACTCGATCGCCGGTCTGGACGACCTGACCAAGATCCGGCAGGCCCTGAGCCGAAGCAGCACCGAGCTGAAGACCTGTGTCGAGCGGATGAAGCAGGACGGCGAGGAATCGGTAGCCCGGCTGCGCGCCGAGCTGTCGGCCTACCAGAGCCGGCTCGAGGAGACCGAGCGGCAGGCGTCGCAGGACCTGTTAACGGGAGTTTCCAGCCGCCGCGCCGTGGAGCGGCAGATCGAGCTTCGCATCTCGCAGGCGCGGAGATTCTGCCTGGTCTTTTTCGACCTGAACGGCTTCAAGCAGATCAACGACCGTCACGGCCACCTGGCCGGCGACGAGGTCCTGAAGCAGTTCGCGACCCAGTTGCAGTCGTTCTTCCGCTCCACCGACGTGGTGGGCCGCTGGGGCGGCGACGAGTTCATCGCGGTGGTGGACTGCGGGCTGGAAGCCGCCCGCACCCGCATCGAGCGCCTGCGCGAGTGGGTGTTCGGCGACTACACCATTGAGGTTGGCGGCACGGCGATTCAGACGCGCGTGCGCGCGGCCGTCGGCCTAGCCGCCTGGAATCCAGGCGAAACTCTGGCCGCCCTGCTGGCGCGCGCCGACGAGGCCATGTACGAGGACAAACCTCTGCACAGCCGCGCCCGGCAAGTGGCCGGCCTGCCCCTCTGACCGGCTGAAAGATTTTTTTCGGCCGAATCTCTAAGTTCCTTCCGAAACCCCGACATTACCCTTGCCGGCAGACAGCCGGCGGCGCCGGTAAGAGGCCGGCGGCAATCTCGAAAGGATGGAACCATGATCTCGATTCAAACCAACGCAGTTTCTATTTTCGCCCAGGACAACCTGCGGGTGAGCGGCGAATTCCAGAGCCAGACGATCCGCCGGCTGACCTCCGGCTATCGCATCAACCAGTCGGGCGACGACGCGGCCGGCCTGGCCGCGGCCAACCGCTTCCGCAACGACGTCGCCGAGCTGACCCAGGGCGTGCGCAACGCCAACGACGCCATCAGCGCGCTCCAGATCATCGACGGCGGCCTGAACAACATCTCCAAGATGCTGGACCGGCTGAAGACCCTGGCCACCGAAGGCGCCTCGGACACCTTCACGGGCAGCTACGCCAGTCTGGCGGACGAATACGGGGCCCTTCGGACGGAAATCGACCGGCAGGCGAACAACATCAACCTCGGGGCTGCCAACACCGGCTACACCGGCGCCCTCGAGGTCCACATCGGCGGCAATGTGCCGGATCTGACGATCGCTGCTATCGGCGCGGCGGGCACCACCGCCCTCGGACTGGCCACCACGGCGCTGACGAACAAGACCGACGCCGACGCGCTGCTGGTTGAAATCGACGCCGCGGTCGACGCGCTGGCCCTCGTGCAGGGCAAAGTGGGTACCGCCGAAAACGGCCTCGGGCACGCCATCCAACTGGCCTCGTCGCAGATCTCCAACTACTCCGCGGCCGAGTCGCGCATCCGCGACACGGACGTGGCGGCCGAAGCTGCCAACCTGACCAAGGCCCAGGTGTTGCAGCAGGCCGGCATGGCGGCCCTGGCGCAGGCCAACGCCACGCCGCAGGCCGTGCTCTCCCTGCTGCGGAGCTAGCCCGCGGGAGCGCGGTTTGGTAACTGAGTTGCTCAGGTGAGTTCCTGATATGAGCGGCAGCAGCGCAATCTTCAGCGGCACCAGCCGGTTCGCCAGCGATTTTTCGCAGGTGATCGAGCGGGCGGTGAAGATCGCCTCGCTGCCGCTCATGCAGCTTCAGAGCCAGAAATCCGCGCTCAGCGACCGTTCCACGGCGCTCGCCAGCCTGGAGACGCGCTTTTCGGCGCTCTCGGCTTCGATTACCTCCCTGGAGTCGGCCGGCGGGTTAAGCTCCATGTCCGCCACGGCTTCCGACGAAACCGTCCTGCGCGCCGCCACCGGCAGCGGGGTTCTCGAAGGCGAGTACGGCATCCAGGTTCTCAGTATCGGCGCCTACTCCAGCGCCATGAGCGTCGCCAGCCTGCCGACCGTCTCCAGCCCGGCCACCCAGAACATCAGTTCGGCCGCTTCTTTCACGCTGACGGTCGATGCGGCAACCACCACGATCACGCCCGCCTCCAACTCGCTGTCGAGCCTGGTCACCGCCATCAACGCAGCCGGGGCGGGAGTGAAGGCGACCTTGGTGAACGTCGGAACTTCGGCGGCGCCAGACTACAAACTGGCGCTGCGGACCGAGAAACTGGGCGCGATTTCGGTGCAGCTCAACGACGGGACGACCGACCTCCTGGAGACTCTGGCCACCGGGTCCCTTTTGACCTACCAGGTGAACGGCCAACCGGCCACCCCCATCTCCAGCGACAGCCGGACCGTCACGATTTCTCCTGGCCTCACGGCGGAACTGCGCGCGGTGGGCACTTCCACAGTCACGGTGTCCCGCACCGGTTCCGCCGCGAAGGACGCGTTGCAGGCTTTCGTGACCGCGTACAACAGCGCCATCGACGAGATGGACCTGCACCGGGGAACGGCCAAAGGCGCGCTGAACGGCAACCCGCTGCTGGCCAGCCTGTCGAACTCGCTGCGCAGCCTGACCTCCTACTCCACCGGCAGCGGCGCCGTCCGCACACTGGCGGATGTGGGCCTCTCCCTGGACCAGTACGGCAAACTCTCGTTGGACGGTACGGAGTTCGATGCCGCGGCCGCCGCGAACCTGAGCGCGGTCTTCGATTTCCTGGGGTCCTCCACCAGCGCGGGATTCCTCAAAACCGCGCACGACGTGCTGGACCGCATCAACGACGCCAGCGACAGCAGCATCCAGCTTGCCCAAGACTCTGTCACCCGCCAGATCACGGCGCAGGACGAGGCCATTGCGGACAACCAGGACCGGGTGGACGCTCTGCGCGAGCGGCTGGCCGGCCAGATGGCAGCGGCCGACGCGCTGATCGCCACTCTTGAGCAGCAGGTACTGATCGTCACCGGACTGTTCGAGGCCCAGAAAGCGAACAATGGCAAGTGAGGCCCTTGTTCGCGACGCATTCAACGAGCTTCGCGCGGCCGTGGCGAGCGGAGATTACCAGCGCGCCATGGATTTGCTGCCCGGTCTCCAGCGGACGCTGCGGGCCGCCGCGGACAACCCGGCCCTGGTCGGCGAAGCCCTCGGCCTGCTTCAGTGGGCGCTGCGCATCACCGCCGCCGCGCGCGCGCACGACGCCCGGGCGCTGGCGGCGCTGCCGGTTCGCCCGTTGTACCCGAACCGGCCGGAGGAGCGCCGTCGGCGCCTGGAAACCGAAGGCTGATCCTCCCAGCGCCGAGATCTCACCGCCGCCGCCTTAACTCCGTCGCCCTCAACCGCCAACTCCCTCCATTTCATTGCCCATTCGGTGTGGTCTCGAACGTGCATGCGCTGAGTATCATGTTCGAACGCGTAGCCGGCAATCTCGAAAGCTACATGAACCTGCTGAGCGCCCGGCAGAGGGTGGTCGCCAGCAACATCGCCAACGCCGACACTCCCAACTACCGGACCCAAGACGTCGACTTCCGGGCCGAGTTCGAGTCCGCCGTGGGCGGGAAACCGAAGACCGTCGAAGTCGCGGGCCTGGAAGTGAAGTCGGACGGCAACAACGTCAGCCTCGACCGGGAAGCCCGCCAGCTCGCCGAAAACGCAATCCGCTTCAACATCGCGTCTCAGCTCAGCCGCAGTCAGATTCGGCTGCTCCGCTCGGCCATCCAGGAGGGCAAGAACACATGAGCCTCTTTTCCGCACTTTCCGTCAGCGCCTCGGGGCTCAGCGCCCAGCGCGCGCGCGCGCAGGTTCTGGTGGAGAACCTGGCCAACGCCGAAACCACCCGCACCTCGGAGGGCGGTCCCTACCGGCGCAAGGACGTGGTCTTCCAGTCGGAGACCGTCGGCGAGAGCTTCGGCTCGGTGCTTTCCGCCTCGCTGCAACCAGCCGGAACCGGCGTCTCGGTGGCCGGGATCATGGTCGACGACCGCCCGCCGGAGAAGCGCTACATCCCCGGCCACCCGGACGCGGATAAGGACGGCTACGTCGCCTTTCCCAAGGTAAACCCGGCCGAGGACATGGTGGACCTGATGGGCGCCTCGCGATCCTACCAGGCCAACGTGGCGGCCATGAGCGCGGTGAAGGACATGATCCAGCGGTCGATTGACCTGCTGCGC
Organism: Acidobacteriota bacterium; assembly: GCA_016213755.1. Classification (GTDB taxonomy): domain Bacteria; phylum Acidobacteriota; class Terriglobia; order Bryobacterales; family Bryobacteraceae; genus JACQZT01. The sequence continues at coordinate 5,671 of JACQZT010000454.1, read as the reverse complement.
TAAGGAGGACCGCCATGTCCATGACCATCTCCCCCCTCCGCTCGGTTCCGGCCATCGAGCCGCCGCGCCCCGCGGGCAAGAGCGACGGCACGGCGGCCTTCCGCTCCATGCTGGAAAGCACCATCCAGAACCTGGAAACCACGCGGCAAACCGCGGACCAGGCCGTGGACGGCTTCCTCACCGGCGGCGGCGAAGACCTGCACACCACCGCCCTGGCCGTGCAGCGGTCGGAGCTGGAACTGGAACTGGCGCTGCAAGTTCGGAACAAAGTGGTGCAGGCCTACCAGGAGATCATGCGCTTGCAGATCTGACGCGCGCGGACTGACTCACGGCGATGGAACAACTCAAGGGCCTCTTCTCGAACCTCTCCCTGCGGCAACGGATCCAGATCGTGCTGGTCGCGATCCTGGTGGGCGCCGGATTGTATGCCTTCTCGCGCTGGCAGCACGACCGCGACTTCAAGGCCCTGTACACGGCTCTTTCGGCGGAGGACGCCGGCGCCATGGTGCGGCGGCTCAAGGAGTCCGGCGTCGAGTATCGACTCAGCGACAACGGCACCAGCGTGCTGGTGGCCTCCGAGAAGGTCGCCGAGGCGCGCCTGGAGATGGCCGGCGCCGGGCTGCCCAAGAGCGGCCGCATCGGCTTCGAGTTGTTCGACAAGACCAATTTCGGCATGACCGACTTCACCGAACACGTGAACTACCGGCGCGCCGTCGAGGGCGAGCTCGAGCGCTCGGTGATGAGCCTGAGCGAAGTCGAAGGCGCCCGCGTGCACGTCACCTTTTCCAAGGACTCGGTGTTTCTCGAGTCTCAGCAGCCGGCCAAAGCCAGCGTGCTTCTGAAGCTCCGCCCCGGCGCGAAGCTCGCGCCGCAGAACGTGCAGGCCATCACCAACCTGCTCGCCTCGGCCGTGGAAGGACTTTCTCCGGACTCCGTGGCCGTGCTGGATATGCGCGGCAACCTGCTCAACCGTCCCAAGCGCAATGGTCTCCGCAACGCGGCCGAGCCGGCCGACGAGCAGTTGGACTACGAGCAGAAGATCGAGAAAGCGCTGCTGGCCAAGATCACTACCACGCTGGAACCTCTCTTCGGCCCGGAAAAGTTCCGCGCGGTGGTGTCGGCCGAGTGCGACTTCTCCAGCGGCGAGCTGAGCGAAGAATCCTTCGACCCCTCGAAATCGGTGATGGTGACTTCGCAGCGCACCGAGGACGCCGCCTCCAGCCACACGGCGGCGGGCGTTCCGGGCACCGCGTCCGCGCTGCCGCGGCCGGCCGCCAAGGGCAACGGCGCCGGCGGAACCGGCCGGACTACCGAGAATCTGACCTTCCAGACCAGCCGCACGGTGCGCCAAACCAGGCTGCCCGTGGGCGCCATAAAACGGCTTTCGGTTTCGGTGCTCCTGGATCAGGCGGGGCGGCCGGGCACCGACCGGAACCCGGCGGCGCCGCTGTCGCCGGAGACGATCAAGGTGGTCAAGGACGTGATCACCGTGGCCGTGGGTTTCAACCCGGCGCGCGGCGACCAACTGGTGGTGGAAAGCCTGCCCTTCGAATCGCCCTCGGATCAGGAGCGCGTCGAGACGCCCAAGGCGGCGCCCAGGCCCATCTCCAAACTGCCGGCGCCGGTGGCCCGGCTGATCGGGAACCCGAACAACCTGTGGATGCTCGGCGCGGCGCTGACGGTTTTGACCCTGGTGGCCCGCGTGGCATCCAAGATCCTGCTTCGAAGCAAGGCGCGCAAGACGGCCGCCGCCGCTCGGCCGGCCGTGGCCGCGGCGCCGGGCGCCCAACTCGAGGCGCCGGCGGCGACGCCGCGCCTGGCCGGCCCCGGCAAGGTGGAGGTGCTGCTGTTGCAGGCGCGCGGCTTGACCGGCAACGATGCCGTCCATTCCGCCGCCGCGCTGCGAGAGTGGATCGAACAGAAGGCGTAGCCATGCCCACAGCCGAGCCACAGACCCTGTCCGGAATTCAGAAAGCGGCCATTCTTCTCACCACCCTCGGCGACCAGGCCGCCGCCGGGCTGCTGCGGCACTTGGACCAGGAACACGTTCACGCCGTGGCTGCGGCCATCGCCAAGCTGCCGCCGGTGACCAGCGAACAGGTAGTGGAGGTGCTCGAGGAGTTCTGCCGGCGCACCAGCCATCCTTCGGCCGCGGTCCGCGGCGGGCCGGAATTCTCGCGGCGGCTTCTAAAGGAGGCCTTCGGCTCGGAGGAGGGCCAGAAGATTCTCGAGAAAGTGCCCGCGCTGGCCCCCGAAGCGCCCAAGCAAGCCGGCGTTCTGGAGCAGGCCGATCCCCAGCAACTGGCCCGCTTCCTGTACACCGAACACCCGCAGACCATCGCCCTGGTGCTCGCCCACCTGGAGCGGAAACAGGCCGGCGAACTGCTGGCCACGCTGCCCGCGCCGCTGCGGGCAGATGTGGCCGTGCGCATGGTGAACCTGGACCGGATCTCACCCGACGTCGTCGCCAAAGTCGCCGGCGCGATTTCCCGGAAGATGAAGAACCTGCGCTACAGCCAGAGGAAGTCCTGCGGCGGAGTGCGCGCCGTGTCCGGGATCCTCAGCGGGATGGAAAGCTCCGCCGTCACCGAGCTCCTCACGGACATGGAGTCGCGCGACAACCAGTTGGCGAGTTCGATCCGGGACTTGATGTTCACCTTCGAGGAACTGCTGAACGTGGACACCAACGGGATCCGCGAGATTGTCTCCAACGTGGACCGCAAGCTACTGGTCACGGGCCTCAAGGGAACCGGCGAGGACTTGAGGGCCCACATCATGCGGGCCATGTCGCAGCGCAGCGCCGAAATCCTGCGCGAGGACATGGACGCGCTGGGGCCGGTGAAGATCTCCGAAGTGGAGGCCGCCCAGCAGCAGATCATCGCGCTGGCGCGCCAGTTGGAGCAGGACGGACGCCTCAACCTGAAGGGCTCCTCCGAAGAGCAATATGTCGATTAAGGTCCAAAGACGGGCCGCGCCGGCCCACCTGGCGGCGGTCCGCTGGGCGGATTGCGGCACGCCTCGCCCGCCGGTCTGCCGGGAGCCTGCCCGGGAAGAGGATGGGCCCGGCGCCGCGACCGCTGGGGGAGTTCCCGAGGCCGAGGCCGAACGCCGATGCGAAGAGGCATACCGCCGCGGCGCCGCCGAAGCGCGGAGGCAACTGGAGGCCGAAACGCGGGCCAGGGCCGAGCCGCTTCTGGAACGGCTGGCCGGCAGCCTGGCCTCGATAGCGGCGCTGCGCGCGCGCATCCGCACCGAGACCGAGGCGGAGGTGGTGCGCCTGGCGGTGGCCATCGCCCGGCGGGTGCTGCATCGCGAGCTCACCCTGGACCCGGATGCGATTCAAGGCCTGGTGAAGGCAGCGCTTCAGAAATTGCAGGCACGCGAGATCCAGCGCGTGCGGCTGCACAGCGGGCAGCAGGCCTTCGTGCGCGAAACCCTCTCGCGCCTGGTTCCCTCTGGCGCGCTGGAAGTGGTGGTCGATCCGGGATTGCAGCCCGGCGACGTGATCTTCGAAACCGCGCAGGGCGATCTGGACGCCTCTATCGACACTCAGTTGCGCGAGATCGAACGCGGTTTTGCCGACCGTCTGGAGGCCTGAGCATGACTCGATCCGACTCCGTCACTCTGTCACCCTACCTCGCCGGGCTCGCGGACGCCGAACTGCTGCCCTGGACCGGCCACGTCACCGAGATGGTGGGCCTGCTGGTGGAGTCGCGCGGCCCCTCGGTGGGCATCGGCGACTTCTGCGAGATCGTGACCACCGGCCGGCGTCTGATCCGCACCCAGGTGGTGGGCTTCCGGAACGGCAAAGTGCTTTCCATGCCGCTGGAGGAAACCGACGGTTTGCAGTTGGGCGACCGCATCGTGGCGCGGCCCGAGGCGGGCAAACTGTGGGCCAGCGAAAGCCTGCTGGGACGCGTCCTGGACGGCTTCGGCACGCCCATCGACAGCGGGCCGCCGGTGAACAAGGACGAGCGGTACAGCCTGTACGCGCAGCCCCCCAACCCGCTCTCCCGCGCCCATATCACCGAGCCGCTGGTGACCGGGATGCGCGCCATCGACGCCCTGCTTCCCTGCGGAAAAGGGCAGAGGGTCGGCATCTTTGGCGGCAGCGGGGTGGGCAAGAGCACTCTGCTGGGCGCCATGTCGCGGCGCAACTCGGCCGACGTCAGCGTGATCGCGCTGATCGGAGAGCGCAACCGCGAAGTGCGCGCATTCCTCGACCACGAGCTCGGACCGGAAGGGATGAAGCGCTCGGTGGTCGTCGTGGCGACTTCCGACCGGCCGGCTCCGGTGCGCGTGCGCGCCAGCTTCCTGGCGCTTTCGATCGCCGAGTTCTTCCGCAACCGCGGGGCCGACGTGCTGTTCATCATGGACTCGGTGACGCGCCTGGCCATGGCCCAGCGCGAGATCGGCCTGGCGGCGGGAGAACCGCCCAGCCAGAAAGGCTACACGCCGTCGGTGTTCGCCCTGCTGCCCAAGCTCTTCGAGCGCGCCGGCAACTTCCAGACCGGGTCGATCACCGGATTCTTCACCGTGCTGGTGGAAGCCGACGACTTCAACGAGCCCATTTGCGATGCCGTGCGCGGCATCCTGGACGGCCACATCGTGCTCTCCCGCGAGTTGGCCGCCACCGGACACTACCCGGCCATCGACGTGCTCAATTCCGTGAGCCGCCTCTCGACCCAGATCTCCACTCCCGATCAACTGCGCGCGGCGCGCCGCATCCGCGAGGCGCTGTCGCTCCACCAGCAGTCGCAGGACCTGATTCAGCTCGGCGCGCACGTCACCGGTATCAACCCCAAGCTCGACTCCGCCATCAGCCACCGCGACCCCATTCTCGACTTCCTGAAGCAGGACGCACAGGCGCACTCGCCGCTGGAGGAGACCCTGCGGCGGATGGACGGCGTGGCAGGGCTGCTCGGCGCATGAAGGCCTTCCGCTTCCCGCTGGAGCGGGTGATGCAGTGGCGCAAGGCGCAACTGGAACTCGAGGAGCTCCGGCTGCACCGCCTGCTCGAACAGGCGCGCGCGGTGGCCGCCGCCATCGGCGCGCTCGAGGCCGCCGTGACCGAATCCGGCGAGGGTCTCCGCCGCCAGGGCAGCGTGGCCGGCTCCGACCTAAACACGCTGTGCCAGTTCCGCCAGTCGGCCGCGCGGCGCCGGGAGCGGCTCCTGGCCGAAGCCCTGGAGTGCGAGCGGGCCGTCGAGCGGCAAAGAAAGCAGGTGCGCGAGACGCAGCGCGCGTTCCGGCTCCTGGAAAAGCTCAAGCAAGAACGCCAGCGCGAGTGGAGCCTGGGCCTGGACCGCGAACTGGAAGCCCTGGCCGGCGAATGCCACCTGGCCCGCTGGGTGCGCGAGAACCGGCCCGCATCCGAATAGCGCGTAATACCCGTGGCGCACGTTCTCAACGTGCCGCATCGCTCGTGCCGATGCCTGGAGTTTCTACATTTTCTCAAGCGGAGGCCGCCCGAACCATCCCCGGCTCGGTGACTTCGAAACCAAATGGCGCGAGCAATGGCGGCTGTTCCGCCATTTCCTTGCGGAGAAGGGTAACCAGATCCAAACAGGATGGGCGCCGTGCGTTTCTTCTCCACTTGGGGAGTTCGGCATATGCTTTGCCGCGCTCGGCGCCAAAGGCCCGAATGGAAGCCAGCAGCAGTGCGCTGTAG
>JACQZT010000453.1 GCA_016213755.1 Acidobacteriota bacterium | reverse complement strand
TGTACCAGGGCTCGGCCGGCATTGGCCTGATCGAGAACTGGAACATGAATACCTTTCCGATTGACTTCGCCGCCAGCGACCCCGCGCTGCGCGCCCGGGTCTACGCGACACCTCAAAACTACCGGCCCTGGACCAACTTCGGCGACATCCGGCTGCGCTCCAACTGGGGACATTCGACGTTCCACTCCGGCACCGTCAAGCTGGAGAAGCGCATGTCGGGCGGGTTGATGTTCTCCACCTTCTACACCCTCTCAAAGACGATCGACAGCCAGGACACCGATGGTTCCGGCAGCGGTGTGGCGCCCATTCAGAACCGCGGGCTGGAGAAGGCGCGCGCGGGCTACGACCGCTCGCACCGCTACGTGGGCTCGGTGATCTATGAACTGCCGGTGGGCCAGAACAAGCGGTTCCTGAACCGGGGCGGGGTGTGGAACAAGATCTTCGGCGGATATGAAATCGCGTGGGTGCAGACGCTGGAGAGCGGCAATCCGCTCACTTTCGGCTTCTCGAATAGCCCCAACATCTATTATCCGAGCTGGGTCGGCAGCCAGCGTCCGAACGTGAATGGAACCCCCCGCATCCGCGACGGATGGCGGGACTTGGGGGGCGACCGCTTCAACACGATCAACATGAACCCGGTGATCGAGAGCGTCAATTTGTTCAGCTACCCGGCCTCGTTCACCGTGGGCAACTCCGGCCGCGGCATCATGACCGGTCTGCCGCTGGTGTGGTCGCAGGCGTCCGCCAAGAAAAACATCCGGATCACGGAACGCTTCAACGCGCAGTTGCGCCTGGATATGACCAACGCATTGAAGACGTGGAACTTCAATTCGCCCTCGACCACCGTGGATCTGGTGAACACGCGCACCTTCGGCAAGGTCGGCAGCTCGCCGCTCACGTCGAGCTTTGGCGGGCAGCCGGTGATGAACTTGAAACTGGAGCTGACCTGGTAGCGGAGAAGATGGCACATATGCAAAACGTTACGCGCAGACTGTTTCTCGGCGCGGCCACCGCGGCCGCGCACGCGAACCCGCTGGCCGTGATCGGGCGGGAGAACCTCAAGATCACCGACGTCAAAGTCACGCTGGCGTCGCATGAGCTGAAGGAGAAATCCTGGCTTACCGGCCGGCAACTGATCTGGAAGTCGGACGCGGTGCTGATCGAGGTGTTCACCGACAAGGGCATCGTGGGGGTCGGCGAGTCGAGCCCTTACGGCGGGCCGGAGGTCATCAAGAAGTTCGTCGAGGAGAACATCCGGCCCGGTCTCGTGGGCCAGAATCCGTTCGACGTTGAGCATCTCACCGGCGGCTGGGCGCGCGGGGCTCGCGGCGCTCAAGTGTCCTGGGCGGGCGTCGACGCCGCGCTGTGGGACATCCTCGGCAAGGCCAAGAACAAGCCGGTGTACGAGTTGCTGGCCGCCGGCGCCAAACCCAATCCGCACATCCGCATGTACGCCAGCGGCGGCGTCGAATACGCCTGGTACAAGCGCCCGGACGACCTGATCGACGAGGCCGTGCGCCACAAGGAGCGCGGCTACACGGCCTTCAAATTCCGCATCGGGACCGAGTGGAAGAACAGCGGCATGACGGTGAAGAAGTACATTCCTTATCTCTACAAGCTGCGCCAGGCCGTGGGCCCGAAGTTCGACCTGATGCAGGAAATCAACATGCGGCTGAGCCTGGACGAGGTCCTCGAACTCTGCCCGGTCCTGGAAGAATTGAAATTCCTGTGGCTGGAGGAGCCGATCAACCAGCGGGCCGAAGGAGCCCTCGAGGGCCATCTCAAAATCAACCAGGCCCTGCCCACCGTGAAACTCTCCGGCGGCGAACAGCTTTACACGCGGACCGATTTCAAAGAGTGGATCGACCGCGGCGCCTACGACATCGTGCAGCCGGACTGCAACAACACCGGCATCACCGAGGCGTGGCACATCGCCCGCGTGGCGGCGCTCAAAGGCAAGCTCTGCTGCCCGCACAACTGGCACGGCGGCCTGACCACCATGATGAACGCCGCCCTGGTGGCCGCCATCCCCAACCACCTGATGCTGGAGTTGAACCAGACCTACAACCCCTTCAAGGAGGAGATCTTCAAAGATCCCCTGGTGGTCCGCAACGGGTACATGGACCTTCCGCGCAAGCCCGGATTCGGAATGGAAGTGATTCCCGGCCTGGCCCGCAAGTTCCCCTACGTCCCCGGCCCCTACTCCAAACCCAACCCCGACCTCCCCGGTTTCGCTTAGAGTTCGTGGAGGACTTGGACTCCGGTGAGGCGGCTGAAGCGCTCGATGGGGGCGACGTGGTCGCCGTAGAACACGACGCGGTGCAGGCCGGCGGAGTAGGTCTCCAGGAATTTGCGCGCGTTGCTTACCCGGGTGCGGATCTTGGTGCGGCAGCCGCGCGGGTTGTCCACAGTGCCGATCGCCTCCCCGGTCGAAATCAGGAACTTGCGCGCGCCGGCGAAGCGGGCCACGGTGACCGGACCGCTGGAGGGGGCCAGCACCTGCATCGAGACGCCCTTGTTGTCTTCCAGGTGCGAGCGCACGATGTACGGCGACTTGGGACCTTTCAAACCGGACAGGGCGGTGGCCGCCACGCAGTGCGCGTGAATCACCTCGTTGCGGCTGGTGTCGAACACCGGGTCGGAAACGAACCCCGGCATGTCCGAAAGCGAGGTCACCAGCAGTTGCGTCATGGTGGAGTTCAGATCGCATTCGCAGACGCCGAACAGCCCGGCGTCATTGAGCTTGGAGAAGCTTACACAGGGATAGGCGGGCAGGTCGCCGCGGGCGAACCCGCCCAGGCAGTCGATGGCGATGGCGTTGGCCTTCTCGCGGCGCATGAATTCCCGCATTCCGAGATACAGACGCAGAGAGTCCGCCACCTCCTGAGGCGACGGTTCGACCACTCGCAGAGCGCCGCGCGTGAACTCCTCGGCCGCCTGGCGCGCCTGGCCGGCATCCGCGGCCTCGAAGGCCGCCTTCAAATCCGCGTAAGTCGGCGCGGTGATCTGGGTGCCGAACTCCTTGGCAAAGTCATCGCCCGCACGCGCGCGCGAGGCGGGCGCCACCAGCATCACCTTGCTGTTGCGCAGGAAGTGGATGCCGCGGAAGATGTCCACGTAAGGGTCCAGGTCGCCGAAGTCGCTGCTGGCGACCACGTCGGCCTTCATCTTCTTCTGCGCGAAATCGGTGAAGTTCGACCAACTGTGCCCGGCGTAGAGCCGCGAGAACAGCAGCGTTGGCCGGCCGGCGGAGAGCACCTTGCCGAGAATCGCGCCCAAACCCGACGTCAGGTTGAAGGCCAGGATGGCGTCGTCCTGCCCGGCATCGGCGATCCAGGCGGAAATGTCGGCGCCCTCGCGCAGCATTTCGCCGCCAGTGAACTGAATCGCGCCCGGATGCCGCTTCTGCAACTCGGCGAGTTGCGCCTCGATCTCGGCCTTGTCCTGCTCCAGGTTGACGTCGGGCCGCGGCCAGCTCGGTTTCTGGCTGGCCAGGTAAACCTTGCGGACCCTGGCCGGCCCGTTCCAGGGCATGTTGTCCTCTGCCGGGGCGAGCGGGAGCGGCAACAGGCCGCCCAACGAGCACGCCACAAAGCAGCGGCGGGATAAGAACTCCGTAGGATGGGACATAACTCTCTCCTGAGCTAAAACAACACGCGCAGACCGAACTGGACCACGCGCGGGAATTGCGCCAGCGCGCTCAGCGAGCCAAACGCGGTGCTGGTTGGACTGGTGTTCGGACCCGAGAACTGGGCGTGGTTCCAGGCGTTGATGAACTCGGTCCGGAACTCGACGCGCGCACGCTCACCGATTTGTGTCTTCTTGATCACCGACAAATCCCAGTTGTTCATGCCGTCGGTGCGCAGGCAGGAGAAACGCGACGGCATGGTGCGGATGGCCCAGCCGCGCTGCCTGGCCGAGGCGCGCTCGAAGCCGGCGTCCGTGTTGAACCAGCGCGCCACGGTGCGCTGCCCCACGGGGAGTTGGATATCGCTGAAACTCCCGTAGAAGATGATGTCGCCGAAGCCATAAGCGGCGCCGGTCTGGCCCTGGAAGATCCCTTGCACCTGCCAGCCGCCGATGAACTTGCCCTTTCCGAAGGGCAGCTCATAGATGCTGGTGACCACCACCCGGTGCGTGCGGTCCTGGTCGGAGATGACGCGCTCGGGCAGCGGGTCGGTCTCGTTCAGGTAGCCGGTGGCTTCCATGAACTTGGACCAAGTCCAGGACACTGCGGCCGTGTAGCCGGCAGCCATCCGCTTTTCGAAACGGGTTTGGAGCGAATGATACCAGGAGTAACCCTGGTTGCCGGTGTAGCTGATGCCGGTGAACTGCGGGTATGCGCGCAGCAACTGCGAGCGGCCCACGGTGGTGCTGGCCAGGCTGGTGCCCGCCAGCAGCGGGTAGAAGGGGTTGCTCACCGCCGCGCTCATATAATCGATGCGCGTCTGGTCGCGTGTGGGCAGCGTGCTGTAGTACTCGCGGGGCACGGGGTTGAGCGCGCGGCCGGCGCGCAGCCGGGTTCCGCGGTTGCCGATGTAAGCCACCTCCATCACCGTCTGGCGGGCGATTTCGCGCTGGATTCCGATCTGCCAGCGCTGCATGTAGGGAGTCCGCAGGCTGGAGTTGAAGAAGCTGATGCCCTGGCCAACATAGGTCATGAGTCCTTGCGACGCGCCGGTGGGCCGTTCCCAGCCGTTGGGGAATGGGTCGGCGCCAGTGGCGACGAAGCTGAGGCCGTTGTCGAGCGTGGGTGTCATCGTGGTCCGCTGGCTGAAGCCGGTCTGGTTCACGCTCTGGCGGTCCAGGTCGTAGAAGAAGCCGTAGCCGGCGCGCAGCGCCGTGCGGACGTTGAGCTGATAGGCCAGGCCGATACGCGGCGCCAGGTTGGTCTTGTCCGCGTCCCACAGCCCGCGGGGCTGGCCGCCCAGGCCGGCGAACAGCAGCCCGCCGCGCACGAAGAGCTGGGCCGCCGGCAGGTCGGGGATGGGGCTCCGGGCGTAGTTGGCCTTCACCGCGGCCTCGATGGGCAGCGAGGTGGTGCTATCGAAACCGCGCACGGTGCGGTTGAAGCGTTCCGTCAGGGGCAGGTCCAGTTCGTAGCGGACGCCCAAATTCAGCGTCAGCCGGGAGGTGATCTTCCAGTCGTCCTGCACATAGGCCGAGGGGACCTTGGCCTGCTGGGCGAAGGAGTCGTTGAGGTCGATGAAGCCGCTGCTGGGCTGACCCAGCAGGAAGCTGGCCAGACCCTGGCCGATGGGCGGGGCGGGGGAGTTGTCCAGCGGCCCGCGGGTCCAGGTGTTACCGAAGGTCAGGTCGCCGGACGACATGCCGAGGTTCATGTTGTTGTTGCGGTAAGCCCGGTATTCCGCTCCGAAGCGCAAGGTGTGTCCGCGAACGATGCGCGTCAGGTTGGCGGCGAAGTCGTGCACCTCGGCATTGTTCGAGTAGGTGCTCGCCGCGCTGAGGTCCGGATGGCCCGAAATGGAGATGTGCGGCAACTGGAGGCCGCGCGGGTCGGCGGCGCGGACCTGGCTGGCGAACTTTTGCGAGAAGCCGTACTGCGCCGGATCCCAGCCGCTGGTGATGTTATTGCCCGGCTCGAAGTAGCGCGTGTAGCTGTAGCGCGTGTTGATCAGGAACTGCGGGCCAAAGACGTAAACGTCATCCAGCGTGGCGCCCCGGTTCTGACGCCAGACGTTGACCCCGTAAGCGTTGCCGAAGCGGTGGTAGGCCCGCTGGAAGCGCTGGTTGGCATTGCCTCGGAAGAAGGCGCGGTGCCGCTCGCTGAAGTTGTGGTCGATGCGGAAGACGTGGCTGTAGAAGTCGTCCGTATCGGAATTGGGCGCGGTCCAGTTGTTGGTGCCGTCGGCGGTGCCCGGCAGGTTGGGCTGCGGAAAGAAGGGCAGAATCTTGCCGGCCATGGGGTCGATGCGGCTGGACGGAATGACGTTGCCGGGGAAGGGCTGGCGGCTGGTGCGCCCGCCGGCCGCGGTCTGGATGGTCTTGGGATCGTAAATCTGGTAGATCGAGCCGAGCTTCAGCAGATCGGAGAAATCCCCTTGCCGCTCCTTGGTCGTGGGCATGCTCATCATGAGCGTCTCGCGCGGAAAGTAATCCGCCACGCCCTCGTAGCCGTACATCCAGAAGGTGCGGTTGCGGCCGTCGTACAGGCGCGGGATGTACGCGGGGCCGCTAGCTGAAGCGCCCCAGCGGTTCTGCCGGTTGACGTCGCGCGCCCGGCCGGCCAGGTTGGAAAAGTAGCTATTGGCGTTGAGCTCGGTGTTCTGGACGAACTCGTGCAGGCTGCCGTGCAATTCGTTGGTGCCGGACTTCAGGCTGATGTTGACCACCGCGCCCGGCGTGTAGCCGTTGCTGGCGTCGAAGGTGGCGGTCTGGATCTTGAACTCCTCCACCACGGCCGAGGGCGGGGCGTAAGCCACGTTGCCGTTCTGCCCGCCCGTGTTGGGCGCGCCATCCATGGTGAACTCGTTGCTGCCGCTGCGCGCGCCGTTGATGGCAATGGCCGAGGGCGACGAGTTGTCGAACGGCCGCGACCATCCGCCGGTGGAGAGATTCAGCACACCCGGACTCAGGCTCGCCAGCATCACCGGGTTGCCGTCCTTCAGCGGCAGTTCGGAGACCCGCCGCTGGTCGATGACCGCGCCCAGCGAGGCGCTGGCGGAATCCACCAGCGGCGCTTCGGCCACCACCTTCACCGTCTCGCTGGCGGCGCCGATCTGCAAAGTGATGTTCAGCGTGATGCGCGAGTTCACCTGCACGGTGATGCCTTCCTGGACGTAGGTCTTGAAGCCGGGAGCCTCCACCGTGACCCGGTAGGTGCTGGGAATCAGGAACGGCAGAACGTAATCCCCCGTTTCGTTGGTGGCGGCGGAGGACTGCACGTTGGTGGCGGTATTGACGGCGCGGACCGTCGCCTGGGCGATCACCGCTCCGCTGGGGTCGGTCACACGCCCGAGAATGTCGCCGCGGGTTTCCTGCGCGCGCAGAGGCGCCAGCAGGCACACGGCGAGTGGAATCGGAAGCGCAATTCGAATTCGCATCGCAAGCTCCCAAGAGAGTATCGGGACTCTTAATCCCGAGCCAGTCTACCAAAACCGGGACAGCCTGATCTACCCGGGTTTTCAGAAGCTCTTGGAGGACGCCTCGACGGCAGCCGCCTGGTTGACCGTTCGCACGCCGGCCTTTTCGAGGTGTTCCACCCAGCCGGCAACCACGCTGCGCTCGGGCGGTTTCACGCTCTCCGGCATGCGTGTGAAAAGCCCGAAGCGGTTCAGCTTGGCTCGCCCCAGCCGGTGATAGGGCAGCAGTTCCACGCCTTTGAGTCCGGGCAACTCGCGCGCCAGCGCGGCGATGCCGTCGAGATGTTCGCGGCGTGCGTTGTACTCCGGAATCAGCGGACAGCGCAGCACGATGTTCGCCCCCGCCGCGTGCAGCTTGCGCAGGTTGTCGCGGATCCGATCGTTGGACTTCCCGGTGAACGACTCGTGCAACTGCGGGCTGGTCTCCTTGCAGTCGTAGAGAAACAGGTCCGTCACCGGCCGCAGGCGCTCGACGGCGCTCCACTCGGCGAAGCCCGACGTTTCGACCGCCGTGTGCAGGCCCGCGGCCCTGGCGGCGGCCAGCAGCGCCGCGGCGAATTCCGGCTGGAACAGCGGCTCGCCACCGGAAAGCGTGATGCCGCCGCCCGAAGCCGCGTAGTACTCGCGGTCGCGCAGCACGACGTCCATCACATCCCGCACCGTGACGTCCCGCCCGACCATCTCCAGTGCCTTCGTATCGCACACCTTGCCGCACGCGCCGCAATTGGTGCAGCGCGGGCGATCCAGCACTGCCCGCGGCCCAAGCGCCACCGGCTTGCCTGCGTTGAGCGCCCCGTCTTTACAGACCTTGAAACACTCGCCGCATCCGATGCACTTGTCGGGCAGGCAGGACAGAGCCGGCCGCGGGTCGATCCCCTCGGGGTTATGGCACCACAGGCAATGCAACGGGCAGCCCTTCAGGAACACGGTGGTGCGAATCCCCGGCCCGTCGTGAATCGAAAACCGCTGGATGTCGAAGATGCGCCCGGTCATGCGGCCTCAGGAGTGCGCGGTGCGCTGGATGAGCTCTTCCTGCATCTCCGGCGTGAGGTTGACGAAGAACTCGCTGAAGCCGGCCACGCGCACCACCAGGTCGCGGAATTCCAGCGGGTTCTTCTGCGCGGCGCGCAGCATCTCGCTGTCGATGGCGTTGATTTGCAGTTCCTGCCCGCCCTTGCTGAAGTAGACGTTCAGCATGGCGCGCACCTGGCGGCGATTGGCCGGCTCGGAGAGCATCGAACCCTGGAAGCGCAGATTCACCTGGTAGCCGGTCTGCCAGCTTTTGGCCGCATTCAGCTTGCACACCGAGTTGAGCACCGCCGTGGGGCCGCTCTTCTCGCAGCCCACCGACGCGGCCACCGAGCTAGCCAGCGGCGTGCCGGCCAGCCGGCCGTCGGGCGTGGCGGGCGTTACGAGTCCGGTGCGCACGGCCGAACTGCGCACCACATGGCAGTTGCCGAACTTGGAGCCGTCGCGCGGGTCGCGGCAGATCTCCTTCATGGGCTCGTCGCGCAGGCGCTCGACCAGCCGCACGATGTCGTCCAGGCGCGGGTTGTCGTTGCCGTGTTTGGGCGCGGCCAGCAGGCGGGCACGCAGCCGCTCGTGCCCCTGGAAGTTGGCCCGGCAGGCGGCGGCCACTTCCGCGAGCGCCGCCTCTTTCTTCTCGTAGACTACTTCGCGCACCGCCGCCAGCGCGTCTACCGCGTTGGCGAAGAAGATGCCTCCGCAGGAGAGAATGTTGTACTTGGTTCCCGCGGCCATGTCCCGCGCCCGCTCGACGCAGCCGTGGAAGAAACACGAGGTCAGCGGCGTCTGCCCCCACTCGATCTGCGCCTTGAGCGCCTTCAGCTCATTTGTGTAACTAGGTCTTCGACCGCCTGAAAAGGTATGAATCATCTTCAGCCCGACTCGATGGCGCCGGATTCGGCAGGCTGATGACATTCTGTGTGCTGCGGAGTTCCGGGAAAGTACTGTCGAGCATGTTTCCGGGCGCACGGAGGTG
>JACQZT010000067.1 GCA_016213755.1 Acidobacteriota bacterium | reverse complement strand
GCTGGTGCTGATGAACGTTCCGTTCTCCCTGGTGGGGGGCATCGTGTTTCTGTACCTGCGCGGGATCAACCTGAGCGTGTCCGCCGCGGTCGGGTTCGTCTCGCTATTCGGCGTCGCGGTGATGAGCGGCGTTCTGGTGGTGGCCGAGATCAACCGGCGCCGCCGGGTGGAGCCGGACCTTCCCGTCGCCGATGCCGTGGTGCGAGGGGCGCGGGCCGAGATGCGGCCGGTGTTGATGATGATCGTGGTGGCGCTGCTGGGCATGATCCCGGCCGCGCGGGCGACGGGGATCGGTTCCGACGTGCAGCGGCCGCTGGCGACGGTGGTGGTGGGAGGACTGCTCTCCACGCTCCTGCTGACGCTGGTGGCGCTGCCGGCGCTGTACGCCGCGGTGGCGGTCCGCGGGAAAGGAGAGTCGCGATGAACGAGCGGCGCAAGATGCTGCTGGTGTTCCTGGACGAAACGGACACGGCGGGCGACATGCCGCTGTACGAGGCCATCGTGCGGCGCCTGGTGCGCCTGGAGATCGCGGGTGCGACGGTCCATGCCGGCATCATGGGCTACGGCAGCCAGCACCACGTGCACCGCAAACGGCTGTTCGGCGTCAGCGACGACCGGCCGGTGACCATCCTGGCGGTGGACAGCGAGGAGAAAATCCGCGCCGCCGCTCCCGAGATCCGCCGCATGGCCACCGAAGGGCTGGTGGCGCTGCTGGATGTGGAGGTGGTGACCTGACGTCAACTGCTCAACGATCCGGCCGTCGCTCCGTGACCAGTGGCCCGTAGCGCGGATCGGTGCGCAGCCCCGCCAGCGCCGGTTCCTGGCGAACCTCGCCCAGAGGTTGCCCGCGCTTCAGCGCCGCCGCCAGCGCTTTCAGGGCCGGGTCTCTCTGGCCGCACAGTTCGTGCACCAGGGCGGCCCGCCAAAGCACCTTGCGGTTGGCGGGCGCGCGCCGCTGCGCCTTCTCGATTTCCGGCAGGGCTTTGGCCGGGTCTCCCAGACGGGCCCAGTAGAGGGCCAGGGCGCTGAGCGATTCGGCGTCGCCGGGGTTTACCGCCAGCCGTTCGCGCGCCAGGCCGATGGCGCGCCGGTAGGCCTCCTCGGCCTTGCTCCGGGATCCCAGGCAGGAGTACGTGTCGGCCAGGTTGGCCCACAGTTCCTCGTTCTGGGGCTGGAGCGCGGTGGCCTTCTCCATCAGCGGCGCCGCTTCCCGGCAGCGTCCCTGAAAAAAGTAAACCGTGCCGAGATTGGTGTACGCGCTGGCCGAGGGCCGCAGCGCCAGCGACCGCTCGAAGCTGCGGGCCGCCTCCTCGTACTGGCCCGCCATCCAGTGCGTCGCTCCCAGGTTGGTGTGGGCGGAGTTGTTATCCGGGGCCAGTTCGAGGGCCCGGCGGAACTGGGGCACGGCTTCGGCGTACCGCCCCTGCCGGTAGCAAAAGAGCCCCAGGGAGTTGAGGCTGAGCCAGTCGCTGGGATGCAGGCCGGCCGCCTTGCGGAACGTGGCTTCCGCGTCCGGCAACCGGCCGCTGGCTTCGTAGGCCGCGCCCAGTTCCTGGCACGTGGCGGCATTGGCAGGCTCCAGTTCCAGCGCCCGTTCCAGGTCTCGCACCGCCTCTTCGTGGTTGCCCGCTCCGGCGTCGATCATTCCCAGAGTGCGGTAAACGGACGCCACGCGGTTGCTAAGCGCCAGGGCGCGCCGGCAATTCGCGCGCGCCGGTTCCACCCAGCGCGTATCCCTGGTGACGCGATACAAGCGCCAGTAGGCCTCGCCCAGCCCGGCGTAGGCCAGCACATAACCGGGATCCTGAGCCACCGCCTCCTGGAACAGCGCCGTGGCGCGCTCCAGACCCGCCCGGTCGCGGCGGTACATGTGCCCCTGCGCCTGCAAGTACAGGTCGTAGGCGGCGGGCGCCGAGGTCGCGCCGCGCTGCATGACCTGTCGTGCCTGGGGATGAACTTCGACGTCCAGCATGTCGGCGGTGGCGCGCACTACCCAGTCCTGCAACTCGGCGAGCTCCGTCAGCCGCCGGGCCACCTCGCGGGAGCGCAATTGCCGGCGGGTGCGGGCGTCCACCAGGTTGGTGGTCAGGCGGACCTGGTCGCCGTCGCGCTGCACGCTGCCGGTAATAACGAGGTTGGCGCCCAACATGCGCGCGGCGTCCTGCGCGCTGGCCGGATTCTCGCGCCGCACTTCGCTGGCCGGCACCACCCACAGCGAGCCTTGGAATTGCTCCATTTGCGTCAGGCTGCTGGTGACGGTTTCCATGACCCCGTCGCAGAAGGCCCGGTTGCCGGCCTGGTCGCCGATGTTGCGGAAAGGCAGCACGGCGATTTTCTTTTCGGCCGGGACGCTGTTGAACCAGCGCGAGACGCCCGCCAGAAGCGCAATCGCCGCCAGGGCGGCCAGACTCACCACAACGGTCCGCCGCGACCACTTGCGGGCCGGCGGCCGCACGGGTTCGGCTAGACAGGTCCGCAGATCGGCCAGGACGGCGTCCATTCCCTGGTAGCGCCGGCCGAGGTCTTTTTCGAGCGCCCGTTCGACGATCCGACCTAGCGCCTCGGGCAGCTCCGGGCGCAGGTGGCTCAGCGCCAGCGGAGGGCGGTTGGCGATGGCGAACATCCGCTCCAGCGGGTTCTTTCCCGGGAAGGGGTGCTGGCCGGAGAGCATCTCGAACAGCACGATCCCGAACGAGAAGATGTCCGAGCGGGCGTCGACGGGCTGGCCCTGCGCCTGCTCCGGCGACATGTAGGCCACCGTCCCCGCCAGTTCTCCGGCCGCGGTGAAAACATCCGAGCGTGTCTCGGCGGCGCCTTCCTCGGGCGCGGCCAGCTTGGCGAGCCCGAAATCGACCAGCTTGACCGTGCCGGCCGGAGTGACCATGACGTTGGCGGGCTTCAGGTCGCGGTGCACCAGGCCGGCGGCGTGAGCGGCCACCAGCGCCTCGGCGATCTGGACGGCGCAACGGAGTGCCTCGCCGGGTGCCATGCCGTGTTCGCCAATCCGTTGCGCCAGCGTGACGCCGCTCACGTACTCCATGGCGATGAAGTCCGCGCCGTCGATGCTCGATATTTCGTGGATGGTGACGATGTTGGGGTGATTCAAGGCCGAGGCGGCGCGGGCTTCGCGCAGGAAGCGGCCGCGCCGGGTAGGGTCGGCCATTCTCGCGGCCGGCAGCACTTTGAGCGCGACCGAGCGCTGGAGGTCGACGTCCAGCGCCCGGAACACCACACCCATGCCTCCCTCGCCGAGCTTCTCTTGGACCTCGTAGTGGGAGAGACGCTGCCCTTGCTGGGGTGCGGGAGCGGCCATTTATTGCTCGTCTACGACGATCTCCGGGTCGTGCAGTGGTCCGGACGGCGACGTCGCCGAACTGTACTTGTAGGACTTGGCCGGTGCGTCGTTTCGGATGGTGCAAACCCGGCTCTTTTCGCCGCTGCCGAACCGGGCGCCCTCGGCGCACGGGCTCTCGGCGAATACGACAAACCAGGATTTGGCCGCGCCAGTCTTGCGGGTCCACACGACTTTACGTCCCCGCTTGGTGTGATGTTTCTGGTGGGCCACGCTGACCGCCCCGTTGTCTTCGATGTCCAGCGATGCCGACTGCGCCCAGAGCACGGCGCCCAGGAGCAATCCCGTGGCCATGCAGCTAAGGGTAATGCGAGACGGTTTTTCCGCCATTCTCCCTCCGAGGTTCTAGTTTGTGAGTTACCATGCCCGAACCGAGTTAGCCCGGGCCCCAGCGATCATTAGGCTCAGTATAACGCGGAATGTGCTATAAGGAGCGAATGCGCCAGGCATTTCTCCTGCTTGCTTTGTGTGCCGCCTTGGAAGCGGCGGACCTGACCCGCGCCGTGGTGGTAACGCCCGCCGACCTGACCGGTCCCGAACGCAAAGCGGTGGCGCTGCTCGTGGACGCCGTTGAGCAGCGCACGCGCGTGCGCTGGGAACAGACGACGACTTTGCCCGGCGAGGGCGCGCCGTACGTGCGGATCGTCCGCGCCGCCGGGGGGCCCAAAGAGGGCTACCAGGTGGCATCCTCCGGCAACCGTGTGACGGTCACCGGCAACGATGAGCGCGGCGTGCTGTTCGGCATCGGGCATCTGCTGCGCAAACTCGTAATGCGGCGCGACTCGGTGACGCTTCCCGGCGAGCTGCGCGTCTCCACCGCGCCCAAGTACGCTTTGCGCGGGCACCAGTTGGGCTACCGGCCCAAGACCAATTCCTACGACGCCTGGACCGTGCCCATGTGGGAAAGCTACATCCGCGACTTGGCCGTGTTCGGCGCCAACGCCATCGAGCTGATTCCGCCCCGCTCGGACGACGACGCCGACAGCCCGCACTTCCCGGTCGAACCCATGCACATGATGGTCGAGATGTCGCGCCTGGCGCGCGAGTACGGTCTCCAGTGCTGGATCTGGTACCCGGCCATGGACCGGGATTACACCAGCCCGGCCACGGTCGAGGCGGCGCTCAAGGAGTGGGGCGAGGTGTTCCGCAAGCTGCCGCGCATCGACGCCGTTTTCGTCCCCGGCGGCGACCCCGGACACGCCCAGCCCAAGGTCCTGCTGGCGCTGCTCGAAAAGCAGACCGCCAGCCTGAAGAAGCACCATCCGCGGGCCGAGATGTGGGTCTCGCCGCAGGGCTTCAACGCGCCCTGGATGGAGGAGTTCTTCGGGCTGATGGACCGGGAACCCGCCTGGCTCACCGGCATCGTCTTCGGTCCGCAGGTGCGCGTGAACCTGCCTGAGTTGCGCAAGCGGATTCCGAAGCGTTACCCGATTCGCTCTTACCCCGACATTACGCACAGCGTTAACTCGCAGTACGCGGTCAACGATTGGGACGTAGCCTACGCGCAGACCGAGGAGCGCGAGGTCATCAACCCCCGGCCGCTGGATGAGGCGCACATCTTCCGCGTCTTGCAGCCGTTCGCCGAGATCGGTTTTCTGACCTACTCGGAAGGCTGCAACGACGACGTGAACAAGGCCGTGTGGAGCGCGCTGGGCTGGAATCCGGAGGCCGATGTCACCGAGGTGCTGCGCGATTACGGCCGCTACTTCATCGGTCCGGATGCGGCCGATGGTTTCGCGCAAGGGCTGCTGGCGCTGGAGCGCAATTGGCGCGGCCCGCTCTTGGCCAACTCCGGCGTGGATGTGACGCTCGGGCAGTTCCAGGCCATGGAACGCCGGGCGACGCCGCAACAGAAGCTGAACTGGCGTTTCCAGCAGGCGCTCTATCGCGCCCACTACGACGCCTATCTGCGCGCGCGGCTGACCGACGAGACGGCCCGCGAGCGCCGCGCCCTGGAGCACCTAGCGGCGGGCTGGCTGGATGCGGCGGAAAGGGAGTTGGACGCCGATCCGCTGAACCGCGCCGGAAGCGCCTTGCGCGCGCGGGTGTTCGAGCTGGCCGAGGCGCTCTTCCAAAGCGTGCGCATGCAGCTCAGCGTGCCGCGCTACGCGGCCATCGCGCCCGGCCGCGGCGCCAACCTCGACCTGATCGACCGGCCCATCACCAATGCCGCCTGGCTGCGCGCCCGCTTCGAGCAGATTCGCGCTTTGCCCGACGAGGCCGGGCGGCTGGCAGCCATCGGCCAGATCCTGAACTGGACCAACCCCGGCCCCGGCGGCTTTTACGACGACCTGGGCGACCCGCTGAATCGCCCGCACCTGGACCCCGGCGCGGGCTTCGGGAAGGACCCCGCCTTCTTCCACACCCCCCGCACCGGCTTCGGCTCGCGCGGCCGCACCCCGCTGCGCGTCTCCTGGTACCGTCACGCCGAAGCGCTGTACGGCAACTCGTTGAGGCTGCGCTACACCGGGCTGGACCCGGCGGCGCGCTACAAAGTCCGCTTCACGCAGGCCGGCGACGCCACTCCGCGCGCCACCCGCCTGGTGGCCAACGGTATGATCGAGGTCCACCCCTGGCGCAAGAAAGAACTCGAAGTGAAGCCGGTGGAATTCGACATCCCGGCCGCCGCCACCGCCGGCGGCACGCTCACGCTGGAGTGGCAAGCCAACCCCGAAGAAGCCGGCAACGGCCGCTTCGTCCAAGTCTCCGAAGTCTGGCTCCTGCGCTTGCCCTAGGGATTATGCTGGAGGGGAGATGCGGACGATCATCGAGCCGTTCCGGATTAAGTCCGTGGAACCCCTGCGGAAGACTACCCGGGAAGAGCGCGAGCGGTTGCTCGAACGGGCCGGTTTCAACCTGTTTTTGATCCATGCGGCGGATATTCTGATCGACCTGCTCACCGACTCCGGCACCAGCGCCATGTCCACGGCGCAGTGGGCGGCGATGATGCTCGGGGACGAATCGTACGCGGGCAGTGAGAGTTTCTACCGCTTTCAGGCGGCCGTGCGCGGACTGACCGGCTTCCGGCATGTCATTCCCACGCACCAGGGCCGGGCGGCCGAGCGCATTCTGTTCACCGTCATGTGCCGGCCGGGCGACGTGGTGCCCAGCAACACGCACTTCGACACCACGCGCGCCAATATCGAGTTCCGGGGCGCGCGGGCGGTGGACCTGCCGGTTGACGAAGCCGCCGACACCCAATCGCAACACCCGTTCAAAGGCGACCTGAATGTAGCAGCGCTGGAGGAGCTGATCCGAACCGAAGGCCGCGACCGGATCCCGCTGGTGATGCTCACCGTGACCGACAACTCCGGCGGCGGGCAGCCCGTCTCGATGGCCAACCTCGAGGCCGTCCGCGAGCTCACCCTGCGCCACGGCATCCCCTTCTACCTGGACGCCTGCCGCTTCGCCGAAAACGCCTACCTCATCCACACGCGGGAGCACGGCTACCGCAACTACTTCACTCCCCGCGATATCGCGCAAAAGATGTTCCGCTTGGCCGACGGCTGCACTTTCTCGGCCAAGAAAGACGCCTTCGCCAACATCGGCGGCTTCCTGTGCACCAACGACGACCGGCTGGCGGAGCAGGAAAAGAACCTGCTCATCCTGACCGAAGGCTTCCCCACCTACGGTGGTCTGGCCGGCCGCGACCTGGAAGCCATCGCCGTGGGATTGGAAGAGGTGCTGGACCCCGACTATCTGGAATACCGCATCGCCTCCACCGCTTACCTCGGCCGGCACATCGCGGACCAGGGTGTGCCCATCGTCGAGCCGCCCGGCGGCCACGCCATCTACATCGATGCGGGACGCATGCTGGCGCACATCCCGCGCCACCAGTTTCCGGCCCAGGCGCTGGCGGTGGAGCTGTACCGGCACGCGGGCATCCGCTCGGTCGAGATCGGCACGGCGATGTTCGGCGACAACGCGCGGCACGAACTGCTGCGGCTGGCCATTCCGAGGCGCGTCTACACGCAGAGCCACATCGATTACTGCGTCGAGGCAATCCTCGAGGTAAACGAATACAAGGCGCGGATTCGCGGGTTGGAGATGGTTTACGAGCCGCAGTTCCTGCGCCACTTCAGCGCGCGCTATCGGCCTTTATGACCAACGACAGAACGGCGTCTCGGCACGGCCTCGCCTGGGTCGGACTCTCCCTGGCCCTGGCGCTGCACGTGGCCGACGAGGCCTGGAACGGCTTCCTCTCCTTCTACAACCCGCTGGTCCGCCGCATCCGCGAAGAGATTCCGCTACTGCCCCTGCCCACCTTCGGCTTCGAACTCTGGCTGACGGGCCTGGCGCTGGCCGTGGGGATCCTGCTGGCGCTCTCGGCCGCCGTCTTTCGCGGCCGGCGCTGGACCGTGCCCGCTTCGTACGTCTTGGGCGGCTTCATGTGCCTGAACGCCTTCGGCCACTTCGGCGCGTCGATGGTCTACGGGCGTCCGATGCCGGGCGTCTGCTCTTCGCCGCTCCTGCTGGCGGCCGCGGTCTGGCTGCTGGTTTGCGCGCGCGGGCGTTGCGGCGGCACGCCCCTGGGGTGACAATCGGCGCACGTCACGAAGTGGACGTTATGCTTGCTCGATGCGTTGAGAAACGTGGTGTCCATCTTCTCCACGTCCAGGCCGCAGTTGGAGAGCCGCGGGTGGCAGTTGGCGCAGGAGGCGCGCGTCTGCTGGCTGTGCTTCTGGTGACAGGCCAGGCAGCTCAGACCCTCGTGGACGCCGGTGGGTGTGCGGTCGTCGCCGGAGTTGATTTGCCGGCTGGCCAGCGGCGCGTGGCACTGGTAGCACAGCGACTGGCGCGGGTCGCGGCTGATCTTTACCGCGCGCTCGCGTTCGAGCATGTCCGGCAGCGGCAGCCGCGCGGCGGGGATGTGCTCGCGCCGCCGCACGTCGAACAGCGCCAGCGACGGGCGGAACAGCTCCTCGCCGCGCGCCTGGGCGGGCTGCACAGGGTTGCGGCGCGGCATCGGCGCGCCTTCGCAGTGCATGCCGTGGCAGGCCAGGCAGGGGATGGCCGCCCGGTTCGCCAGCGACGCGTCTTTCAGCCGCCAGGGGCCGGCGGTGTCGATGGGCGTCACCAGGTCTTGGATGTCGCCCTCGAAGAACATGCCGTGGCAGCGCAGGCAGTCGTCCATCAGCCGCCGCTTCCGGTTGTGCTTCGTGTCGGTGAACAGGCGGGCGAAGGTGGCGCTGTGCGGCCCGGCCTGCCATTGCGCGAACTCCTGCCGGTGGCAGGTCCGGCAGCGCTCGGCGATCGGGAGAATGTCGCTGTTCCGCACCTCGATCCGCTCGGGCGCTTCGCTGCGCAGATGCTTCCACAGCCGGCGCAGATTGCCCAGGTGAAAACTGGCGTCGGTAGTCGCCAGTCCCCCGTGGCAGGACTTGCAGTCCACGCCGCGATGCGCCGAGCGGGCCCAGGTGTTGACGTTGGGGCGGATCTCGTGGCAGCGGGCGCAGGAGTCGCCGCCCGAGCCTTCGTAGAGCAGGCTGCCGGCGGGAATCGCCAGGGCCGCGAGCGCGGCGGCGCCGAGCGCATATACGGTGGATTTCTTCATCCCATCACCCCCGGAACTTCGAGCCTTTCCACTCCTTCACGATGTAGTCCGAAGCCCAGTAGGCCACGGCCATGATGGTCAGCACCGGATTGAAGCACCCGTTGGTGACGTGGACGCTGCCGTCGATGACGAACAGGTTTCCGACATCGTGCACCTGGCAATGGCGATTAACCACCGAAGTCTTGGGGTCGTTGCCCATGCGGCAGGTGCCGGCCTGGTGCTGCCCGCCGCTGAGCGCGCGGTTGGGGATGCTGGGCCAGGTCTTGATGGCCCCGGCCTCCTTCATCCACACGTCGCACTTGGCGGCGACGAACTTGGCCACCTCGATCACATGCGGGTGCTTCTGGCCCGAGAGCCGCGCCACCGGGATACCCCAGTAATCCTTCGCTTGGCGGTCGACCTCGACGCGGCTGTCCCAGGTGGGCAGTTCCTCGATGGGACCGCCGGCGCTGGCGTGCCGCAGGTACGCGCGGCGCATCCAGAGCTTGTGCTCCAGGCCCCAGCGCGGCACGCCCGGCGGCGTCTTCTCGACGAACTGGTAGGGGCTGCGCAGGAACTCGGTGGTCAGCATGGCGCCGCCCGTGAGGCCCGGGTTGCCGTGCGCGAAGTCGCACAGCGCCACGCCCGAGCCGGGTCCGATGTCGTCTTGCACTTCGAAGTCGAACAGCCCGGCCGAGCGCACGTAGCTGTGGCCCTGGAGGTTGCGGCCCACCCAGTCGTAGCGGTTGCCGAGGCCATGGGGATGGAAACCGCTTTTCGAATTCAGCAGCAGGCGCGCCGATTCGATGGCCGCCGAAGAGACCACGACGATGTCGGCGGTCTGCTCTTGTAAGCGGTCGTCCGCGTCGAAGTAGGCCACGCCGCGCGGGTGGCCGCGCGCGTCGATGAGAATCTCTTTCACCATGCAGCCGGTGCGGAGTTCGCAGTGACCGGTGGCCAGCGCCGCGGGGATCACGGTGTTGTGTGTGCCGTTCTTGGCGTTCACCTCGCAGGCGAAGCCCACGCACCAGCGGCAGCGCATGCATGCCTGGCGGCCCTGGAAAGGCACGCTGTTGCGCGCCATGGGCACGTCGAAGGGATGCCAGCCCAGCCGCCGCGCCGCCGCGCGCAGAAGCTCGCACTCCTTGTTGCCCGGCAGGGGCGGCATGGGCAGCGGCTTCTTGCGCGGGCCTTTGAACGGGTCCGGCGCGACGTCGCCCGAGACGCCCAGCTCCCATTCGGCCCGTTCGTAGTGCGGCTCCAGGTCGTCGTAGGAGATGGGCCAGTCGTCCAGCGTCGAGCCGGGCATGGCGCCGTAGGTCGAGCGCATCTTGAAATCCTGCGGCATGAAGCGCCAGGCCATGGCGCCGTAGCTCACCGTGCCGCTGCCCACGCAGGCGGCGTTATTCTGGTAGCCGCCTTCGCTGGGGCGGACGATGCGCGTCTGCCCGTTGTTCTCGACCACCACGCGCGGGTTGCGTTCGTCGTCGGGACCGAAGGGGTGGCCCAGGACGCTGGTGCGCTGGTTGCGCAGGTCGTCCTTGCGGCACCCGGCGTTGGAAGGCCACCCGCCGCGTTCGAACAGCACCACGCCGATCCCGGCCGAGGCCAGTTGTCTGGCCACCACACCCCCGGCCGCTCCCGCGCCCACAATCACCGCGTTAACGTGTTTGAGGCTCATTGGCGCCCCCGCACGATGGTGCTGTCGTATCCGATGGAGCGCCAGCCGGCGCCGTCCCGGTTGCCGCCGTGGCGCGGATCGCCGTAGTAGCTTTGCATGGTGTGCGAAACGATCATGGCAAAGAACGCGCGGGAGGAGTCCTGCTTTTCCAGCGCCTGGAGCACTTGGTCTTGCTGCCCGGCGGTGAGCTTCGCGAACGGGGCGCCGAACAGGGCCTGCGCGTCCCGATCGACTCCGGCCAGGCCGCGCGTGTAGGCCGTGCGGAGCTTTTTGAAGTGCCCGGCCAACTGGCGGTCCAGGTACTCGACCGCCCCGGCCGCGGCCGCGCCGGGGAACTCCTCGGGCGGGATGATGCGGTCGCAAATGGCGGCGGCGGTGGCGGCCTCTAAGGCGCTCAACGTGCGCCAGGGGCTTTTCGCGGCGCCGCAGGACATCAGCGTGCCGCCGGCGGCGGCCGAAGTCGCCGCGCGCAGGAACTTCCTTCTCCGGGGATTGCGTGGTTGGTCCATGGCCGAGTACTCATCTATATTTCAATCCGGCGGCCCGCGTCAAATGGTTCACTCCCGAGGTGGTATCCTGTCTCTAATCCGACCTGAGAAAGGGGTGTTGACTTATGGCTACGGGTCCTCTTGTCCGCGCGCTCCTGTGCGCTTCGCTTCTCACGATGGTTTGTCATGGGCAGACTTCGACGTCCGTCATTAGCGGCGTCGTTTCCGACTCGACGGGGGCGGTGATTCCCAACGCCCGGGTTCAAGCCGTCCACGATTCGACCGGCGTGCGTTATGAGCAAACCACGACCGACGCGGGGTTCTACTCTTTTCCGTCGATCCCGGTAGGCCCGTATACGGTCACCGTGGAACTGAAGGGTTTCAAAACCGCCAAGAGCAGCGGAAACCTGTTGCAGATCGGCTCGCCTATCGCGGTGAACTTCAGCCTGGAACTGGGCGACGCCACCGAGACCGTGAGCGTGGTCAGCAGTTACGAGCAGCTTCAGACCTCTAACGCCACCATCGGCAACGTGGTCGAGCGCAAGGCCATCGTCGAGTTGCCGCTGAACGGCCGCAATCCGCTGAACCTGCTGGTGCTGGAGCCGGGCGTGGTGATGCGCGGGCAGGGCGGCGCCGGCACCGGCGTGCATGTCAACGGATCCCGCGACGCCGCTTTCAACACCACCATCGACGGCATCGAAGCCAACGAGTCCAGCGTCCCCAACCCGCTTAACAACGTCCACCGCCTCAACCCGGACAACGTCCAGGAATATAAGGTCACCACCAACAACGCCACTCCCGAGGAAGGCCGCAACTCCGGCGCCAGTGTTTCCATCGCCACCCGCTCGGGAACCAACCAGCTTCACGGCACCGCCTTCGAGTTCCTGCGCAATACGGCGCTGAATTCCAACGCCTGGTTCGCCAACGCGCTGGGTAATTCCAAGCCCGACATGAAGCTCAACCAGTTCGGTTTCGAACTGGGCGGGCCCATCCGCAAGAACCGTACGTTCTTTTTCGGAAGCTGGCAGAACATGATGCTGAATACGTCGCAGCCCATCAACCAGGTCTTTAGCGGCGTACCCGTGGTCTACACCCCCGAGGCGCTGGCCGGCAAGTACCGCTACCTGAGGGCTGACCCCAGTAACCCGCTGGTGCTGGACGGCGTCCGGGTCACCGCCAACAGCGGCCTGCTGGTGGATCCCACCACAGGCGCCCTGCGCGCCGGGGTGCGCAATTGCGCCACCGACACCGACGCCAACTGTATTGCCACCTACGACATGTATGCCAGCGACCCGCGCAAGATCGGCGGCGATCAGAAAATCCTCAAAATGCTGGGCAGCTTCCCGCGGCCCAACTCCTTCACCTCCGGCGACGGCCTCAACACCGCCGCCTACTTCTGGAACACCCCCTACAAGGTGCGCGGGCCGAACATCATGGGCCGTCTGGACCACACCATCTCGGACCGCGCCACCATGTTCGCGCGCTACCTGTATGGCGACAGCAACACGCTCGGCGGCGACCCCAACAACAGCCGCCCCACCGTCTTTCCGGGCTTCCCGCCCCTGGGCGAAGTCTACCGCAAGAATCACAACCTGGCCATCAGCTACCGGCGCATGATCTCGCCGCGCATCGTGAATGAGTTTACGGCCGGCCTGTCGCGCTTCTTCTTCCTGTTTACGCAGGGCGAAGCCAATCCCGACTTCCCCGACATCCCGCCTTACGCCTTCAGCAACATCAGCTATCCTTACCTGAACCGGCCCCGCACCAACCGCGCCGTCACCACGCCGCAGTTGCTGGACAACCTGAGCGTCGTGCACGGCGCGCACCAGTTCCGCATGGGCTTCAACTTTCGCTTCTACCAGCACAACGACCAGCGCGGCCAGCCCGGCGGAGTTAACGTCACGCCCTCCATCAACTTCAGCCGCACCACGCGACCGCCCGCCGGCTTCGCCACGCCTTCGGCGGCCGCGGCTGGAAGGCCCGGCATCGCCAGCACCGACCTGAATCGCCTCAACAGTGCGCTGAACGAGCTGCTGGGCGTCCCGGCCCAGCTCTCGCAGACCTTCCTCGGCGACATCAAGAGCGACGCCTTCCTGCCTTATCGCACCGGCAAGAGCGTGACCATGTGGGCCCAGGGACAGCGCATGAAGCAGTACAACTTCTACTTCCAGGACGAGTGGAAAATGCGCCGCAATCTCACGGTCAACTACGGTGTGCGTTACGAACTCAACATGGCCCCCAGCGAGGCCGGCGACCGCGTCTACGTGCCGCAGGGCGACTTGCGCGGAACCATCAGCTTCGTCCACGCCGTGCGCTGGTACCAGCGCAACAACGGCGCCATTGGCCCGCGCCTCGGCATCACTTACAGTCCCACGCGCAAGACCGTCCTGCGCAGCGGCTACGGTATCGCCTACGATCCCATCGGCTCGTTCCAGGTCACCGCCGTCGCGGGCAAGGTCCCGGGCCTGACTGCCAACTGCCAGAGCATCCCCGGCGGCTCTACGACCACCGGTTGCGTACCGGTGCCCGACCTGCGCATCAATCAAGGCTTCCCCATGGAATTGCAGCCGCCGGCCACCAAGCCTTCCAGCTTCCTCACCCCGCGGCCCCAACTGCTCGGCAGCGCACTCACCACGACCTTCTTCGACCAGCAACTGAAGATGCCCACCGTCCACCAGTGGAACTTTAATATTCAGCACGAACTGGGCGGCGACCTGGTCGCACAGGCGGGCTACATCGGCCGCCGCGGCACGCGCCTGATGCGCGCTTACGACGTGAACCAGATTGACGCCGACCCCATCCTGCCCAGCTTTCGCATCATGCAGCAGAACGACTCCGCCGGCTGCCGCCCGGACGGCTCCAATTGCCCGGCCGGCGCCGCCGGCCAGCCTGTTCCGCTGGTTACCTCCGGCATCCTGACCTCCAGCTTCGTCAACTCCTCCACCACCGTCACCGAACTTCGGCAGAACGCCGCCGGCACCACCGCCGGCCGCATCGAACAGACCACGCTGGCGGCCAAACTGCGCCCCAACCAGCAGTTTGGAACCATCACTTACATCGACTCGGGCGGAAACTCTTACTACCACAGCTTCCAGGCCACCCTGCGCAAGCGCTTCTCGCACGGCCTGCAAACCGCCCTCTCCTACTCGCTCAGCAAGTCCATCGACGACCAGAGCGTCGACCCTGTCGCATCCAGTTCCGGCGGAGGCCTGAGCACCAACAACTCGCGCACCCCGACCCACACCCGCAACAGGCGCAACGAGCGCGGACTCTCCGACGTCGACCGCACGAACGTCGTCAGCGCCATCTGGCTGTACGAGCTGCCCATGGGCCGGGGCAAGACACTGTTCGGCGATGTGCCGGCCGCGCTCAACCACGTCCTCGGCGGCTGGAACCTGAACGGGCTGCTTAACTTTTCCACCGGCGAGCCCTTCACCATCACCAGCGGGACGCGCACTTCGAACTATTCCCACGTCTCGCGCGCCGAACTGGTGGGCCCGATGCCCGACGCCTCGCTCAAGCAGGTTTCCGGCATCATCGGCCCGGTCCTGTTCGCCGACGCGTCCGCCTTCCGGATCCCCGCGCCCGGCGCCAACGGCATGGGCCGGAACATGTTCCGCAGCCCGAGCTACTGGAACCTGGACCTGGGCCTCCAGAAGAACTTCCAGCTTCGCGAACGCGTCCGGCTCCAGCTCCGCGCCGAAGCCTTCAACGTTTTCAATCACGCCAACTTCGACAACCCGGGCGGCGCCACCGACGGCAGCAACCAGATCACCAGCGCCATCTTCGGCCGGTCCTG
>JACQZT010000452.1 GCA_016213755.1 Acidobacteriota bacterium | reverse complement strand
TTGGAAACTCCGTAGGCATTCAGCGGGCGGGGAGTGTCGTCCTCGCGGGAGGGCCGCGCGGCGGCGCCGTCGAAGACGTAGTCGGTGGAGAAATGCACCAGCAGGGCGCCGAGCTGGCGGCAGGCCAGGGCGATGTTGCGGACCGCCAGGGCGTTCACCAGGAATGCCGCCTGGGGTTCCTCTTCGGCGATGTCCACCTGGTTGTATGCCGCGGCGTTGAGGACCACCTGCGGATCCAGAGCCGCCAGCGCTCGTTCGACGCGTTCGCTGTCGGTAATGTCCATCTCCGGACGGTCGAGATCTTTCACCGTGCAGCCGCGCAGCCGGAACTCGCGCGTCAGTTCGACGCCGAGCTGGCCGGCGCCGCCGAGAATCACGATCTGTGCGGGCATTCGAAGCACCAGGATAGCGCGGATCAGCGCCAGGATAGAAGCAGCCACAGCGCCAGACCCGCGGCGCCCGCGAGCAGGATTCCGCCCCAGGTTGTCAGCCAGCCGGCGGCCGGCCGGGGCGCGGCGCCGCGGCCGTGCCGCGCCTTGCGGCGCAGCACCTCCAGGATCGCCTCCCGGCCTTTCCGATCCGCGATCAGGATGCGCGCCGAGCGCGCGCCGGTGGTCGACTCGATCAGCCGCTCGCGAAGCTCCTCCGGCACGTCGTCCACCGAGCCGAAAGTTTCCACGCGGTTGTCCGCCGCGATCAGGATCACAGAGGTTCGGCGAGCCTGGAAGCCTTCCATGGAAATCACGCGGAAGCCGGCCGGTTGCGGAAGGAGTTGCCCGGCACACCGCCTTCGGCCGCGCGCTCCAGCATCACCTGGATGAAACCCAAAGCGGCCTTGGACAGCGCCTTGTCCTTGCGATAGACGAGGCCCACCCGGCGCAGCATGGGTTCCGGGCCCAGCGGCACCGCCATCAGCCGTCCGGCCGCGACCTCTTCGCGGCAGTGCGAGGCGGCGATGAATCCCAAGCCGAGTCCGGCCTGCACGAAGCGCTTGATCATCTCGGTGGAGTCCAGCTCCATCGACACCTGCAAATCCTCCTCCACCAGTTCCAGCCAGGCGTTCAGCTTGGCGCGGGTGCTGCCGGTTTTGGGCATCAGCAGAGGGAACGGCAACAGATCCTGGCACTGGACCATGTCGCGTCCGGCGAGTGGGTGTTCCGGAGGCGTGATGAGGCGGATCTCGTCGCGGTGAATGAGCGCCACCTCGAGCCTCTTTTCCTGCACCGGCAACTGCGTCACGCCGAAGTCGGCCTGGTTTTCCATCACCGCCTCGACCACGCGCCCTCCGTAGGAGCGGTCCACTGAAAGCTGCACGTTGGGAAATTGGCGCTTGAATTCGGAGAATACCGTGGGCAGGACGTAAATGCACGTGGCTTCGTTGGCCGCGATCACCAATTCGCCGCGGGGCGTGCGCTCCAGTTCGTTGATGGCATCCTGCGCCTGGCGCCGCAAGGCCAGAATCTGTTCGGCATAATCGGCGAGAATTCGGCCCGCCGGCGTGAGGGCGATCCGCGTCCCGAGCCGTTCGAACAACGATGCATTCAGTTCCTGTTCAAGCTGCCGCACCTGAGCGCTAATGGCGGGCTGGGTGCGAAAACAGGTCTGGGCGGCCTTGGAGAAGCTCTTCAGGCGGACGATCTCGAGGAAGGTATGGAGCTGGTCCAGATCCATGGCGGCAAACGCCGGTTGCGCCCGATTCGCCCCGATTATAGCATTGAGATTCCCTGGATCTCGTTACGAGAGTCCGGCACTGTAGCGAAACCAAACGACGTGCAATATGTAAAACTATATCAATCATAGAAACGCATATATAGATACATATTGACAGCGATCAATCCATATGCAATCATATATTGGGAGTGGATCTGCATATGCCTTCGCACATGAACAGCAGGCGTCTCAAAGGGCTGCCGGACGCCATGTGCCAGGAACTGGTGAAGGCGCGACAGGGCCGCGGTTGGAGCCAGGCCGAACTGGGACGGCGGGTCGGCCTGCCACAGGTTCATATCTCCAGGATTGAAACCGGTAAGGTGGCGCCGCGGTTCAACACGCTACTGGATCTGGTGCGCGTCCTCGAACACGACCTGCTGCTGGTTCCGCGGGCGCTGGCGCCCGCCGTTCAGATGCTAATCCGCGACCACCGGCATCCGGATGCCGGGGAAACCAGCGACGGCGAGCGCCCGCTCTACGCCGGCGACGCGGGTGGAGACGACGATGAATCCTGATCTGAGGAGAATCAATGCTCTTGCCGTGTCTTTGCACGGGCGGCGCGTTGGGATCATCAACCGGCTGGCGGGAGAACGCCATCTGTTCGCATTCGAGCAGGATTACGTCGATGATCCGGACCGCCCGACCTTGAGCCTTTCGTACAAGGGACAAGCCGGGGGCTTGGTGACTTCTCTCCGAGTTCACGGCCCCCGGCTGCCGCCGTTCTTCTCGAACCTGCTGCCGGAGGGCCATTTGCGGACCTATCTGGCGGAAAAGGCGGATGTGAACCCGGAACGGGAATTCTTCCTGCTGGCCGTGCTCGGCGCCGATCTCGCCGGCGCGGTCACGGTGAAGCCGTTGGATGGAGACGAACGCGCTTTCGGCCACGACTACCAGGACGACCACCACCGCCAACAGAATGACGTCTTGCGGTTCTCGCTGGCCGGCGTGCAATTGAAGTTCTCCGCGGTGGCGGAGTCCTCCGGCGGGCTCACCATTCCGGCGCATGGCGTGGGCGGCTCGTGGATCGTGAAGCTGCCCTCGACGCAATTTCCCTGCGTACCTGAAAACGAATACGTCATGCTGGAGCTGGCGCGGGCGGCCGGCATTCAGGTTCCGGAAATCCGGCTGGTACCGGTCGCTGACATCCGGGGGCTGCCGCGGGACGCGGCCCGCCTGAAGGGGATGGCGCTGGCCGTCGATCGATTTGATCGCGCGGCCGGGGGGCGGCGCATCCATATGGAGGACTTCGCGCAGGTCTTCGGCATGTTCCCGGACACGAAATACAAGGGCCGCGGCTATGCGAACGTCGCCTCCGTGCTCTGGGCGGAGACGGGCGAGGCGGGCACATACGAGTTCGTGCGCCGCCTTGTGTTCTCGGTACTGATCGGCAACGGGGACATGCATCTGAAAAACTGGTCGCTACTGTATCCGGACGGTCGCACGCCCGCGCTGTCCCCGGCATATGATTTCGTGGCGACTCTGCCCTACCTCCCCAATGATAGCCTGGCTCTGACTTTCGGCCGAAGCCGAAGCCTGAGCGGGATCACCCTCGACCAGGTGAGGCGTTTCACCGACACAGCGCATCTGCCCATGAACCCTGTGTGGGAGGTCGTCCGGGAAACGGTGGAACGGACAGCGGACGCCTGGCGAACCCTTGGTTCCAAGGATCTGATCCCCGCGGAAATGCTGACGGTCATCGATAAGCAGATTCAGACCGCGATAGCCGGTGCTGAAACGAGCTGACAAAACTCTTGAAGCGCACGGCTAACATCGCGGACCCAGGGCGGTCTTCCGGGCATGGTGCACACCGTGAGGGGGCGCTTCGTTTCCGCGAGATCCTTCTGGATGCCTTACCCAGCTACTCCTCCGGCGTCACCGTGAACCTCCCGATGGTCGCCGCCTCCACGGCTTTGCGAGAGAAGGGCAGGGGATGATACCGGCCGGCGGCCCAGCCTTCCAGCAGGTCGCGATAGTGCGGGCTGGCCGGATCGCCCGATTCTCCCGGCACGCTGGTCATGACCGAACGGTCCCAGTCGGCCAGGTCCAGGATCTGGCGGTACGAGGCGCCGTTGGTCTGGCGGTAGGCGGCGCCGCTGGTCGCGTTGACCGTGTTGCCGTCGCCCGGACGGGGCAGCGGGCCGAGATCGAATTCCTGGCGGCCCAGCGGGTGCCGGAAGTGGATCTGGTGCAGCCGGCCCCAGTTCCACTGCTCGCGGTCCGGGCCTAACAGCTTTTCGCCCGCCGCCAGCGCCGCCGCCAGCGATTCCGCCAGAGCTTTGGGATTGGGTTTGTCGTCCAGGGATTTCAGCAGGAAGCCCAGACCGGTCCGGCGTCCCAGCTCGTCTCCGAAGGCCGCGGCGGGCAAGTGCGTAATCCACAGTTCGAACAGCGTGGCGGCCACGGAATCGGTGGTGAGAGCGGCATCCCAGGCCAGCAGGCGCTTCACGATGCCCGCCTCCTGGCTGCCGGCCGCCGGTTGCCACCGGCGCAAGATGCCCTGGAAGCGCCGCGCGGGCAGCGAAACCACGTCCTGCTGCATGCGCTCGAAATCGGCCATGCCGAACTTGCCGCCCGCCGAGAGCATTTCGCGGACGCGCTCGAAGCGGAACGGCAGCGCCCATTCGTAGCCCAGTTGCCGGGTGTAGCCCGGCGGCAGAATGTTGTGGTTGGCGGTGGCGATGAAGTGCGCGGCGGGATTGTAGCTCTGAGGCATGTCGGAAATGGATAGAAAGCCGCTCCACTCGTATTCGCCGCTGTCGCCCGGCACCGGCAGCAGGCCGGACCAGTTCTTGCGCACCGGCGCCAGTCCCGCGGCCAGCCAGCCGATGTTGCCGGCGGTGTCGGCGTAAACCATGTTCTCCGACGGCACCTTGTAGTTCGCCATGGCCTGGCGGAACTCGTCCCAGTTCTTCGCGCGGGCCACGGCCAGCGCCGGCAGGTAGCCCGCGCCGCCCGGTTCGGCGCCCACCCAGCGCAGGGCGTAAGCGCGGTGGCGCGCGCGGTCCTCGTGGATCACCGGCCCGTGCAGGGTGTAGCGCAGCTCGATGCTTTCCGGTTCGCCGCGTCCTTTCACCCGCAGGGTCTGCCGCTCGATCTCGACCTCGCGCCACGCGCCGCGATAGAGATACTGGCCGGGGTTCTTCGGATTGAGTTTTTCCACGTAGAGGTCGGCCTGGTCGATGCCCACGATGGTGAAACCGAAGCCGATGTGCTCGTTGTGGCCCAGCGCGATGCCCGGCAGCGCGGGCTCTCCCGCGCCGATGACGTTCCAGCCCGGCGCCACCAGGTGTACCGTCTTGCGCAGCGAGGGAACCAGAACCGGACGGTGCGGGTCGCTGGCCAGGAGCGGCTTGCCGGTGAGGGTCCGCGAGCCGTCCACTACCCAGTTGTTGCTGCCCTGCTCGGGCAGGCGAACGCTGCCGATGGCCTCGGTATAGGTGCGGAGGATCTGCGAGTTGAGATCCCCCAGGTCGAGTCCCCTTGGGATCTCGATGCGGATGGGCGGATCCGGGGGCATGAATCGCTGCACGGTGTCCAGGCCGAACTTCGCCACATCCAGGGCGCGCTCGACCTCGCGCGGCAGGTTGCGGACCATAGCCAGGCCGGCGATGCGCGACACGCAGTCCTCGGGTTCCCACAGGCCCGGATCGTAGCCCGCCAGGCGGAACTCGGCGGGACGCCTCCCGCCCAGCGACCGGATGTACGCGTTGATGCCTTGCGTGAAGGCCCGCGCAATGCGCCGGGCGTCGGGCGAGTAACTCGCCCACTCGGCGTT
The DNA here is from genome assembly GCA_016213755.1 of Acidobacteriota bacterium. Classification (GTDB taxonomy): domain Bacteria; phylum Acidobacteriota; class Terriglobia; order Bryobacterales; family Bryobacteraceae; genus JACQZT01. Next base: position 20,726 of record JACQZT010000452.1, on the reverse strand, counting down.
CCAATCGCCGCGGAAGCGGACCAGGCGCGCCAGGCGGTCGCGCGGGATGGCGGACGGCCCCAACACTTCGGCGAGATGCCCCGAGCCCGCGCGGCGCCACAGGTCGATCTGAAACAGCCGGTCCCGCGCGGTGACGTATCCCTGCGCGAAGAACAGGTCGTCGGAGCTTTGCGCGTAAATGTGCGGAACGCCCCAGCGGTCGCGCAGCACCTCCACCGGCGCGCCGGGCGCCAGGCTGGAAGACACCAACAGCAGAATGCCAAACCGATGCATAAACATAGTTACCACTTTTGTGGTGGAACCGGCCTCCGGCCGGTTGGCCGGCGCTTTCCAAACTTTTTGCTCAAAATCCCAATTTGTGCGAAGAAGCGGCCCGTCAACACTTGTCTAAGCGATTGATTCCGTTGTCAGGGACACCGATGGAAGGAGACGTGCAAGTCTCGAGGATTGTGTCAACATCGCACCGTTTTCGCACTCTGGCCGGCGTGCCGGCAGTCCTGTCGATCTTGTGCGCCGGTTCCGCGCGCGCGGATTTGCTGCTGCCGGCGCCCGCCGGCGCCGCACCCTTGATCACCACCCCGCTGGACCCGGCGAACTATGTTGTCACGCCGCCCAGCGGGTTCGACTCCGTCGCCAAGCTGATCATCGGCCTGCCCGGCGGAACGTTTGGCTGCTCCGGAAGCCTGATCGGCGGCGGAAACTACGTTTTGACGGCGGCCCATTGCGTTACGGATTCCTCGGTCAACGGCGGAACCACACCCGCGGCGAGTTCGTTCAGCGCCACCTTCTTTACCGGCGCAGGCAGTCTGACCTACTCGGGCGCTGAGTATTTTCTGCCGCCCGGCTGGAACGGCGACTTCGAGAACGGCGCCGATCTCGCTTTGGTGAGACTCTCGGCGACCGTGCCGCTGGCGTCCTACGATCTGTTCCGCGCCAACAACCCAAGCCAGACGGGAACCGCCGATGTCGCCGGCTACGGGTTCAGGGGCTTAGGTTCGACGGGTTCGGTTTCCGGGACTTTCGGCGCCTTGCGCGCAGGTGGCAACACGCTCGACGGCATCGTCTGGAATATGCCGGGATTCCCGTTCGCCTGGGATTTTGACAACGGCTTAGCGCAAAACGACGCGCTGGGCATCCTGGAAGGTGTAAACAACACCGGATTGGGCGCATTCGAAGTCATGATCGCCCCCGGAGATTCCGGCGGACCGCTGTTCATCGGCGGCCAGCTTGCCGGGGTGCACTCGTTCGGCGCCACTGCCGGCGCAGGGTGGGGAGACGTCGATAACCTGCTGAATTCAAGCTTTGGCGAAATCGCCGGCGACACCCGCGTGGCGGAGTACGCCGGCTGGATCGACTCGGTGGTCACGCCCGTTCCCGAACCGGGCGCGCTGGGCTTGCTCGGAGCCGGTCTGCCCGTTGTGCTCGGCTGGTTGCTCCGCCTTCGCCGGAAACGGGCATAACGATCGAACTCGGCGACGGCCGAATACTCCCCCTGTCCCCCTGTCCCCGAGACTCCTGTCCCCGAGACTCCTTGACAGGAGCCCTTGCGAGGCGGTAGATTCGCGTGGGGTCTTAATTTCTAACACGGGGGTAGTGTCTGTGCTGCAAAGAGTACTGTATTTGGCGCTGAGCCTGGCCGCCTTTTGCGGTCTTGTGTTCGGTCAGGCCGGTTTGGGTTCCATCACCGGCGCGGTGGTGGATTCGAGCGACGCCCGGATTCCGAACGCAGCGGTCAAGGTCGTCCAGCTTTCCACAAATTCCGAGCGAACCACGACGACGAATGAAGCGGGGCTGTTTACGCTTCCTTCGCTGGTGGCGAGCAAGTACACGCTGACCATCACGGCGTCGGGGTTCAAGGAAAAGAAGATCGAGAATTTCGACCTGAACGCCTTTCAGAACCTGTCGTTCGGCAGCCTGGTTCTGGAAGTCGGCACGGGTCCCTCGACGGTGGTGACCATCACCGCCGAACAGCAGATCGTGAAGGACAACGCGGTCCGCTACGAAACCATTCAGGCCACGCAGGTAACCGAGATGCCCTTGCAGGGCCGCAACTGGACCACCCTGCTGAAGGTCATCCCCGGCTCGTCGCCGCGCAACGTGAATGCGATGAACGGCCGCGAGGCGGGCTACGACGGCTACGGGGATTTCAATATCAACGGGAAGGCGAACAACCAGACCCAGGTCAACCTGGACGGCGGCAGCAACGTCGACCACGGCAGCGACACCAAGACCACGGTCACCCCGAGTCTGGAGTCCATTCAGGAAGTTTCAATTCTGACCAACAATTTTCAGGCCGAGTACGGCATTCGGGCCGGCGCGGTGATCAACATCGTGACCAAGTCCGGCACCAACAACTGGCACGGCACGGCCTGGGATTACATCCGCAACGAGATCTTCAACGCTAACCCGTGGGACAACGGTTTCTTCGGCCGCACCAATCCGCGCTATCGCTACAACTATTTCGGCGGGAACCTGGGCGGACCGATCCGCAAGGATAAGCTCTTCTTCTTCTTCAATCACGAGAATCTGAAGCAGGACACGCCGACCCTGACGAACCAGATCCGGGTGCCCACCGAACTGGAGCGCACGGGCGACTTCTCGCAGACGGTCAACGCCGACGGCACCCGCCCGACCATTTACCTGCCGGGCACCCAGGCTTCGGGCAGCCCGCAACTGCTGCCGGGCAACAAGATCCCGGCCAGCATGATCAATCCCCTGGGCAAGGCCATTCTGGCCATCTATCCGCTGCCCAACCTGAAAAACGAAACCAACAACAACTATCTCAACCAGTACGCCAAGACCGACAAGCGCTATCTGAACGTCGGCAAAGTGGACTGGAACATTAACGAGACTACGCGCGCTTACGTGCGCTTCTCCTACGACTTTCAGAACTACCGCGACATGGTGACTTGGGCCGCGGGCAGCAACCTGCCCTTTGTGATCACCGGCTGGAACCGGCCCGACAAGGCCATGACCGTCAACCTGACCAAGACCTTCTCGCCCACCCTGGTCACCGAGACGATGTTCAACTGGCAGAAGGACTTCGTCAACGCTCCGATCGACATTCTGAAAGACCCCTCCACGGTGGATCCGGCCAAGGCGGGCTTGCAGGGGATTCCGCTGGCTTTCCCGGCCACAGTGAATATTCTGCCCCAGATTGCCGGCACGGGGTACCAGGATTTTCAGTTCAATCGCTTTCCCTGGTTCGCCAAGGCCCCCGAGTACCAGTTCGCGCAGACCTGGACCTGGACGCGCGGCACGCATGTTCTTAAGTGGGGCGGCCAGTACATCCTCAACAAGAAGGACGAGATCAACGCGGCCATCGACAAGGGCAACTTCAACTTCGGGGTCAACACGGCCAGCGATTCCGATATGGGCTACAGCCCGGCCAACGTGCTCACCGGCGCGCTGTCGCAGTTCCAGCAGGTTTCCAGCCCTTCGCACAAGTTCTCGAAGTACCAGGATTTCCATTTCTTCCTTCAGGACACCTGGAAAATCACTCCCAAACTGACGCTGGACTTCGGCCTGCGCCTGTATCACATCCCCACCGAACGCAATACGGATCGCAAGATCACCATGGACGCGGTCTTCGTTCCCGGCCTCTGGGATCCCAAGAAGGCGCCGCGCTATTATGTCCCCGACCCGACCAATACCCGGCGACTGATCGACCCGGCGAACCCCAGCCAGCCTCTTGCGACCAACGTATTCAGCGCCTTGCTCTATTCGCTGGTGCCGGGCTCCGGCGACCCGCGCAACGGCGTGCTGGCGCTGGGCGATCCGGCCATCGGCGAAGCCGGCATTCGCAATCCCAAGTACCTGCTGTTCGCCCCCCGCGGCGGCTTCGCCTACCAGTTCTCGGGCAAGACCGTGCTGCGCGGCGGATTCGGCTGGTCCTACAACCGTCCCACCATCGGGCAGGCGACCGGCACCTTCCAGAACGGGCTGGCCGACTCGGTGGATTACCGCCAGACCAGTCTGAGCACCCTCAAAACAACCACTTTGAAGCGCTTGTCGCCGCAAACCTTCGGCGCCATCGACGAATCCAGTAACGCCGTGCCCACGGTTTACGATTACAGCCTTTCGATCCAGCGCGAACTGCCGTTCTCGATGGTGTTCGACGTGGCCTATATCGGCAATATCCAGCGCCACCAGACCATACAGTTCAACATCAACCAGGTGCTGCCGGGGACCAGTTGGAGATCCGAGTTCGTCGATCCGCGCCTGGCGGGGAACAATTTCGCCGGCCCGGTGTCGGCCTCCAACCCCGGACCGCTGCCCGGCTCCCAGGCGGTGGACAGCAACCTCATGCGGCCGTTCCGAGGTTTCAACACTCTGAACCTGATCACCAACGTCGGCAACGCGCGCTACAACTCGCTGCAATGGAGCGTCAACAAGCGCTACGGCCAGGGCCTCACCTTTCAGTTCGTGCACACCTGGGCCAAACTGGTGTCGGGCACCGAAAACGTCGGCCCGTTCTATTACAAATGGAAGGACTATTCCGGGTTCCTGGCCAACGAGCACCGGGTGCACGTGGTGGGAATCAACTACACCTATGACGTTCCGAAGCTGGCCAGACGGCTGCGCATGGACCATGGCGTCGGCCGCCAGATCTTCGACGGCTGGGGCATCGCCCACATGATGAACTTCTACTCGGGCCGCGGGTTGTCGCCCAGTTTCGGCATGCAGTACGCCAACAACACGCAGGGCGTGGCGAACGTCAATTCCATTTTCACCGGCAGTCCGGACGTCGGGCCGCGCATCGAGCCCACCGGCAACCCGAACAACGGGATCGCCGCCCGCGACGCCGCTTTCGACGTCACCCGCTTCCAGATCCCCGCCATCCCCGGCGACGGGATGGGTTCGCGCAACTACCTTTTCTCTCCCGGCACTTTCTCGAACGACATCAATATCAGCAAGATGTTCCCGATTCGGGAGGGCAAGGGGCTGGAGTTGCGCGCCAGTTTCTTCAACCCCTTCAACCAGGTCCGCCGGCAGGAAATCAACACCGGCGCGACTTACAAGATGAGGGGCGCGAAGATGTCCGACGGCTACTACCTGTTCAACTCGCCGCAAGTGCTGGTGCAGAACCTGCTGGGCCGGTCGCCCAACGCCAACACCGCCGAGCAGTACAACCAGTACCGCGGGGGCTTTGGGCACTACAACATGACCAGCGTGCTGGACATGCGCCGCGTCGAAGTCGGAGTTCGATTTAAGTTCTGACCATGCGGCTTCTCCAGGCCGGGGTTGCGGGACTGTTCCTGCTCGCGGTCTCTGCCTGGACCCAAGAAGACCCTGCGGCGCGCATGGTCGAGGGGATACATGCATACCTCGACCGCACCGCCGCGCGGCGTCCGCCGCCCACGGAAGCCTCGCGCGAACGCCTGCGCCAGATGATCGGCGCGGTGGACGCTCGGGTTGCGGGAGATCCGGAACGGACGGCCAAGGGACATTCCGTGCGCTGGCCGGTGCTGGCCGGCGTGACCGCGGAGGGAGTGCTGCTGGAACCGCGCGGCGCGCCCCGCTGCCGTGCCGTCGCGCTCGCGGACGCAGACGAACAGCCCGAGGATTCCCGCCTCGCCCGACTGCTGGCCGCGCGCGGATGCCAGGTGCTGGTTCCGGTTCTCATCGACCGCCAGGACACCTGGTCGGGCATTCCCGGAATTCGCATGACCAACCAGCCGCACCGGGAATGGATCTGGCGCATGGCCTACCAAGTGGGGCGCACCATCCTCGGTTACGAGGTGCAAAAAGTCCTGGCCGCGGTGGACTGGTTTCGCCGTCAGGGAAAGGATACTGTTCTGGTGGCGGGCGAAGGCGAGGGCGGGCTGGTCGCCTTTTACGCCGCAGCGCTCGACACGCGCATCGACGGAGCCATCGTGGCGGGCTACTTCGGGCCGCGCGAGCGGCTCTGGCAAGAGCCCATCTACCGCGACGTGTGGGGTCTGTTGGCGGAATTCGGCGATGCGGAGATCGCCGCGCTCATCGCTCCGCGCAAATTGGCTGTCGTGCCTTCCGGTTATCCGGAAGTGGCCGGCCCGCCGCCGGAAACGAAAGAACGCCGCGGGGCGTGCCCCAACGGGCGGCTCACCGCGCCGGCGATCGAGGAGGTGCGGCGCGAGGCCGCGCGCCTGGGCAATGTGCCGCTGGCCGCCACGCTCGACGCCGCCGTCGCGCGCCTGTTGCCCTCACCCGCGGGAGCGGTGCCATCCATACCTCCCGCCGATGCGGAAGCCCGGCAGAAGCGGCAGTTCGACGAACTGGTCGAGTTCACTCAAAAGCTTATTCGCCAGTCGCCGGCGCGCCGCGCGGAGTTGCGGGCCGGCCGCGACTGCGTCTGGAACGAAGTAATCGGACGCCTGCCCGATCCCAGCCTGCCGCCCAATCCGCGGCTGCGGCCGGTCTGCGACGAGCCGAAGTTCCGCGGCTACGAGGTCACCCTCGACGTCTGGCCGGACGTGTTCGCGTCCGGCATTTTGCTGGTCCCCAAGGACCTGAAGCCGGGCGAGCGCCGGCCCGTGGTGGTCTGCCAGCACGGCCTCGAGGGCCGGCCGCGCGACCTGGCCGACCCGCGCGTCGACCACCCCGCCTATCACCGCTACGGCGTGCGCCTGGCCGAAGAAGGTTTCATTGTCTATGCCCCGCAAAACCCCTATATCGGGCAAGACCGCTTCCGCCTGATCCTGCGCAAGGCCCGCCCGCTCAAGCTCTCGCTGTTCTCCTTCATCCTGGGCCAGCACCAGCAGACGCTGAGGTGGCTCAAGAGCCTGGACTACGTTGACGGTGCGCGCATCGGCTTCTACGGCTTATCCTACGGCGGCAAGACGGCGGTGCGCGTGCCGCCGCTCGTGGACGACTATGCCCTGTCCATCTGTTCGGCGGATTTCAACGAATGGGTGTGGAAGACCACCAGCGTGGAGAGCCGCTACAGCTACATGATCACCCAGGAATACGACATGTACGAGTGGAACTTCGCCAACACGATCAACTACGGAGAGTTGGCCATCCTGATGGCCCCGCGGCCCTTCATGGTCGAGCGCGGCCACGACGACGGCGTGGCGCCGGACGAGTGGGTGGCCTACGAGTTCGCCAAGGTGCGGCGTCACTACGATAAGCAGGGGCTGGCCGGCCGGGCCGAGATCGAGTTCTTCAACGGGCCGCACACCATCCACGGCCAGGGCACGTTCGAGTTCCTGCGCCGCCACCTCAGATGGCCGAATTGATCCGGTGCCGCTCGATCGCGCTCATCGCCACGTAGAGCGCCGCGAACAGCACCGCGGCGAAGCCGGCCACATGCCAGGGGTGCTGTTTGATGTAGGTGAGCAGATCCGCGCCCAGCCACGCCAGCCCGCCGTAGCGGATGACGCGCGCCGCGATCACCACGCCCAGGAACGGCGGCGGCCGCACACCCAGGGCGCCGGCCGAAAGCACGAAGATCTTCATGGGCAGCGGGATGGGAAGCACCGCTGGTATAAAGACCGTCGCCAGGCCGTAGCGCAGAAACCACTCGCGGAATTGCGCGGCGCGCCCGGTGCGGGTGCGGGCGTCGAGATAGGCGCGGCCGCCTTTGCGCGCCACGGCGTACAGGGCGTAGTTGCCGAGCGTCGAGCCGAGCACGGCCGTCAGCGCGTACAGATACGCCTGGCCCGGGTTCGCCGCCACCAGCAGGACCACCAGCGCGTCCACGCCGGCCGGCAGCGGCAGGCCCGCCGAGTCCACCACGCCCAGCAGCAACACGCCCAGCGGTCCCCAGGAAATCAGAATATCGACAAACTCTTTCAGGCCGGCCTCCACTCGGAACGACTCCCTATTGTACAATTCCGGGCAGGATGCTTCGCACCAAACGTCTCGCTCACCTGGTTTGTCTGGCGCTGGGCGCGGTGGCCCTGTACCGTCTGGCGGCGGTGGACGCCGAAGGCACGCTGCGGGTGGAAATCCGCGACAAGGCCAGCGGCCGGCCCACGCCCGCCATGGTTTGCATCACCTCGCTGGCCGACGGCAAATGGCGCACGCCGCCCGACGGGCGCGTGGATTCCGGCTACAGCACGGTGCGCAACTTCTACCAGGCCTTCGACTGGAAGCCCGGCGACATAGGGCCCGTGCGCCTCACCAACGGCGACTACAAGGACAACGACACCCGCTCGTCGATCTACGAGAAGCTCTCCGCCTATCCCTACTGGCGGGAGCCGGCCGCTTACTTCGTCTCCGCCCCCTTCACCATCATGCTGCCCGCCGGGCGCTGGCGCCTGGCGGTGGCCAAAGGCACGGAGTTCGTGCCAGTGAGCGAAGAGTTCGAAATCGCGGCGGGACAGCGCCGGCAGCGCCGCGTGGACCTGGCGCGCTGGGTGGACATGCCCCGCCAGGGCTGGTACTCGGGCGACGACCACGTCCATTACCCGCGCCTGAAGCCCGCCGACGACGAGTTCCTCATGACCTGGACCCAGGCCGAGGACCTGCATGTGGCCAACATCGTGCGCATGGGCGATATCAAACGCACGTACTTCGAGCAGGCTCGCTACGGCCCCGAGTCGCGCTTCGTGCGCGGCAACTATGCGCTGGTCACGGGCCAGGAGGATCCGCGCACGGACATCGCCGAGCAGGGTCATACGCTGGCGCTCAACATCCGGCGCCCGGTGCGCGACACCTCGCGCTATCACCTCTACGACGTCATGTTCGACGGTATCCGCGCGCAGGGCGGGCTGACCGGCTACGCGCACACCGCCTGGGCCACCGAGTGGTATCGCCGCCAGCGGCCGGAACTGTTTCCCGGCTGGGACGCCAGCCTCAACGTGGTTCGCGGCAAAATCGACTTTCTCGAAATCCTCCAGTTCCGCAAACTCGGCCTGGAGGATTACTACGATTTCCTGAGCCTGGGTTTTCGCCTCACCGCTTCGGCCGGCTCGGACCTGCCCTGGGGCGCGAGCATCGGCGAGGCGCGCGTCTACGCCTACACCGGTCCGAATTTCTCGGTGGACGCCTGGTTCGAAGCCGTGCGCAACGGGCACACCTTCGTCACCAACGGCCCGATGCTGGCCTTCAGCGTGGACCGCTCGATCCCCGGCGACGAGATGAAGGCGGCGCCCGACGCGACGCTGCACGTCCGCGCCACCGCCTGGGCCCATCCGGCGGTGGGCGCTCCCAAGACCCTCGAAATCGTCTCGGACGGCGAGGTGCTCCGCACCGCCGAATCGGCGGCACCGGGCAAGAGCGAGCTGAAACTCGAGTTCAAGCTGGAAGCCGGGCACAGCCGCTGGATCGCCGCCCGCGTGCGCTCGCACAACGGCGCGCTGGCGCACACCACGCCGGTTTACGTTTCGGTCCCCGGCGCCGGCCCCGATCCGGAAACGCGCCGCCGCCTGGTGGCCAAGCGCCTCAAAGCCCTCGACTTCATCGCCGGCCGCCTGCGCGACGCGCGCTTCACCCGCGAGTACGCCGCAGGCGAAGTCGATGCTCTCACTGAGCGGCTGGAAGAGGCGCGCAGGCGGTACCTGGCGCTGGCCAGGCGGTAGTCTTGAAAAAACACTTTACGTTTGTGCACGGCTTGCAGTAAACTCCTCCCAGAGCAGCCAGCCACTGGGAAACTGAGAGACGGTCGCGTGACATCCTCTGACAGGCTGGTTTGCGCCTTTGCGGAGGTGGCGAATGACACTGGGAGCTTCTCGTCTAAAGCGCCAGGCGCAGCGATGCGTGGCGTCCATCTTGGCCTTGTTGCTGCCGGCGGGTCTGGGGCCTGTTCCCATCCAGGCGCACTGGGATCCCCCCGGGCCGCCGCCCATCGAGGTCCAACTCTTTCTCAGCCGGGTCGTGTTCAGCTACGCTCAGGATCCCACCGACGGCATCGACGGCAACGCCGAACTGACGCTAACGGTGCAGATCGACCACAAGGGGCACGGCTCGCAAGTGGTGACTTTCAGCCGGGACGATTTCGATCTCAACTACGAGGGGAGCTGGTCGTTTGGCGATCCGGAATGGGAGGGGAAACTGGTTTATACCCACCAGGAGTGTTCCCCCCGGAACGACATCGCGATCACCGCCCGGTTGATGGAGACCGACATGACCGGAGTGGAGTCGTGGGCCATCGCGATAGCGTCGGCCGTGGCAGGTTTCTTCGCCGGCGGACCACTCGGGGCGGCCGGCGGTGGAGCTTTGGGGTTTGCCGTCGGCACGCCCGGCCTGCTGATCGGCAACGACGATCTGGGAGCACGGGGGCGGGAGAACCGGGAAGGCGATCAGACTAATTTCACGATTCCGCTCGTCGAGGGAGTGGAGTTGAGCGGGTGGGTGAAGACCAAGACCCTGTCGCTTTCGCCCGATCCCTGCCAGGCCACGCCCGCGCCGCCGGGCAGCCCGGGAGTTCCCGTCCCCAAGTCGCCCACTCCGCAGGAAAGGTCGGAAGGCGTTTTTGGCCCGCTGCAAGAAGCGCTGGGCGCAGTTCCAAAGGTGGATGCCGAGCCAGGCAATCCGGCCCGCTTGACGGCCGCCCAGTTGGAAACCATCCGGACGACGCTGGCTCGCACCACCCTGGGAGCGGCCGAAGCGGTGGCGGGAAACGAAATCGAGCAGGCCGCCAAACTGCAAGGCGTGGAAGACGCAATCCGGGACCTCAACAGCGCCCAGCAGCGCCGTGCGGCCGCGGACTACGCGGGCGCGCTGGAAAGCTATCGCACGGCGTTCCTGCGCGCCGCCACAGCCCGGGCCAACAACGTCGCGGCCCGCGAGGCGCGACTGCCCCTCCAGATCTCGCTCAGCTCGGACTATCTGAGCACGGCTCCCGGCAAGAGCGGGGAGATCCTGGCGACCGTGTTGGGGGCCGCCGGCGCCACCCAGTTGACCCTCCCGGCACCGCTCCCGAATCTGAAAACGCAGATCACAAGCTACGATGGGACGGGAAATACATTCCGCGTCGGCCTCGCCGTTGGCGACGTGCCCGCGGGAATCCACACACTGCCCTTTGTCGTCAGCGACGGCAAGTCGCAGGCGACTCGCCAGCTCACCCTGGTTGTGAATCCGCCTGTGGCCGGGCCCGCGAACCTGCCGGCCCTGAACCCGGTGGGTGTCCACAACGGGGCCAGCTACCGCGCCGGCAGTGTGGCGCCGGCTTCCTACGGGGTCGTCTTCGGCTCGAATCTGGCGGACCGGGTGGCGGCCGCGGAAACGGATCCGCCCCCGATGACTCTGGGCGGAGCCACGGTAACGATTGGCGACAGCCGGCGGGTGCAGCACAAGGCCCGGCTGGTCTATGCATCCCCCGGGCAAGTGAACTTCCTGGTGCCGCCAGAGACGGCCACGGGACCGGCAATGGTGGCCGTGTCGCGGGCGAGCAGCGGGCGGGTCTTCACCAATGTCGAGGTCGCGGATGTCGCCCCCGGGCTCTTTTCGGCCAACGGCGACGGGCAGGGCGTGGCTGCGGCCGTGGCACTGCGCGAGAAGGCCGACGGGTCGCGCAGCGATGAGTTCGTCTTCAACCCCGCTCTGCCGGCGGGCCGCCGGACTCCCGTACCGATCACGCTCGGCGCAGACCGTGTCTACTTGCTCTTGTTCGGCACCGGCTTCCGCGGTCTGCCCGCCCGCAAAGTGGCCGTGAGCGCCAAGGTGGGCGGGGTGGATGTGCCCGTGCTCTATGCCGGGCCGCAAGGTGTGTATCAGGGCCTCGACCAAGTGAACCTGGGTCCCCTGCCGCCAAACCTGGCCGGCCGGGGAGAAGTGGAGGTCGTCGTCACGGCAGCCGGCCGGGTTGCCAACACCGTGCGGATCCAGCTCCGGTGAGAGCGCCCGGAGCGTCGCTGGCGCCTATCCGCTGGTCGTCGGGGCGTGACGGGACAGTGAATCGCGCACGACTTTCATTCCCTGGGATTGCAGGCGCTGAGCGTAGGCCACCGCGCCGCGCACTTTGCGCCGGGACAGCTCTGGTGCGGCGCCGATTTCGAGCACCCGGGCGGCCAGTGCTGCGCCGGTGGTCTCTTCCACTTCGTAATACCAGTCGGCGAGCCCGATGTCTTTCCACATCTGGCCCTTAATGCCGTCTTCGGGCTGGTGCACATAGAGGCAGGGCGTGCCTTGCACGGCGGCGATGATGGGCGAGTGGCACTCGAAACTGGCCACCAGCGCGGCCTGGCGGTAGATGGACGCGGCCTCGTCGGGCAGCCAGAATTCCTTTCGGCGCACCACGCGCGGTTTGACGTCTTCGGGCAGGGGGTCGTAGAGCAGCGGATCGAGAACGCCGATCTCGTAGGTCATCTCGGGGCACAGCAGGGCTTTGCCGCCGGTCTTGCGCACCCAGGCGACGATGGCCTCGCGGAGCTTCGAGTGGTCGCGCTCCTGGCTGCGTTCGTTCGCCTCGGTGCGGCGTTGAATCTCCTCCGGCAGCCAGTCGACCTTGCGGATTTTGTGATAGGGGGTGTAGCGCAGGCGGGGCACCACGGCGATGAACTTGCCTCGTTCCAGACCATTCTCTTTCAAGAAGCGCTCGCCCTTTTCGTCGTCGCGCAGATCGAAGCTGAAGGTCCCGTCGGGGGCGAAGGCGAGCTTGGGTCCGCGCAGCCCTGCCTGCTTGAGATTCTCCAGCGACCGGGTCTCGCGGGTGAAGACGAAGCTTGCGCCTTCGAGCAGCGTCTGCAACCGCGGGTTCAGCGCCGGGATGGTCACGCCGAAGCATCCGTAGGGTTTGCCGGTGGCCTTGCGCCACTCCTCCATCTGCGCCTGGGCGGTGATGGACGGAGCCGAGCCGTGTAAGAACAAAGAGGCCGACTGGAAGGCATCCCGCACCTCCGCCGGGCTTTGGGCCAAGCGCAGGCGGGGGAAGGCGCGCCGGAGCATCGGCTCGACGCCGCGATCGGCCGAACCGGGCCAGAGGATCACGCTGACGCCGGGCAGGCGCCGCTCCAGCAGGCGCAGCACGCCGGGCGTATGCGCGATATCGCCGATGTTGACGGTCTGCCAGCCGGAGCGCAACAGGATGGCTTGGCGCTGACTGGCTGCCGCCGCGGCGGCGGCCAGGAAAGTTCGCCGGGTGTGCATCACCTCCTATTCCAACAGAAGCCGGCTCAGGTTGGAACCGTGAATCTGGGAATGGCAGACGGTGCAATTGCGGTAACGCGTTTGCGCCAGGTCGTGCGAACGCGGCGTGCGGGTGTGGCACTCCAGGCACAGAAACTGCACCTGGGGGCGCGTGAGCATGCGCGGGTTGGCGCTGCCGTGAGGCTGATGACAGCCCGAGCACCCTTGCGAGCGCACGGCACCGTGCTCGTAGACGAACGGTCCGGCTTTCTCTTCGTGGCAACTGGCGCAGACCGCGTCGTTGTGGCGCGTGCGCGCCTGGCGCAAAGTGTACTCTCCGTGCGGCGCGTGGCAACCCGAACAGGCCATCGAACCGCTCTTTACCGGATGGTGGAAGGGCAGGGAAAACGCCGCGCGCTGCTCTCCGTGACAGGTGTAGCAGAGTTCAGGCTCGCGGCCCTTCAGGGTATCGGCGGCCGCCCGCAAACGGTGAAACGCCGGAGCCACGCCTTTGGAATGGCATTGGTCGCAGGACACCTGGCGCGTGGAATGCTCGCTGCGGCGGAAATTGTGCATCGACCTGGCCTGGCCGTGGCAGGCCAGGCATTGTCCCGATCGAAGCGACGCCGCTTCGGTCTGGAAGGCGATGATGTTCTGTTTCGACGGGTTCTCGGCGTGCACCGAGCCAGGGCCATGGCACGCTTCGCACTCGGTATGAACGCTGCGTTTGGCCGCCTTGGCCATATCCTCGTGGCAGGCGGCGCAGGCCTCCGCGCCCACGCGGGTCTTCTGCTGCGCGCTCAGCGCCGGCGCGGCGGCCACGAGTAGTAAGACGAGCGCCTTCATCGTGTGAACCTCAATCCGGTGGACAGCACGTTGGCGCCGTAAGTCCGGCGGTAGGCGAAGTGCTGCCAGTCGGTCTCGAACCAGACGATGCGGCTGAGCTTTACCGAAATCCCCGCGCGCGGAACGTGCATGCTGAAGGGATAGCTCAGCCCGATGTCCTTGACCAGGTTGTAGCCCAGCCGCAGCGTGGCCCGGCCGGCGATCGGAAACAGGCCGTCCCAGTGAAGAACATGGGTGTCGGTCTGATAGATCGAAGCGGAGTTGGTCAGCGTCGCGAACCACAGAAAGGCCACGTCGGTGGACGAGTGCAAACGCGCGTAATTGTAGCCGCCGCTAAGCTGGACGCCAGCGCCGGGTAAAACGACCACCTGGCCCGACCATTGGCGGTCGTTGAGATCCAGGCGAATGCCGGACGTGTCGTTACGGTTTTCCGACTGCGTGGTCGAGGCGAGGAACGAGATTTTCTGGGTCGGGCGAAACTCGGCGCGCAACTTCCAGCGGAGGGAACTGAGCGGCTCGATGCGGTCGAAAGCCGTATCCGCGCCGCTGCGCTCGACCTCGGCGCGCAGGCGCAGTTTCGAAACCGGCGCCCAGCCCAGGCTCGCCAGGCCGGAGTGGGTGCGCGTGGTCAGACCCCTGCCGGCGCCGATGGCCAGGTCCCGATGGTTGTAGCGATATCCGGCCAGCAAGTTCAGCCCCTTGGCGAGTTCCGCCTCCAGGTCGAACTCGTTGCGGACCTGCGATAGGTCGACCCGGCCTCCAACATGCTCCTCGATGTCGAAGCCTGGCAGGCGGGTGTTGGCGGCCGATTGCAGCACGCCAAAGGTGTCCAGAAACCCGGTCAGGGAGTAGCGGTCGACCAGAGTGCGCTGATGGAAGCTCAGGCGCGGGGTGAGATCCACGGTCAGGGTGGTGCCGGCCATGTGCGCCGGCCGGTCGCCGGTCCCGGACGACGAAATCAGTTGCCTCAGCGGCAGGTTGCCCGAACCCAGGCCCAGGGTGAGATTGTCGAAGCGGTTGACGTTCAACTGAGCGCCGCTATAGCGGTACCGCCCGCTGACTTCGAAGCGTTCGACGGGGTGATAGCGCGCCGCCAGGGTCGAAACGGGCATGGAGATCCGCACCGGGGTGTCGCGCCCGCCGCCGTTGAAGCGGTTGCCGTTGAACCCAATCGGATTTAGCGGGTTGGGCAAGACCTGCGTGTCGTCGCGATAGAAGACATAGTGCTGGTCGAAGGCCAGCACCAGCGGGCGCGTCTTCAGGTTCAGGCCGCCCGAGTATTGATCCGAGGTCGCGCGCTTGGGCGTCGAGGTCTGGAAAGTGTCCAGCAGGACATCTCGCGTGGAGAAAAACGTTCCGTAGTGCTGGTTACGGCGGTAGCCAGCGTGGAAGCTCAGCGTGCGGTCGCCGAACAGCTTCAGGCGCGCGCCGCCGTTGCGGTTCACCGAGTTGCTCGGGTGCAGCCCCAGGGCAAACGAAGGCAGATCGAAGAACAAGTTCGACTTGCGGTAGTCGGCCTGAAAATCGTACAGCTTTCGCTTCGCCACGCGGAACTGTGCGCCCTGGTAGGGCATGGCGTCGCCCAAGTTGGTGGCCGAGAAGGTCAGGAAGTCGAAACGCGGCCGGGCGGCTTCGGCCGGGCGCAGATCGAAGGAAACCGAGGACGCATTCCAGCCGCTGCGCAGATAGCGGTCGGAGAGAAATTTGGCCTGGCTGCCGTGGGTTCCCACCCACACGCCGCCGACGCCGATCTCGAACCGGGTCTCATACGGAGGGGCCGGCTGCGCGTCCTGCGCGCAGCCGGCGGTTGTGAACAGCGCCAGTAAGAAGGCAGACGAAGCACGTGCGATCACTGCTCGCCTCCTTTTAGGGAGGCAAGGGCGGAGGTCCGCCCCTGCCCTAAGGTTTCTTCCACCAGATGCCGTTGGGTCCGTAATAGCGCGCCAGGAAGCGGGCCAACTGGAGGTCGGAATCCTCGTTCCAGGTGGTCAGGCTGGCGTCGGCCGGCAAGCCGAACACGGGGGCCAGCGGGCGGTGGCAGCGCACAGCGCAGGAATACGGCATGCCGCCCTTGGCCGCGGTATCAAGCACCTTTTGGGGCGGGATCACCGCGAAGTCGTGGCCCGAGATGTCGTACGGGGCGCCGGAAACCGCGGTTTTGGCCATGTGGCATTCCGTGCACCGGCCGAGACCCAAGGCGCGCTCGGGTTCGTAGGAGTGGTGCGAGTGGGACTCGACCACCGCGGCGATGACGGGACGGTTCTTGGCGATGTCCAACAGCATGTCGGGCGCCAGTTTGTCGAAGGGTCCGTAACCGGCGTGGCAGGACAGGCACAGGCTGTTGTCCTCGACCTTGACCGGAACGTTGAATTTTCGGCCGCTCCGCTCCACCGTGACCGCCTGGCGGATCTGCGCCTTGGTGTCCGCGTGGACGTCGTGGCACTCGAAGCAGGTGACCTTGTGGGAGGCGAATTCCCATTTCGCGGAACGCATAAAGTCATTCAGTTGCTGGTGATGCTGGCGCGAAGTCACTCCGTCGGGGTAGACGCCCGCCTTGTTGACGGAGTATTTGTCAAACAGCGGCTCGCCGATGGCGTCGCCGTAGTCGCGATTGGCCGTCTCGTCAAACGGGTATTCGTGAAGCTCCCCCGGTTTGGAGGCGCCGCGGGAGTGGCATCCGCCGCAAAGTTCGTTGGCCTGCCTGGCCGACAGCTTACCCGGGTTGATAATCTTCTTCGGATCGCCGCGGCTGAGAATGTGCTGCCCGCCGGGCCCGTGGCAGCGTTCGCACCCGGTGTTGTACTGCTCGGGCACGCCGTCGAAATTCAGGTCCAGGTAGTGATTGTCGTCGGCGGTGGTCAGGATCGCGGGCGGAGCGGAACTCAGCCACTCGCCGTTGGCGTCCTGCCAGACGCTCAGCGCGGTGGTGTGACAGCCGGCGCACTGCTTGTGGAACGGGTTCGACTTGGCCGCTTCCTTGGCGGTGGACGCCTTAGTGAAGATCGGCTTGTTGTCGGCCGTGTACCAGTACTGCGGGTTGTACAGCACATACTCCTTGGTCGGCTCGTTGAACTGAATGGGCGCCTCGTACACGCCCGCGCTGAGTCCTTCGAGGCGATCCACCACCGGAATGCGCACCACCACGCGCTGCTTGTAAGGACCGGAACCGCCGTGCGCGAACACCACCGGCAGATCGACCTCGCCAATCTGCACGATGTAGCCCTTCTGTGCGTCGTACTTCAGCACCGGGGCGTTGGGCTTAAACTTGTCGAAGGCGCTCGAGATCTTGTTGAAATCCAGGCCGTCTTTGAAGTCGTCGATACCATTCTTGTTGTAGTCGAAGACGATGCCGCCGCGCACCTTCATGCTGTTCTTGTCGTTCGGCACCATCTTCAGGCCGGTGGCGTGGAGACTGTTCTTCCACCCCGCCATGCCCGTGTGGCAGGCCAGGCAGAACTCCGAGCCGACGTACACCTTCGACTCGGCGGCGCTCGGCCCGTAATAGGCGTCGATTGCGGAAATCAGGCGGTCCGCCTGCGCCCGGGATGCCTCTTCCTTCGCTTGGGCGGGGATTCCCGCCGTTAGCAGCGCCGCAACTCCCAGCAGGGCTGCAATAGTATGAGATCTCATGGTCGTAAAGCCTCCTGAGTGAAGCCAAATATAGGACTGGAATCGTTCGGACGCCGGTCCGGGGCGTAACGGACTGCTTGCGAGGGATCGAGACGAAAGTAAGGTCCACCGCCGGGTGGCGGGTCGGCGTAGCAGAGGAACCCCGGCGGTGCTTGCGCCGAAGTTTGACCCTCCTCACAACCGATGCGGTAAGCGCCCGCCGAAGACCGCGGCCACTTGGGGTCGAGGAAACCGTCTTTCTTCAGTTCCTCGATCGAGCCAAAGCGGTGACGGCTGCTGTGGAAGCTGAATTGGACCGCGCCGAGCAGCCTGAGATCTTGTAACGCCGAGCGAGCCGGCGCCGCGAGCGAACTCTGTTGCGCCAGAACCCGATCCAGCGGCGTTTGCCGCTTGGCCGGGCGGGCCAGCACCGCCAGGGCGAGTGCAGAGACACTTATAATCATTATGGCGCCGAGCCACTTTCCCCGTTTCGACATCTTCCGAACCTATCCCGTTACTGGATCAGTGCGTAGCAATGTGCGTTCCAAATCGCAAGTGTATGAAAATCGGACACCCATGTGGCAAAACACAACACGTCATGTGGTAGTTTTCACCCATCCGGGCCTGAATCACTGCGCATTCAACACCCAACTAGCAGATGCGCGGCAACTGGTCGCCCGAGAGCATGTCGACCACGCGCGTGGTGCCGAGCGAAGTGCGCAGCGTCACCAGCCCCGGGTAGGCTTGGCGGACTTCGCCGATGCGCGCGGCGCCGGCGCCCAGGGGGTGCGAGCGCATGGCGGCGAGCACGCGCTCGGCGGCTTCGGGCGCCACGATGGCCACCAGTTTGCCCTCGTTGGCGACGTAGAGCGGATCGAGACCCAGCAGTTCGCAGGCTCCGCGCACGGCTTCGCGAATCGGAATGGCGCGGTCCTCGATGGCGATGCCCACGCGGGACTGCCCGGCGATTTCGTTCAGCGTGCTGGAGAGGCCCCCGCGGGTGGGGTCGCGCAGCGCGCGGATTTCGCTGGATGCGTCGAGCATGGCGGCCACCAGGGTGTGCAGCGCGGCGCTGTCGCTTGCGACCGGGCACTCGAACTCGAGTCCTTCCCGTTCGGCCAGGATGGCGATGCCGTGGTCGCCCAGGCAGCCGCTCACCAGCACCGCGTCGCCCGGTCGCGCCGCGGAGGCCGAGAGCGAAACGCCCTCGCGCACTATGCCGATGCCGGTGGTGTTGATGAACAGCCCGTCGCCCTTGCCCTTCTCGACCACCTTGGTGTCGCCGGTGACGATCTCGACGCCGGCCGCGCGGGCGGCTTGCGCCATGGACTCGGCGATGCGGCCCAGAGTTTCCAGCGGCAGCCCTTCCTCGACGATGAAGGCGGCGCTGAGGGCCAGGGGCATGGCGCCGCCCATGGCCAGGTCGTTGACCGTGCCGTGCACGGCCAGCGAGCCGATGTCGCCGCCGCGGAAAAAGAGGGGCTTCACGACGAAGGAATCGGTGGTGAAGGCCAGGCGAACGCCGCCCACGGGCAGCACGGCCTGGTCCTCCAAGCGCTCCAGGGTCGGGTTGCGGAACAGGGGCAGAAACAGGTTGCGGATGAGCTCGGCGCTCAGCGTGCCGCCCGAGCCGTGGCCGAGCAGGATGCGGTCGCCCGCGCCCAGCGGCGCCGGGCAGACGAAGGACGAAAAATCAGACACGCGCGGAATGCCTCCGAAACTGGTAGTAGGCCGAACAGGCGCCCTCGGCCGAGACCATGGGCGCGCCCAGCGGGCGCTCGGGCGTGCAGCGGGAGCCGAAGGCCGGGCAGTCGACGGGTTTGCGGAGCCCTTGCAGAACCAGCGCGCTGACGCACTCGGCGGGCTCTTCGACGGCGGTCTCCGGCGGCCCGAAGACGCAGTCGGCATCCCAGGCCGAGAACTCCTCGCGGATGCGCCAGCCGCTCTGTGGGATCGAGCCAATCCCGCGCCACTTGCGATCGCACACTTCAAACACCTCCGCAATCGCGGCCTGGGCCGGCCGGTTGCCTTCCCGGGTTACGGAACGCACGTATTGGTTTTCCACCTTGGCACGCCCGTCTTCGAGTTGCGCCACCACCTTGAGAATCGCCTCCAGCAGATCGACGGGCTCGAAGCCGGCCACCACGATGGGCACGCGATAGCGCGCGGCCAGATCCTCGTACTGCCAGTAGCCCATCACCGTGCAGACGTGGCCGGGGGCGATGAAAGCGCGCACGCGGCACTCGGACGAGGCCATCAACGCGTGGATGGCGGGCGGCACGAGCACGTGCGAGGCCAGCAGCGAGAAATTCTTGAGACCTTCGCGGCGCGCGGCTTTGAGCGCCAGGGCGTGCGCCGGGGCTGTGGTTTCGAAGCCGATGCCGAAGAACACCACCTTGCGCTCGGGGTTCTGGCGCGCCAGGCGCAGGGCGTCCAGGGGCGAGTAGGCGACGCGCACGTCGCCGCCCGCGGCTTTGACGCGAAACAGGTCGCTCGCCGAGCCCGGCACACGCAGCATGTCGCCATAGGAAACGAAGATCACCTCCGGCCGCGCGGCGATGCGAATGGCCTGGTCCACCGTCTCCAGCGGCGTCACGCACACCGGGCAGCCCGGGCCGTGCACCAGTTCCACTTCTTTCGGCAGCAGTTCGTCGATGCCGTAGCGCATCAGGGTGTGAGTTTGCCCGCCGCAGATTTCCATCAGCACACTGGGGCGGGTCGCGCGGGCGCGGATTTGGTCCAGCAGGGCATGCGCCAGGCGCGCGTCGCGGTATTCGTCCAGGTATTTCATGCAAGAATGAATGCTGTTCTCATTTTCCCATGTCGCGAAACTCCGCGCCTGAATTGACCGTGAAGGCCGCCGGTCTGGGCATTCTGCTGGCCTTTGTTTTCGGAGCGGCGAACGCCTACCTGGGGATGAAGGCCGGCCAGACGGTGGCGGCCACCATCCCGGCGGCGGTGATCGCGCTGGCGCTGTTCCGGCTGCCCGCATTCCGCGGCGGCGTGCTGGAGCAGAACATCGCGCGCACGGCCGCCTCGGTGGGCGAGGCGCTGGTGGCGGGGGCCATCTTCACCATTCCGGCCTTCGTCATGGTGGAGATCGACGGCGTGCGACTGTGGAACAACCTGAGCGGGCACTACTGGGAAGCCACGGTGATTCTGCTCACCGGGGGGTTGATCGGCATCTTTTTCATCATTCTGCTGCGCCGGCCGCTGGTGGTGGAATCGGATCTGCCGTGGCCCGAAAGCGTGGCCAGCGCCGAGATCGTGCGCGCGGG
>JACQZT010000066.1 GCA_016213755.1 Acidobacteriota bacterium | reverse complement strand
GCTGTTTCACGGCGGCACAGGTTCGTTCTTCTACAGCCTGTGGTGCCCCGGGCGGACCATCTGGCTGCAAGAGGACGCCGTGGCGCTGCTCTCGCCCGCGCTGTACGAAGAGTTCATCTACCCGGCCGACTGCCGCATCGCCCGCGCCTTCGAGAACGCCATCATCCACCTGCACCCCGCGCGCTTCATCCCCTCGCGGCTGCTGGCGACCAGCAGCCTGGCGGCCATCGAACTCCACATCGACCACGACGGCCCGCGCGCCGAAGCGCTCGCCGAACACTACCGGACCATTCTCGCCGCCAAGCCCCTCATCGTCTGGGGCGATCTGACCGCCGCCGACCTGGAGTTCGTCCTGACGCGGCTGCCGCGTCGAGGCCTGATGGTGAACGTGGTGGTCGATTCTGTCGAGCAGGCGCGGGAGGTCTGGGACCGGAGTCTCGGAAAAGCCTGAAGCGGGCATCCGCTTCCTATCGGCTGCGGCGCGGCAACCTGCTGGGAGTGCCGGGCCGGGCGCGCAACTAAAGAGCCACCGCAATCGGGATTAGGATGTCCCAATAGAGGTTCTTCAAGAGGTGCAATCGCTTAGGGCCCGCCAGGAAATAACCATTCCAGTTTTTGACGGCTCCTAAGGGAGCGGTGGGAACGGTGGTTTCATGACGGGCGCTCAACGGCCGCCAGGTTGAGAATCGGCGACGTGTCGGATACGACGATCAAGCGCCGGGCTGCCTTTTCGCCCTCAGGAGATCCTGTTCCATCGCCTCAAGTCCATAGTGAAGCGGGATGCGGCGGCTGGCCAGAAGGCGCTGAAAGTCGAGCTGCGGCAACTCCGCGAGAATCGCAGCTTGACCGAGGGTCAGGCGTTCCCTCTCGAAAAGCGCGATTGCGAGTTCGGTCTTCAGCTCCTCTTCAGTCAGTCGGGCCGCCTGAAGCAGATCGTCCGGCAATGTGACGGGCATAACGCACTTGCCTCGATTCTAGTCCTGAATGTGCCCGATTGCCACCGGTTCGCGCACCCTCCGCCGGCCCCGGAAGGAGTTGCCGGGCGCGGCCGGCGGGATCCTAGAGGAGTCTGAGGCAGCCCTGCGCAATTTGCTGCTGCACCGGACCCAGGTCCAGGTTGTCGAAGTTCTGCAACTCGCAGCAGGCGATGTTCGCCTCCTGAAGGTTGGCGCCCCAAAGCCGGGTGGCGGTGAAACGGGCCGGCCGGTTGTGGTCCATGAAACTCGCGCACAGTTTGGCGGACTTTAAATTGGCGTACTCCAGGCTGCAGTTGTCGAACACGGCGCCTCCCAGGTCGGCATCTTCAAAAGACGAATGAGAAAGAATCACGTTGTGGAAGCGGCAGCCCCAGAGTGAGAAATATCGGAAATTCGTCCGGGTAAGATTCAGGTCCTGGACCCGGATCTGGTGAATGTCGAAGTTGAACGGGTATCCGTTTTGGTCCAGGCGCGGCAGTGCGGCCAGGGAGCGGAGTCCCGATTCGAGAACGTCTTTGTCAGGTCCGGAAACCGGGGAGTCCTGCGGAAACTTCGTGCGCAGGAATTCCGTCACCTGGTTGACGACCTCCTGTCTCTTGTACGGGTAAGAAATCGCCAATTCAAACAGCAGCGACAGTCCCTTCTTCAACAGGCTTGGGCTGCTCGAGGTAAGCAATGCCTCCGCCGTCGCCCGCTGGCTGAAGTACTTCAGCACGCGCATCCGTTCGGCGAAGAAGGGCTTCAGCAGCGTGTTTATCAGAAAATCAACCACACGAGCCTCCTTCCGCGAGCCGTTCGGGCTCGACATTCTTCTGGATTGAGTTATAGCACCCTCTTCCTGCTAAGCTGAAGGCTTCTCCGCATGGATCCTGCCTCTCTCTGCCTGAGCCTGACGCCGCACGGACGGCTCGTGCCGGCGCACGATGCCGAGGCGCCGCGCTTGGAGGCCGGGCTGGCCGAGCGGCTGTTGCGGGCGTTCGAGCGCGGATCGGGCCACGGCCTGCTGCTGCTGGGCGCGGACGAGGCCGGGAGCGTGCTGCCGCCGGTCCACTCCTATTGGAGGGAGTTCGGCGCGCGCTTCGTGACCGCCCTTTGCACCCGGCCCGAGAGCGACGCGCCGGAGCGGAAGGTCCGCGTCGCCTGCCCCGGCGAGGACGATCTGGAGCAAATCGCGCTGGCCGCGCCGCCCATGATGGGCGCGGAGTACTTGACGGCGGAGGTGCTGCGCGCCCTGTGGCGGGAACTGGGCGCGGCCTTCGATCTCGAACTGTCCGAGTCTGGCCGCGGCGTGCAGGAGTTTCTGAAGAGCCGGAATCCGGCCTGGAACCTGGTGGGCCGCGTGCACTTCAACGTGGCCGAGAACCGCAAGGATCCCGACGCCCCATTTGCCTTTCTCGCCACCTATACCCCGCGGCTGTCGCCGCAGGCCAAGGCGCAGCATCTGCCGCTGGGGCAGGCCCTGCGCGAGTATGCGGGCGCGGCCAACAAGGACCGTCTCCTGTCGCTGCTGGTTCCCGTGCAGCGGGCCTCGGAGACCTGCCCGTGGCTGAAGGCCATGATTGACGCCGGCGAGATCTTCCATCCGCTGCGCTGGACGCCGCGCGAGGCCCTCCAGCTTCTGCGCGACGTGCCGCAACTGGAGACCGCGGGCGTGGTGGTGCGCATGCCGGCGGGGTGGCGGGGCAATCGCCCGCCGCGTCCGCGCGTAACGGGCACGGTGGGCGGCCAGCCGCCATCCGGGCTGGGGCGGAACGCGCTGCTCGATTTCCGCATGGAAATCACGCTCGAGGGAGAACGGCTGACGGCGGAGGAAATCCGCGAATTGCTGGCCCAATCGGTTGGGCTGGCGCTGGTCCGGGGACAGTGGGTCGAGCTCGACCGCGATCGCCTGCGGCAGACCATCGAGCGCTTCCGCGAAGTCGAGCGCATGGCGAGGGAGAACGGCATCGGCTTCGGTGAGGCCATGCGCCTGCTGGCCGGCGCGGATGTCGCGGCGGACGATGCGGCGGCCGCCGTTGCCGCCTGGGCGCAAGTGGCCGCCGGTCCCTGGCTGGCGGAAACGCTGAAGGGACTGCGCAGCCCGCAGGGGCTGGCGCGGGTCGACCCCGGCGAGGCGCTCAAGGGCGCGCTGCGGCCGTACCAGCAAGTCGGGGTGCGCTGGCTGTATCTGCTCGCCAAACTCGGTTTCGGGGCCTGCCTGGCCGACGACATGGGACTGGGCAAGACCATCGAGGTGCTGGCGCTCCTGCTGGTGCTCAAAGGCCAGGCGGGGGCCAAACCGCGGCCCAGCCTGCTGGCGGCCCCGGCCTCGCTGCTGGCCAACTGGGCGGCCGAGATCGAGCGCTTCGCGCCGGATTTGAAGATCCTCATCGCGCATCCGTCGGCGCTGCCGGCGGCCGAGCTGCGCACGGTTCGCCCGGAGCGGCTGCGGGGCATCGACCTGGTCGTCACCAGCTACGGTTCGCTGCTTCGGCTGCCGTGGGTCGCGGAGACGGCGTGGCGCCTGGTCGTGCTGGACGAAGCCCAGGCCATCAAGAATCCGGATGCCAAGCAGACCCGGGCCGCCAAGAAGCTCAAGGCGGATGCGAGGCTGGCGCTCACCGGCACGCCGGTCGAGAACCGGCTGGGGGATTTGTGGTCCATCTTCGACTTCCTCAATCCGGGACTGCTCGGATCGTCGAAGGAGTTCACGGACTTCGTCAAACGCCTCGCCAGCCGGCCCCACGGTTCCTACGGTCCGCTGCGCGAACTCGTGCGGCCGTACATTCTGCGGCGCTTGAAGACCGACAAGACCGTGATCTCGGACTTGCCGGACAAGACCGAAATGAAGGCCTTTTGCCCGCTCAGCCGGCGGCAGGCCGCGCTGTACGAACAAGCCGTGAAGGAACTGGCCGAACAGCTCGCCGATGCCACCGGCATCCGGCGCAAGGGTCTGGTATTGTCGTTCCTGATGCGCTTCAAGCAGATCTGCAACCATCCTTCGCAGTGGCTGGGGGACGGCGCCTGGAGCGAACAGGACAGCGGCAAGTGGGCGCGGCTGCGCGACATCGCCGAGGTGGTGGCCGCCCGGCAGGAGAAAATGCTGGTCTTCTCCCAGTTCCGCGAGGTGATCGCGCCGCTGGCCCAGTTTCTGGGCTCGATCTTCGGCGCGCCCGGTCTGGTGCTGCACGGCGAAACCGAGGTGAAGAAACGCGGGGACCTGGTGCGCCGCTTTCAGGAAGACGAAGCCGTCGGGTTTTTCGTGCTCTCGCTCAAGGCGGGCGGCTCGGGCTTGAATCTGACCGCCGCGTCTCACGTCGTGCATTTCGACCGGTGGTGGAACCCGGCGGTGGAGAACCAGGCCACCGATCGCGCTTTCCGCATCGGCCAAACCAAGAACGTGCTGGTGCACAAGTTCCTGTGCCGCGGGACCGTGGAAGAAAAGATCGACCAGATGATCGATTCCAAGCGCCAACTCTCGCACGAGTTACTCGAGGGAAGCGCCGAGTTACTATTGACGGAGATGAAGGACGAGGAGCTACTCAAGCTGGTTGCGCTGGATATTAATAAGGCGCTGAAGGAGACGTGATCGATGTCTTACTACGGCTATGGATGGAGGCCCTATGTTCCGGTGGCGGAACGGCGCCGCAAGGCCGAGCGCGAGATGGTCAAGCGCCGCAAGCAGGGGCACGAGGTATCGCCCGTTCTCCTCGAAGGCCGCGCCATCGCGACGACCTTCTGGGGCCAGGCGTGGTGCGACAACCTCGAGCGTTACAGCGACTACGCCAACCGTCTGCCGCGCGGGCGGACCTATGTGCGCAACGGTTCGGTGGTCGACTTGCGGATTTCGGCCGGCGCCATCGACGCGCTGGTCATGGGCTCGGAGTTGTACAAGGTCGCGCTGAAAGTGACCCCTGTCGCCAAGGCGCGCTGGAAGGCGATCTGCGGAGACTGCGCGGGGGCCATCGATTCGCTGGTCGAGCTCTTGCAGGGGCGGTTCTCCAAGGGCGTGATGGAACGCATCTGCCGGCCGGGCCAAGGCCTGTTCCCCTCGCCGGCCGAGATCCGGCTTTCGTGCAGTTGCCCGGACTGGGCCGATATGTGCAAGCACGTCGCGGCGGTGCTGTACGGCGTCGGCGCCCGCTTCGATCGCCAGCCCGAGCTCCTGTTCCGCTTGCGCGAGGTGGACGAGAAGGACCTCATCGCCAAGGCCGGCCAGGCCCTTCCGCTGGCCGGGCGGGGACCGGCCAAGACCAAGCTCCTCGCGGGCGAGGATCTTTCCGCGGTCTTCGGTCTCGACCTGGCGCAAAGCGCGGACCCGCACGCTAAACCGGCCGCCAAACGGGCCAAGCCGAAAAAGGCCGCCGCCCCCGCCGGAAAACGCAAGCCGGTCAAGAAGACCGCGCCGAAACCGCGCCGGAAGGTTGTCAAACCCCCGTCCGCCTGATCCGCCCGCATTCTTGAAGAAGACGCCTGGGACACCGGTTGCCGATGAACTGAAGTCGCGGCGCAAGGCGCCCGCCGCCGCCACCCGGCCCGCGCCGGTCCCGGCCGTTCCCGTCCCGAGCCGATGGGCCGGGGAGGCGCGCGGCAAGATCCGCGGCCAGGAGTTTCGCGTGCCGGTTTCGGTCGAGTTGCGCGCCCCGCTCAGTCACGAAACGAACCCCTTTCACCTGGCGGTGGGAACGGAATCGGCGGCCAGCGTTGGCGACGTGCTGCTGATCAGCGCCGGGCGGGCAGCGCGTCCGCCATCAACGCCCGCACCTTCGAAGCCAAGCGGACAAAGTAACTCGAACCTTCAGGGCCTGCCGTGGTATGAAAGACCATATGGAACGCATGCCGTATCAGGCCACCCTGGCGGCCGCGGCGTACGAGCCGATCGCCGCGCTGCCGGTGTGCGCGCTGCTGGACAACGTTCGCAGCATGTACAACGTGGGCGCGTTCTTTCGCACCGCCGACGCGGTGGGCCTGGATAAGCTCTACCTGACCGGCATCACCGCCTGCCCGCCCAAGAGCGGCCTGCGCAAGACCGCGCTCGGCGCCGAAGAGACCGTGGCCTGGGAGCACGGCTGGGACCCGCTGGCCTTCGCCGATCGTCTGCGCGAGGCGGGCTGCGAACTGGCGGCCATCGAGACCAGCGTCCACTCGGTGGACCTGTTCGATTGGCGGCCGCGGTTTCCCGTGTGCGTGGTCTTCGGCCACGAAGTGGACGGCATCCGGCCGGAACTGGTCGCGCGCTGCGACACGCACGTGCGCATTCCAATGCTCGGCCGCAAGCACTCTCTCAACGTGGCCACCGCGGGCGGCGTGGTGCTCTACGAGCTGCTGCGCAAATACCGGCGCCTGATCGAGAGGGCGTCATGAAGCCCAACTTCGTGTTGTTCGGCGTTGTGCACTGGGCGATTCTGGCGGCCATTCCGGCGCTGGCGGCGCTGGCCGGGTGGGTCGCGCGGCGCCATCCGAGGCCGGTGCGCCTGGGGGTAGGCGCGTTTCTGCTGGTCAACGAACTCACCTGGTACGCCTATCGCTTGCGCGTCGAAGGCTGGCGCTTCCCCGAAGGGATGCCGCTTCAGCTTTGCGACCTGGCACTCTGGCTGACCATCGTCGCCGCCTTCACTGGGCGTGTGTGGGCACTCGAAATCGCCTACTACGCCGCCATCGCGGGCAGCAGCCAGGCGGTGCTGACGCCCGACCTGTGGGAGCCTTTCCCCTCCTACCCGACGGTTTACTTCTTCCTGGCCCACGGCGGCGTCATCGCCGCGGTGCTGGCGCTCATCTGGGGCCGCATCGCGCGGCCGCGGCCGGGCTCGACTTGGCGCGCCTTGGCCGCGGTGAACCTGTTTGCCCTATTCGTCGGGATGTTCAACCTCGTCTTCAAGACCAACTACATGTACCTGTGCCGCAAGCCCCCCAACGCTTCGCTGCTCGACGTCATGGGCGCCTGGCCCTGGTACATTCTGGCCGGTGAAGCGCTGGCGCTGGGGCTGTTTCTGCTGCTGGGGCTGCCGTTCCGGTCGCCCGGCGCGTCAGATAAAGAGATCGGCGGTGACCCTGAAGAGTGACGCGAGCTTTTTTGCTTGCTCCTTGCTGATGGCCCGTTTGCCGCTCAGGACCTCAGACACTCGCCCGCGCGTGCCGAACACCGGCAGCAAGTCCTTGGCCGTTTGCCCGCTGGTCTCCATCCCTCCACGCCCCTTTCAGCTATTCCTTGCGCACCATGATGCCCCGCATGGTTTTATAGTGGGACGATCCTGTCAATCATGGCCGCTCACTCCGCGCGCAGCACCTCGGCGGGATCGAGGCGGGAGGCGCGGCGGGCCGGCACATAGCTGGCGGCGGCGGCCACGGCGAGCAGTAACAGCGCCACCCCAGCGAAGGTGACCGGGTCGGTGGTGCTCACGCCAAAGACCAGGCTGGCCAGCAAGCGGGTGAGGGCGACAGCCCCGGCCAGCCCGATGGCAATCCCGGCCAGAGTCAGCGCCAGTCCCTGCCGGACCACCAGCCAGGCCACGCTGCGCGGGTCGGCGCCCAGCGCGACCCGGACTCCGATTTCGCGCCGGCGCAGGCTCACCGAATAAGCCAGCACACCGTACAGGCCCACGCTGGCCAGCGCCAGCGCCACGCCGGCGAAGACCGCCAGCGCGATCATGGTGAAGCGCCGCTGCGAGATCCATTCCCGCAGCACGTTTTCCATCGTGTCCGCGTCGTGCACCGGCTGCTCTTTGTCGATGGCCCACACCTGTTTCTCGATGGTGGGCAGCATGGACAGGGGCGCGCCGGACGTCCGCACCAGCAGCATCGGCGTGCGGAACTCCCCTTCCGGCAGATAGATTTCGGCTTGGCCCTCCGAATCCGGCCCGAACTGCCGTGTGCCGGCCGTGACGCCGACGACCACCCACCGGAGTCGGCCGCCTTTGCCATCCGGCAGTAGAACGATCTTGCCCAGCGGATCCTGGTTGGGCCAGCTCTGGCGCGCGAACATGTCGTTGACCATGATCGGCGCCGGCCACCGCGTGACGGTCACATCCTGACGGGTGAAGTCGCGGCCTCGAAGCAGGCGAATGCCCAAGGTCTAGAAGTAGCCCTCGCGGATGCCGGACAGGCACACCGTCGGCTGATCGTTGGGCCGCTCGGGTACTCCTTCCAGCCGGTAGGGGCCCATGGCCAGGTCCTGCATGGGCACTCCCTGGGCCAGGGTGGCGGCGCGCACTCCTGGCAGCGCGCGCACGGATTCCAGCAGCCGGTCGCCGAATAGAAAGGTTTGTGGCTTCGAGTACTTCGCTTCCGGGAGCGCGATGCGCATCTTCAGCACGTGATCGGGGCGGAAGCCCTGCCGGTCGGCCGACAGGAGCGTGTTGAGGCTGCGAGTCATGAGGCCGGCGCCGGCCAGCAGCATCATCGAAAGGGCGACCTCGGCCACAATCAGCGCCGAGCGCAGCCGGTTCGAAGATCCTCCGCCGGAGCGAACACCGCGGCTCAGCGCCTCACTCACGCCCTGCCGAAAGGTGTGCAGCGCGGGCGCCAGCCCGAACAGCAGTCCCGCGAGCGCCGCGACCAGGAGCGTGAAACCCAGCACCGGAAGATCCAGGCGCAGTTCCTGAAAGCCATGGGTATTGGACGGCGCGGCAGCGGCAACCACGCGCAGACCCCAGAAGGCGAGCAACAGGCCCGCGGCGCCTCCCAACCCGCTCAGCAGAAGACTCTCGGTCAGCGTCTGGCGGATCATCCGCGCGCGGCTCGCGCCCAGCGCCGTCCGAATGGCGACTTCCCGTTCCCGACCCACGGCGCGGGCCAGCAGCAGGTTGGCCACGTTGGCGCAGGCGATCAGCAGCACGAAGCCGACAGCGGCTTCGAGAACCAGCAGGCCGCGGCGCAAGGCGGGGCTCACATCCTCCTCGGCGAGAGGGAAGACGTTGGCGCCGAAACCGGTGTTCAGCTTGGGGTCGGTTTCCACCAGCCGGCTGGCAATCACAGTCATTTCCGCGCGCGCCTGCGCCAGCGCGGCGTCGCGCTTCAAGCGGCCGAAAACGAAGAAGTGGCGATGACTCTCGTCGTGACCGCCGGCGCCGACGCGCACCGGAACCCACAGCTTCGGGTAGTTCTGGTCGAAGCCCTCCCCCATCGCGGGCAAGTCGAAGCGGGGCGGCAGCACCCCCACGATTTCGTGTTCCGAGCCGTTGGCCAGCAGGGTCTTCCCGACGACCTGCGGATCGCCGCCAAAGCGCGATCGAAACAACGCGTCGCTCAAAATCGCGACGCGAGCCCGGCCGGGTTGCATCTCCTCAGTTCGGAAGCTCCGGCCCAGGCGCGGCCGGATGCCAAGCAGCGAAAAAAAAGTCCGCCGAGGCTTCCGCGCCCGACACCTGTTCCGGTTTCAGGTTGCCGCCATCCCCTTTGCCGGTCAGTCGGAAACTCGACATGCCATACAGGGCCAGGCCTTCGAACGACTGGGCCTGCCGCTTCCACTCCAGGTAGTTCTTCAAGCACACCGGCACCCGCGAGGCGATGAAGCCGGGCAGGGAAGGGTTTTTCTCCCAAACCATGACCAGGCGCTCGGACTCGCGCAGTGTGCGCAGCGGGAGCGAGTTCAACAGCACCGCATTGACCACGCTGAAAATGACGGTGTTGGCGCCGATGCCGAGCGCCAGGGCCAGAATCGCCGCGGCGGCGAACCCCGGGTTCTGAAGCAATCCGCGAACCGCGAACCGGAGGTCCCGCCAGATGGTTTCCATAGCCAACATGCCGGACTATGGCGTATTATGGCCCAAATGCTCCTTCCCTGGCTGTTGTCCGCCGTTCTTCTTTCGCCCCCGTCGCCGGAGCCGGCTTTCAACGGGCTGCCATCCGTGGCCGGGCTGGCCGTTAGCCCGCAAGGCGGATTGTTCGCGACCGTCCCCGTACAGGGCGGCCTGGTCATCCAGATCTTTGGCAGCCAGAGCTGGACGGTGCTGGCGCGCACGGGCGGCCGGCCGCGCGGGCTGGCCTTTGACGCCGCGGGCGACCTCTACGTGGCCGACAACGCCCTGGGCCGCATTCTGCGCATCACGCCCTGGGGTGAGGTCGCCGTGGCCGCCGACCGCTGCGGCGGCGCGCCGTTGGTTTCGCCGGAAGGCGTCGCGTACGGAGACGCGGTCTACTTCACCGACACCGGCGCTTCGCGCGTGTGCCGCGTCGGCGCGGACACCAACGCCGAGCTTGTGACCTCCGCGCTGAAGATGCCCGGAGCGATTGCCGCCTCCGCCGGCGAGCTGTTCGTGGCGGATTCCGCGCGCATCTGGCGCGCCGGCAAACAACTCCGCGAGTTTGCCGACGGCCCGGTCGCAGGGCTGGCCGTAAGCGACGACGGCCTTCTGTGCGCAGCTTTTCCAAACCGGCTGGCGGTTCTGGATCCGGCAGGTAAGCTCGCGCAGACCCACGCGGCGCCGCAGGCGGCTCACCTGGCCTTCGGCGGCGTCGATGGCCGGACCCTGTTCATCGCCGAAGCGGCGGGCGGGGCCGTGCTCAAGCTGCGGCTGCCCGTTTCCGCTCCCGTCCCGGCGCAGGCCGCGGACAGCGTGATCCGGGAGAAAATCTACCGCTTCTCGACCGACGACAACATCTGGTTCCTGCGCGACATCGCCCGCAACGCGGATCGCTACCAGTCGATCTTCGACAACCCCTACCTGGCCATGTGGCGCGACCTGCACCGCAAATACGGAACCAAGTTCCATCACAACCTCTACTACCAGACCGACGGCTTCAACCTGTCGCAGATGCCCGGCAAGTTCCGCTCCGAGTGGCAGCGCAACAGCGACTGGATGCGCCTGAGCTTCCACGCCCTGGCCAACGACCCCGACCGGCCCTACGTGCACGCCTCCGCGGAGCAGATTACCCGGGACTACCGGCTGGTAGTGCGCGAGATCGAACGCTTCGCCGGCCAAGAGGTGCTGCACCCGGTGACCACCGTCCACTGGGGAGAAACCACGCTGGCCGCGGCGCGCGCGCTGCGGCGCGAGGGCATTCGCATCCTGGCGGGCTATTTCGATGTGCGCAACGATCTGCCCTCGGTCAGCTACTACCTGCCCCTGCCTCGGATGCGCTACCTGATGGGGCACGACTACTGGAAGGACACCCGCGAAGATATGATCTTCGTGCGCCACGACATCGTGATCAACACCGTTCCGCTCGCCGGAATCGACGCTTACCTGGACCGCATCGCCGCCGACCCCAACCAATCGCAAATCATGGAGCTCATGATCCATGAGCAGTACTTCTACCCCGACTACCGTTCCTACGAACCGGATTACCGCGAGCGCGTCGAGAAGGCCATC
>JACQZT010000449.1 GCA_016213755.1 Acidobacteriota bacterium | reverse complement strand
TTGCGGCCCGCGGGAATCCACCCCTTGCGGGCCATGATGCACGTAGTCGCGCGTGCAACACTCATCCGCAACGGCCAGCTTCCCCTGGTTAAAAAGTTCCTCCATTACTCGAACCATCATCAAGCGGTTCGCCCCGGCCGCCACCGGGTCGGCGGCCAGCCCCAGTTGCTGAAACATGCTCAGCGGGCTCCACGCCACCAGGTCCTCCACGAACCTGCCGGCGCGGAGGCGCAGCCGGGACGTGCCGTCGAAGGAGGCCGTCTTTCCCGTGGGCGCAAACTGGACGCCCGGCAGGGTCATCGTGCCCGTGTGCGTCCCCTGCGCCGTCCAGGCGCCAGCCACGCAGTCGCCTTCGGCGATCATGTCGACCAGGGTTACGCGTAAATCGGGAAAGGCCGCAAAGTCGGCCAGGACCAGTTGTTTGTAGGCCTCACGGCCGTTGAGTTCGCCGAACGGGGCGGGATCGCGGCGAATGATATCGTTGTCGATGAGTTCGTCCATTGCGGTGGTGCTGCATTGATTCCAGATTTCATCGATGAGCCTGCGGACCAGGATTTTGTTTGCTTCCGACATGGCAGGTGCGCTCCTGTGTCGATTCCCGCCCGGGGGAATCGAGGGTTGTGCGGTTACTGTTTTCTCGAGGGCCGAGGGCCGGCCGGCGAGCCTTCACCTGTTTGAAAAGGCGGGTCTGTGGGCGGGGCGCCACCCGCCTAACTCAATCGCTGCCACATTCTAGCACGGCACTAAGCTCTGCGCCCGGTCTGGCGGCCGATTTCGAAAGCCGTCAGCCAGGGGTTCTTGAGCATGAGGCCAACGTCGTAGGATTCCTTATTTCCTTCGCTCAGCTCGCAGGTAATCAACCGGTTGACGTACGAACCGCCGGGGTAGCCGACCACATTCTCCTCGTAATACAGGTTCAGGCCGGAAGGCTCGATATTGACCTTTCTGAGCGCCGCCCGAAGCACCTCCAGGGCCGCCGCCGGGGTCGCGGCCGTCGGCGCGGCGGCGACCGTTGCGGCGGTCGCGGGAGGGGCAGTCTGGGCCGCGGCTCGCGGAACGACGGCTGCCTGCGGCCCGGCGTCCACCTGCCCCGGCAACAGCGGAACAAACGGGTTGGTGCGCGGCGGGAGGCTGCCGGCGGCCGGCGTTTGCGCCGGGGAAGCGACGAGATTCTGGCGCGTGGTGTCGGAAGCGGCGAGGGTTTGCCGCGAAGAGGCGCCCGTAACCCGGCTCAGGGCCGAGCTGAAAGGGCTATCGACTCCACGGGAAGTCCTTGAGTTATTTGACACTTGCTGGCGTTCGGTGAGACGGGCCAGCCGGCTTTGCGGAAGGCTGGATGTATCGATGCTGCGCATGAGGTCGCTTTCCTCCGCCAAGCAAGGAGCAACTCGCGTGCCAATCAGCGCCCGGGGAGCCGCTGCTGGACCTCGGGAGGAACCCGGAACGTCACCCGGATGGGAAACTCCTGCCGGGTCTGCTCCACCATCAGCAGCACGGTGATGGCCGGCTTGGGCGTCTTGCCGGCCGGCTTGCAGGTGAAAAGCACGGTGGCCTTCTCGCCCGCGCCGATCTCGTCGCGGTCCAGTTTGGCCTCGAAACCGGGAAAAGCGGCATAGCTGAGCGACAGCTTGACGAGTCCCGGCATTTGGCTCGAAACCACGACCTGGGCCGAGGCGGGCTCGTAACTGGACAGTTCCACCGCGGTCCGGTCCACCCGCACCTGCCGCTGGACGGACTGCGCGTCCGGCAAGCGGGCGGGGATGGGCGAGCTTGCGTTCCCCGAAGTCTGGCCCGCCCCCATCTTTCCAAAGGGCGTGTCAATGACCCCGGTGTTGGGAGGAATGTACAGGAACCACTCGCGGTCGATGATTTTCCAAAGGCTGGTGAGCGGCGCCTTGATCGGAAACCGGCCCGCCATGGGAGAGACCATTTCGGTGTCGCAGACCGTCACAACCCGCGCGGCAGAGTAGTTGTCCCCATAGACGATCTTGACGATTTCAAAGCCCTTGTAGCGCGGCTTGTCGGCCGCGAAGAAGGCATCCTTGCTGTCGTCGGCCACCACCTGGTCGGCCAGGCGGAACTTGCCGTCCACGTGCGCCTGATAGAACTTGGCCACCCGCGCCCGCAGCGACTGGTCCACCCGCGGGGGCGCCTTTTCGAAAAGGTCGGAAGGCGTCTGTCCGCCGGCCGCCAAAGCCAGCACTAAACCGAGGATGATCCGCAAACACACCATACCACTATTATCCGACGAATCGCGCCGCAAAACGTTTCCCCCAAGAAACCGGGACAGGCAGCACTTTCCCAATTCTAAGTTCCCTGTTTTCAACACCCGAAAGTGGGAAAGTGCTGCCTGTCCCGGTTATTGGCGGCGGGCGGCGCGAGTGGCGAGTTCGTCGCAGCGGTTGTTGTCGGCGTGCGAGGAGTGGCCCTTGGTCCAGGTCCAGCGGGTGCGGTGGCGCGAAACCTGTTCGTCCAGGGCGAGCCAAAGGTCCTGGTTCAGGACCGGTTTCTTCTCGGAGGTCCGCCAGCCGTTCAGCTTCCACCTTTGGATCCAGCTCGTGATGCCGTTCTTGAGGTACTGCGAATCGGTGACGACTTCGACCTCGCAAGGCTCTTTCAGCGCGCGCAGGCCCTCGACCGCGGCGAGCAGTTCCATGCGGTTGTTGGTGGTATGCCCCACGCTGCCGGACAGCTCTTTCTTGTGGGGGCCGAAGCGCAGGATGGCGGCCCAGCCGCCGGGTCCCGGGTTGCCAATGCAGGCCCCGTCGGTGATCACTTGGACTTTCTTCATGCGGCGGGGGCCGCGGCGAGCTCGCAGTGGAAGAACTCGTCCACGCGAGCGAGCACCTCGCCCGCCTCCTTGGAATGATAGATCGCGGCCCGCAGCCGCGCGCCGTTGCGCACGCCGTGGGTGAAGTACGTGGCGAACTGCTTCATCTTGCCTACCCGGTCGGGCGCGCCGTGCTCGATGAGCATGGCGTAGTAGGTGCGCATCATGTCGTAGCGGTCGCGCTCGGAAGGCTGCGCGTAGCGGCCGGTTTCCAGGTAATCGGCGATCTGGCGGAAGATCCACGGATTGTGACTGGCGGCGCGCCCGATCATGACCGCATCGCAGCCGGTTTCGGCCACCATGCGCACGGCGTCCTCCGGCGTGTTGATATCGCCGTTGCCGATCACCGGGATGTGCACCGCCGCCTTCACCTCGGCGATATGGCTCCAGTCGGCGCTTCCGCCGTAGCCCTGCTCGCGGGTGCGCGGGTGCAGGGAGATGGCATCCACGCCGCAATCCTCGGCCATGCGGGCCAGCGGCACGTGGATCAGTTCCCGGTCGTTCCAGCCGGAGCGGAACTTGATGGTCAGCGGAATGGCGATGGCCGCGCGGACCGCGCGGAGGAGCTTTTCCACCAGCGGCAGGTCGCGCAGCAAGCCCGAGCCGCCGTTGCAGCGGACCACTTTGTTCACCGGACAGCCAAAATTCAGATCCACGGCGTCGAAGCCCTTGTCCTGGCACATTCGCGCGGCTTCGGCCATCACTTCCGGATGGG
This sequence comes from Acidobacteriota bacterium, assembly GCA_016213755.1. Lineage (GTDB taxonomy): Bacteria > Acidobacteriota > Terriglobia > Bryobacterales > Bryobacteraceae > JACQZT01. The sequence continues at coordinate 611 of JACQZT010000449.1, read as the reverse complement.
CGCCGAACAACTGCGCCGCGATGGGATGCTCGTCCGGCTCGAAATACAGGTAGTAAAACGCCCGCGGAGGCCGCCGGGCATTCCTGCCGGAGGCCACGCCGTGCGAGCTGGTGAACTCGGTCATGAGCAAGCCGCACCCGCCCTGGGCGCGAATCAGGCGCCGGAAGACGGTGTCGGTGACGCCCGCCATGGGCGCGAGCACGGTCGCCGGACGGATATCGATGCCGCCGATGCGGAACCCGGGTGGAAACGAAACCATTCTTCCTCTATTCTATCGGGCAGAGGGCGAAACGTGAACTGTGCGGGGCGCGTTTCACCCATAGGAGGAGGAAAAGCGAATGAGAATCGCAACGGGAATCGCAGCGGGCGTGTTTGTGGCCGCGTCGGCCGGCTGCAATTATTTCCAGCGGGATGCCAAGCCGGTGGAGCAGGCACAGGTGGCGCAGCCGGCGCCGCCCGCGCCGGCGCCGCCTCCTCAAGCTGCCGAGCAGCCCGCGCCACCCGCCAGACCGGCGCCCACGCGGGGCGCCAGACCAGCGGCGCCGCCTCCGGCGCAGGCCCCGCCTCCGGCGCAGACCCCGGCTCCGGTGCAGGCCCCGGCGCCCGCGCCG
>JACQZT010000448.1 GCA_016213755.1 Acidobacteriota bacterium | reverse complement strand
TGAGCTTCGGCATCCCCTCCGGCTCTTCCGGGCGAGTCTTCGGACCGCACTCGGCGGCAGGCATCTCAAACAGGGTTTCCTGATCCGGCATCACGATCAGGACAAACCAAAACATAATCCTATGAAAATGTTTTAGGCCGAGTTCTTGACAGCTCCTGCGGGAGCGGTCGGAAATCAAGCCTCAGAGGCTCGTTCGCAACGCGGCGGAGCGCGGCCGGATCTCCTCGATCCTGCCCCCCGCCAGAAGCAGGCAAGCGGCGGCGACGTAGATCAGGCCGGCGCCCACGAACACCGGCCTGTACCCCGCCGCATCGACCACCGGGCCGATTACCAACTGCGCCACCGCTCCCATCAGGGTTCCCGCGGCGCCCGTCATTCCATAGAGCACCGCCACGTGTTCGGGCGGGGAGATTTCCGAGATCGCGGTGTGCAGGTTCGAGGACCACGATTGATGCCCAAACAGCGCCACCGCAACGATGGCGACGGCCGCCGTGTAGCTTCCCGCGAAGTAGGAGAACGCCCCCAGCGCCCCCAGCGCCGCCGAGGGAATGAGCACCGCCTTGCGCGCGCGGTCGAGATTAAAGCCGCGCTGTATCAGCGCACTGCTGAACCACGCGCCGGCCACCGAGCCAGCGCCCGCCGCCAGGTAGGGAATCCACAGCAGACCTCCCACCGTCTCCAGGCTCAGCCCGCGGGCCTCCTGAAAGTAGCCGGGCATCCAGAACAGATAGAAATACCAGGCGGCGTCCGAGCAGCTCCGCGCGGCGAGCGTGCACCAGTATTTTCGGGTTCGCAAGACAAAGGCCAGTGGCGTGCGCGCGCCGGAGTCGCTGTTTTCCTGGGCCGGAGGGCATACCGCCCTCGGACCTTCCGGCGTGCGCCGGTGCAGCCTGCGCCAGGGCGGCAGCAGCAGAAACCCAACCGCGCCGGTCGCGAGAAAGGACGCCCTCCAGCCATAATTCGCGGTGATCCACGCGACCACAGGCACCGCCAGCAAGGTCCCAACGCTGAGGGCCGACAGCAACCACCCGACCGCCTTGGCGCGATCCTTGGGTGGGAACCAGGCGGCTATGCCGGCTATCGCCGCCGGGTAGAACGCAGCCTCACCCAAACCCAGCACGGCCCGCGCCGATGCCAGACCCGCCAGCCCGCGCACCAGCGCGTGCGACATGCCGGCCAGCGACCAGGCGCCGATGGAAAAAGCCACCACGCGCCGGTAGCCGAAGCGGTCCGCCAGCCTGCCTCCCAGGACGTAGGAGATCATGTAGGCCACCAGAAACGCGTTGACCACCCACCCGTATTGCTGGTTGGTGAGAACCAGGTCCCGCCGGATCCGCGGCATCACCACGCCCAGCACCGCGCGGTCCAGGTAGTTGACCACCGATCCGCCGAACAGCACGGCGGCGATGGCCCACGCGGTCCGGCGTCTTCGGAGGAACTCGTTTTCCGGCTGCAAGGCGCACATATAATAACAGGAACGCGGAGAAGCGAACATGAATGATCGTGAACGGATACTGGCCGCGATCCGCGGCGAGGTTCCGGATCGGATACCGTGGGTTCCACGCCTCGAATTCTGGTACCGCGCCCGCCTGCGGCGCGGCAACATGCCGGCCGGTCTGGGCGGCCTGAGTCTGCCGGAGGTGATTGCGCGGCTCGGCGTGGGGCACTACGCCTCCGTCCCCGACTTCACCGAGCGGGAGGAAGAGACGGACATGGCCGATCACGGCCTGGGCATCTTCAACCACCCCGTGCTCTCGTACCGGGTGGTGTTGGAGGACGCCGAACGGCGGGTGACGCGCCGGGGGCGGGAGACGGTTACCGAGTACCGGACGCCGGTGGGACTGGTGCGAACGGCGCAGGTGTTCACCGAAGAGATGCTGGACGGCGGCGCGTCCATTCCATGGACTTCCGAACACGGAATCCGCCAGCCTGCGGATTTCGATACCTTGGCGCACATCTTCTCCCATCTGCGGGTGGAACCGCGCGCCGGCGCATGGGAGCGCCGGCGGCGCTTGGTCGGAGACCGCGGAATCGCAGTGGCGTACGTGATCGGCACCGCCTGCCCCGTCCACCACATCATGAAGGAACTCATGCCCGTGGAGCAGTTCTTCCTGGCCCAGCACGACTATCCCGAAAAGATCGACCGGCTGGCCGAAGCGATGGAGCCTTACTACGCGGCGATGAAGCGGATCGCGGCGGAAACCGATGCCGAGGTCTTGCTGCTGGGCGGCAACTACGACGATTCCATCACGCATCCGAAGTGGTTCGAGACTTACATCTTCCCAGCGCTGCGGGACTACGCCGCGACGCTGCACTCCCAGGGCAAGAACCTCATGACTCACACGGACGGCGAAAACCGCCGCCTCATCCCCTTGTATCTCCGCGCCGGCTTCGACATCGCCGACTCCCTCTGCCCGGCTCCCATGACCCGCCTGACGCTCGAAGAGATCCGTGCCGCTTTCGCGGACCGGATCACCATCTGGGGCGGAATCCCATCCGTGCTCCTTTGTCCGGACAGCGTGGGCGAAAGCGACTTCCGGCTCTGGGTGGACCGGCTGATCGAGCGGTATGGGAAGGCCAGCCGTTTCGTGCTGGGCGTCAGCGATATGGTCACGGCCGATGCATCCTGGGACCGGCTGTTGTACATTACCGAGAAGATCGGATCGTAGGTCCATTATGAGAAAGCGCGATTCAGACACCTCTCTCACCCGGCGCGACTGCCTGCAACGCGCCGCCAGTGCGTTCGTGATCCTGCCCTCCGGCCTGGCCCGCGGCTACGCGGCGAACGAGAAGCCGAATGTCGGCATCATCGGTTTGGCCGGCCAGGGCGCCCGCGATGCGCGCGCCCTGGAGAAAGCCGGAGCCAGCATCGCCGCGTTGTGCGATGTGGACTCCGAGATGGTGGACCTGCGCGCCGCCGAGTACCCGCGGGCCGCGAAGCACACCGATTTCCGGAAGATGATCGAGCGCGAAAAGCTCGACGGCGTGGTGGTCGCCACGCCCGATCACACCCACGCTTATATCAGCGTGTGGGCGATGAAACACGGCCTGCACGTCTACTGTCAGAAGCCGCTGACCCAGACGGTCGAGGAGGCCCGGGTGGTGGCGCGCGTGGCGGCTGAGACGAAAACCATCACGCAGATGGGAACCGAGAGCGCTTCGGCGCCCGGCACGCTGCGCACGGTCGAGCTGATTCAATCCGGCGCGCTGGGCGAAATCACCGAGGTGCACGCGACCACGGACCGCCCCATCTGGCCGCAGGGCTACGACCGCCCGCCGGGCGAGGAAGCCCCTCCGCGAACGCTCGACTGGGATCTGTGGCTGGGTCCCGCGCCTCACCGCCCGTATCTGGGCCGGTATCCGGAGGGGCACCCGGTCTACGATCCCGCACCCGGCAAAAGGCACCAGTCCGATTTCAAGGACGCCGGGCTCAGCCCGGTCCCTCCGCTGGGCGTGGTCTATCATCCCTTCGTTTGGCGCGGCTGGCTGGAGTTCGGCAGCGGCGCGCTGGGCGACATCGCTCCGCACAGCCTGAACGTGCTGTTCTGGGCGCTCGACCTCGGCGCTCCCTCGGCCGTCGAGGTGGTCGAAACCAGCGGACTGAAGCGCGAGATGTACCCGGACTGGAGCGTGATCCGGTTCGAGTGGGCCGCCCGCGGCGTCCACCCGCCGCTCAAGCTCTACTGGTACGACGGCGGCAAACGGCCGCCCGCGGCGATCGGCGGCGGCTTGGTCTGGATCGGCACAAAGGGCAGCCTGCCGGCGGGCCGCGGCCCGTTTCAAGGGCAGAAGACGGACCCCATCGTCCCACCACCTCAGCGGGATTGGGGCCGCGAGGAAGTGCACCGGGACTGGGTGGTCGCGGTCCAGACGGGTAAACCGCCGGGCTGTCATTTCGGCTACTCCGGCCCGTTCACCGAGGCGTACCAGCTCGGAAACATCGCTCTGCGCGCCGACCACCGCATCGAATGGGACTCGCTCGCGTTCCGCATCACGAACTGTAGCGAGGCCAACCGCTATCTGGCGCGCGAGTACCGGCGCGGTTGGGACCTGCGCGAGATCGCGGGCCGCGCGGCCTTCGAGGGCCTGACTCAATCTGGAGGCGATTCATGAACACGACACGCAGACAACTTCTTCACGCTGCCACAGCTTCCAGCCTGGCGACCGAGGCTGCCGGCGCAGCGCGTCAGAAGCGCGTCCTGGCCATTCTGGGAGACGCCTACCACTCCGTCGCTCCGCTGGACGCGGCCCTGGTGGGCAGGCTGCGCAAGGCCGGATGGGAAGCCGTCACCATCATGGACTACGCAGTTCCATGGGAGGACTTCGGCAAGTTCGACCTGATCGTCCTGAGCCGGGAGGGGCACGAGTATGTCACCTACTTCAAGGAGCGCGACTCGAACCCCGCCGTCAACAAACGGGATGCTCGCTGGCTGACTCCCG
>JACQZT010000447.1 GCA_016213755.1 Acidobacteriota bacterium | reverse complement strand
TCGGCCTGGTCTCCGGCGGCACTCGTCTGGTTCAGACTTCCACCTCTTTCCCCACCCGGGCGGCGCAGGACGCGGTGCAGATTGCGAGCGGCTCGGTGCGGCCCGATCCCGCCCAGCCGCTCCAGGCCGGCGAGGAAAGCGCCGCCGAGGCTCGCGTCCAGTATGTGCTCCAGACCAAAGCCGACGCGCGGCTGGTGCTGGGGATTTATCCCTCGGCGCAGGGCGGCACGGCCATCGCCTCCTCCCCTCCCGCGCCCGTGTTCCGCACCGACCCGGCCAACTCCAGCAAGCAGCTCGCGACTGCGAAGTTCACCATTCCCAAAGAGGCTAAGGAGCTGTACCTGCGCGCCGCGCTGCTGGACGGCTCGGACGCCGTTATTTCCGAATCGCCGGCGGTGAGATTCACCGTCAACCCGCCGCCGGAGATCGGCATCTCGTCGATTGAAGCCGTGCAGGCGGTGCAGGTGGCCGCGCCGGGGGAAGTGCCTTTGGTTCTTGGCCGGCCCACCGTGGTGCGCGTCTTTGTGCAGCAGAAGGGACGGCCCGACAACCTGGTTGCGGGCATCACCGGCACGCTCCAGGTAAACGCCGGGGAATCCTCCTGCACGGTCGCGCCCCGGAGTTCCGTCAGCGCTCACATGGCGCCGGATCGCAACGAAGGGTCGCACTCGCTGAACTTCCCCATTCCCGCCTCCTGCCTCGGTTCCGGAGGCGCCGACGTCCCGGTGCGCTATGAGGCCAAACTCGAACTGGAACCGGGCAACAAGGAAATCGTCGAGTTCAAGGACAACCCCAAGGAGTATCGGAGCACTCTCCAGTCCACCGTCGGGGCCGACGCTCCCCTGCGCGTTCGATACCAGAAAGTTTGTCTCAAAACCTCCTCCAACTGCCCCAGCGGCTCCTTCGGCGGCGACGCCGGCCAGTATATCGAGAGCCTGCTGCCGTTCCAGCCCAACGGGCTAAGCCTGGCGCGAAGCTCCGCGGCCGACGCGTTTTACCCGCAAGATCTGGACGATGCCGATCCCTCCCGCCAGGCGGTGAAGATCTCCGCTTTCCGCATGTGGCTGCGGCGACAGTACCGGGATCTGGAAGAGGCCGGCGGCGACGTTCCGGACATGCTCATCGGACTGGTTCCCGATATCCTGGGCCTGCCCACCGGCGAGGCCGATCCGGCGCATGGCAAAATCGGCGGCAAGGGACGCGTGGCCTTTGTCATGGACCATGTCTCGCCCCAGCGGCGCAACTACTACCTGGCGCACGAACTGGGCCACAACCTCGGGCTGCGGCACACCAACACCGACGACGGCTGCCCGGCGAAGGCCGCGGACACGGAAACGAACTGGCCCTATTCCAACGGCACAATCAACGGCGTGGGTTGGGATCATCAGAGCCACACCGTCATTCCTTCTTCGCGCTTCGACCTGATGACTTACTGCGTTCCCTCCAGCCGCATCTGGATCTCGCCCTTCGGTTTCAACCAGGTCTTCCAGCAATTGCGCAACTGGCGCTCCGCGAAGGCCTTCATCGCCCTGCCCAAGTATTCCATCCCGAATCCACGGCCGGCGGCCGCCGCGGACTACCTTTTCATGGCCGGCTCGGTGCGCCGCGACGGTTCCGCCGGGACGCTCCAGCGCGGCTATACCGCGGCTTCCGCTCTGCCCGGCGACGAGCCCGACGCGCAAAGCAGGCATTGTCTGGTTTTCAGCGGGGCCTCCGGAGGCGAGCTCTCGCGCCACTGCTTCCCGCTCTCCTTCGACAACTCCGAGACCGGAATTCCTCTCGACGAGAACTTCTTCGAAGTCAAAGTGCCCTTGCCCGGCGGCGCCGCGCGGCTGGACCTGGCTGTCTCCGGCCGCACCCTGGCGGCCTTTCCCATCCCCGCGGCCGCTCCGACAGTCTCGTTCGTCTCTCCCCAGCCGGGCGAGAAATGGAGCGGCCGGCGGACTCTCTCCTGGACCGCTTCCGACCCGGCCGGCGGACGGCTGGGCTACAAGGTCTCCTACTCGGCCGACGACGGCGCAACCTGGGTCCCGCTGGCCTTCGACATCGAATCCACGGAGCTGACCGTCGATACGGGCCTGCTGGCCGGCGGCGCGCGAGTCTGGTTTCGCGTGCAGGCCTCGGGCGGAGTGCGCACGGGCGAGGGCCGTACGGGACCGATCGAGATCGCGGTCAATCCCGTCCTGGAGCCGTCCCGGGACAGGATCGAATTCGGCGCCGTCGCGCCGGGCGCGGTGCGCGAGGAAGCGCTGGAGATTCGTGCCACCGGTTCCGGTCCGGTCCGGGTGACCGCGATCCGGACAGGAAGCGAGGAGTTCCTGGCCAGCGCGGCGCCGCTGCCCTTCACCGTGCCGGCGGGCGGCAGCGCGCGCGTGGCGGTGCGCTTCGCGCCGCGGCAGAGTGGTTCCTCCTCCAGCCAGTTGGAGATCGAGTCCGACTCGCCGCTCAAGCCTGTGCTCTCGATTCCGCTGGAGGGCGGAATGGCCGACGCGGAACAGCCGCGGCTGGTGCTCGGCGACGACAGCATCGACTTCGGAGCGGTCCCCGCGGGCGGCGCGCTGACCCTGCCGCTGGAGTTGCGCAACGCCGGCGCGGCCGCGCTGAGCGGCGTGAAACTCACGGCGAGTCCCGCGGTCTTTACGGTGCAGCCGGCCACGGTGGCGTCGCTGGCCGGCGGCGCGACCGCCACGGTGAACGTGAAGTTCATGCCCGTGGCGGCGGGCCTGGTCGAGGGCACGCTTAGTGTTGGCGAACTTTCGGTTCCGCTGCGGGGCAGCGGCGTGGTCTCTCCGCAGCCGGCTATTGAACTGGCGGTTCGCAGCCTGGACTTCGGCGACGTACCGGCAGGACAACGCAAGGAGCTGAACCTCACGGTGCGCAACCGGGGGACCGCGACTCTGCAAGTAAGCCCGCTAGCGGTCAACAGTCCGGTGTTCAGCTTCCGTCCCGCCACGCTCAGCGTGCCGGCGGGCGCGGAACGGGAACTGACGGTGATCTTCGCTCCCGTGCAAACGGGAGTTCAAACCGCCACGCTGCGCATCGGCAGCAACGACCGCACCAACTCCGAACTCACCGTCGCTTTGCGCGGCGCCGGCACGAGCACTCCCCAACCGCCCGCCGCGGACGTGCGCATGGAAGTGACTCCGGCCGCGCTGGACTTTGGCTCGGTCCCGGTGAGAGGGGCTAAAGACCTGTCGCTCACGGTGCGCTCGACGGGCGCCGCGCCGCTGACCGTGTCGGCGCTGGCCGTCGACAACCCTGGTTTCACCGTCGCTTCACCGGCCGCTCCCTTCACCGTGAATTTCGGCTCTTCGGTCAGTGTGCTGATCCGCTTCGCGCCCGACCGTGTTGCCGCCTTCAGCGCCACGCTCACGCTGCGCGGCAACGCCACCGCTCAACCATCGCTTACAATTCCGCTGACCGGCGCCGGCGCCGCGGCGGGTCCGCGGAACGAGGAGCTCAAAGCCGACGACGGGAGCTTCGAGCGGATGGTCGGCTCTCCGGGATGGAACGGAGATGCCTTCTGGGTGAACCGGCTGACGCCGCCGCAGTACCCGGCCAAGCTGACGCAGGTCCGGATCTTCTTTCCCGCGGAAGGCGATATCGCGCCCAATACCGGCATCAGCCTGGTGCTGGGCACGCACCCGAGCGGAACCGAGGACGTCATACTCCCGCGGATGCGTCCCGCCATCGGACGGGTGTCGCAGGTGGGCAAGTGGGTGGACTTCGACGTCACGCTGGACGCCATCGAATCCGGAGATTTTGTGGTCGGCTTCTACGCCGGAGTGGATGGCGGCCTGAAGCCGATGGCGCAGGACACGTCGAGGTCCGCGGGGAGGTCGTACGTGAGCAAGGACGGAACGACTTACCAGAAAGCCGAGAAAGCCGGGCTGGACGGCAACTTCCTGATCCGCGCCTGGGTCACGGTTGGGCAGTAGGGAGCGGGGCGCTTCAAGCTCCGACAGCCGCGCGCAGGCGCAGCAGTTCGGCGTCCGTGGTGTCGTCGGGGACCGAGCAGCCCGGCGTGACGATGTGCAGCGGGCCCACCGCGGCGCGCGCCGCTTTCCACTGCGCTGTGAGCGTGGCGGTGTCCAGCGCGCGGAACTTGAGCTCGTCGATGCCGCCGGCCAGCACACCCTTGAACTGCTTGCGCGCCTCGGCCATCGGGACGCCGGTTTCGGCGATGGAGTAGTTGATCGCCGTGGCCGGCCAGTTGGTCCAGAACAGGTCCAGGTAGACCTTGGGCCCGTGCAGGTGCAGGATGTTGAGCGCGGCGCCCTGCGCCGCGTCCAGCACCATCCGGTCGAACGGTTCGCTGAACTTCTTGTACTCTTCGCGCGTCAGGATGCCGTCCTGCGCGTTATCGATGGCCAGGAAAATGCCCGACGCGCCGGTCTGGAGCGCTTTCCGGACGTGGTTGGCTTCCGAGCGGGCGATGGCCTCCAGCGCATCCAGCAGCGCCTGCGGCTTCTCCGCCTTCAGGCGTTGCAGTTCCTCCTTCGACGAGATCTTGCCGGCCTGGTTCCACGGGTTGAAGAGGGTTTCGACGAAGTGCGCCTGCCCGGCCAGTCCGGCGCGGATCAGTTCCAGCGCCCGCACCTGGTTGGGGAAGGGGTTGTCATGCACCCGGGGTTGGAACCAGTCGCCTTCCGGCTTCGGATACGGGTAATCGCTCATCACCTTGACCAGATCCGTTCCGAGGCGGCGGTGAAAGCCGAGCGTCAGCTCGGCGTGGCGCTCGCCGGGCTCGGTCCGGTCCCGGAAGTGGTACCAGGCGGTGAAGGCCGGCCGGCCGGTTTCCTGCCCTTTGAGTATGTGGTCGATGCGTTCTCTGGATGTCATTTTTCGGCCTCCGCAGCCGGCGGCGCCGGCCGCCACAAGACAAAACGCGCGTCGGGAAAGCATATCGCTCAGTGTATCTCGGCCGGACGGCGAATCTCCATGCAGCTTCTGCCGAGGGGCAGGAGCTTGCCGGGGTTGTAGCGGCACTCGGGATCGAACACGCGCTTCAGCCCCTCCAGCAGTTCCAGGCTGGCTTCGGAGAACTGTTCCTTCATCAGCTCGAGTTTCTCCATGCCCACGCCGTGTTCGCCGGTGATGGAGCCGCCCACGGCGATGCAATGCCGCAGGATGTCGAAACCGGCTTGCATGGCTTTGTCCAGATCGCCGGGCTTGCGCGCGTCGAACAGGATGATGGGGTGCATGTTGCCGTCGCCGGCGTGGAAGATGTTGGAGATCGTCAGGCCGTATTTCTCGGAGACCTGGGCAATGTAGCGCAGCGTGGAAGCGATCTTGGTGCGCGGCACCACGCCGTCCTGCACCAGGTAAAACGGGCTGACCCGCCCCACCGCGCCGAAGGCGTTCTTGCGGCCCTTCCACAGCAGGTCGCGCTCTTCGGCCGAGCGGGCGACGCGAAACTCGCGCGCGCGGCAATCGCGGCAGGCGGCGCGCAGACCCTCCACCTGCTCGTCGACGCTTTCCCGCAGGCCCTCGACCTCCATCAGCAGCACGGCCGCGGCGTCCATCGGGTAGCCGGCGTGGGTGGCTTCCTCGGCCATGCGCAGCATGACCCCGTCGAGCATTTCCAGCGCCACCGGCGTGATGGCCCGCGCGGTGATCTCGGTGACCGTCTCCCCGGCGTCCTCGGCCGAGTCGAAAATCGCCAGCATGGTTTTGACCGCTTCCGGCTGGCGCATCAGGCGCACCACCGCCTTGGTGACCAGAGCCATGGTGCCCTCCGAGCCGGTGAGCAGGCCGGTGAGGTCGTAGCCCGGGCCGTCCGTCTCCTTGCCGCCGGTGAACACCACGCGGCCGTCGGGCAGGACCACTTCGACGCCCAGCACGTGGTTGGTGGTGACGCCGTAGGCCAGCGTGTGCGGTCCGCCGGCGTTTTCGGCCACGTTGCCGCCGATGGTGCAGGCCCGCTGGCTGGAGGGGTCGGGGGCGTAGAAGTACTGGTCGCCCTGCACGGCCAGGGTGAGGTCGAAGTTCACCACGCCGGGCTCCACCACCGCGCGCTCGCTGGCCAGGTCGATTTCGAGCACCCGGTTCATGCGCGAGAACACCACCAGGACGCCGCCCTCGCGCGGAATCGAGCCGCCGCTCAGCCCCGTGCCGGCGCCCCGGCCGGTGACCGGCAGGCTGAATTCCCCCGCGATCTTCGCGATGGCGATCACATCTTCGGTGGATCGAGGAAAGACCACCAGGTCGGGCAGCGCTTTGTCGACTCCGCCGTCGTACTCGTAAAGCAGCAGGTCCTCGGGACGGTCCAGGTAACCGCCCGCGCCGACCAGGTCGCGGATCCGTTCGAGGGCTTGGGCCGGGATCATGAAACCCAGTGTACGCCGTTTTCTAGAGCAGGGCGCGGATTTGCGAGAGCAGGGCGGGGTCCATCCAGTTGCGGGGGCCGATGTGTTTCTGGAGCACCCTGCCGTTGCGGTCGATGACGTAGGTCTCGGGGTACTTGTAGGTGCCGTAACGCGAGCTGAGGTCCGCCTGCGGGTCCCGCGAGGTGCGGAAGGTCACGCCCGCTCGCTTGAGGAACTGCCGGTAGACGCGATCGTTGCGGTCCACGCTCACCCCCAGCACCACCACTCCGGAGCCGGCCAGTTGCTTCTGGAACTGGTTCAGCGAGGGCAGCTCCTCGATGCACGGCCCGCACCAGGTGGCCCAGAAATTGAGTACCAGCACCATGCCGCCGAAATCGGCGCGGGTCATGCGCCCGCCGTCGTCGGTCGTCAGCGCGAAATCCGGCGCCCGGTCGCCCACCTCGGTGATCTTCTCTTGGATTGCCTCGGCCACTACAACGATCAGCGCGACCACCAGAACGCCGATCAAGCCCAGCAGAATGCGGTCAAGTTTCCTGTTTGCCATCTATACTCTAATTTTAGAGTATCCGCCGCCCGGACGGCGGCATCCAATCTGACACAGATGCTCATCACCCGCAGGGAGGAGTTTTCCGCCTCGCACGCGTGCCTCAACCCGGCCCTCACGCCGGAGCGGAATCGCGCGTTGTACGGGGAGGACTCCAACCCGAACGGGCACGGGCACAACTATGCCGTCGAAGTAACTCTGGAGGGTGAGCCAGACCCGGTTTCGGGGATGGTCTTCGACCTCAAGCACTTGAAGAGTGTGATCCGCCAGGCCGTGATCGAGCCATTCGACCACCGCTTCCTGAATCTCGAAGTGCAGCCCTTCGACCGAGTGGTTCCCACCACCGAGAACGTGGCCCGCGAGATTTGGCGGAGGCTGGAAGCGGTGCTGCCGGCGGGTCGCGCTCGCCTTTTCTCGGTGCGCTTGTACGAAACCGAAGATCTTTTCGCGGACTACTTCGGAGAACGGCCGTGACGCGCCTGACCCGGCGCTACCGCTTTTCCGCGTCGCACCGGCTGCACAGCCCGGCGCTGTCGGACGACGCAAACCGGGCTCTGTACGGGAAGTGCAACCACCCGCACGGGCACGGGCACAACTATATCCTTGAGGTCAGCCTGACAGGCCCGCTGGACGAACACGGGCGGGTGGCGGACCGCGCCGCGCTGGACGGCCTGGTGGAAACCGCCGTCCTGGGCGAGTTCCGGTACCGCAACCTGAACCTGGACGTGCCGGAGTTCGCGCACCTGGTACCCACTTCGGAGAACGTCGCGCGCGTGATCGAACGCCGGCTGGAACTCGGCTGGCGGAACGCCTTCCCCGGCCCCGCCCCGCGGCTGGAGAAGATCCGGCTATTCGAAACCGAACGGAACATTGTGGAAAAATGAAGAGTACCAAGGCAGTGATCGAGATGATGGCGCCAAAGCGAACCGAGGGCGCGGTCGCGTCCTTGATGGAGCGGCTGCTGGTGGAGCTGGGGGAAGACCCCCAGCGCGAAGGACTGGTGCGCACCCCGGCGCGGTCCGAATCGGCCATGCGCTTCCTCACCAGCGGCTACCATATGGACCTGAAGCGGGTGGTCAACGGCGCGCTGTTCCAGGTGAAGTACGACGAGATGGTGATCGTCAAGGACATCGAGTTCTTCAGCCTGTGCGAACATCATCTGCTGCCCTTCTTCGGCAAGATGCACGTGGCCTACCTGCCCAAGGACAAGGTCATCGGGCTGAGCAAGATTCCGCGCATCGTGGACATGTTCGCGCGCCGCTTGCAGGTGCAGGAGCGGCTGACGCAGGAGATAGCCGAGGCCGTTCAGACGGTGCTGGAGCCGAAGGGCGTGGGCGTGATCTGCGAGGCGCGCCATTTTTGCATGATGATGCGCGGCGTCGAAAAGCAGCATTCCGGCACGGTGACCAGCGCCATGCTGGGCGGTTTCCGCCACCGCAAGGCCACGCGCGACGAATTCCTCTCCCTGGTCTCCGCCCGCAGCGTGTAAGATGGCTGTGATGGTGGAGAACTTCCGTTCGTTCGAGGCCGGCCCGGATCCTTCCGGACGCACCTGGCAGATCCGTTTCCTGTGGCAGCAGAACGGCATCTCGATCCGTCACGCCGACACCGTGGACGTCAAGTTCGAGCTTTGCTGCGCAGGCCGCCAGGAACAGAAGGTGATCGCGCTGGCGCATCCCGACCTGCTGCGTCTGGCGGAGCAACTGGGCCGCCCGCTCACCGACCCCTGGGTCAGCCGGCTCGCCGCCACGCACCTGCGGCGCATGATCGAAACCGGCCAGGATATGGAGAAGACGCTGGTCGCGCCCTCTTTCGACGAACTGACCGCTCTCTGAGGAACCGTCAAAAACTGGGATAATTGGCCGCGAATGAACGCGAAGTGCGCCGGGATAAACCGGCATGGAATAGGGAATGAAAGAGTCCTGCAGGAAAGG
>JACQZT010000451.1 GCA_016213755.1 Acidobacteriota bacterium | reverse complement strand
CCACCGACTTCCTGGTACAGTCCAACGAAGCCATCAACATCCCCTTTCGCGTGCGCGTATCGCAGAACCACCGCAACGCGGAAGCTACCGGCGACGTAAGAGCGGTCGCTGGCAGTATCTCCACAGCGGAGGGTCTGGTGGACATGGCCGGCGACTCCGTTCGCCAGCGCCTCTACATCGCCAACTCGGGTCTCAATCGCGTCGAGGTGTTCGACATGCGCGAGAATCGGTTTCTCCCGCCCATCAAGGTGGGGCAGCTTCCGCGCTCCGTGGCCCTCACGCCGAACGGGAAATACCTTTACGTCGCCAACAGCGGAGGCGAAAGCATCAGCATCGTCGACCTCGACCAGGGACAGGTCACCGGCAAGGTGAAGTTCCCGCCCGTGGCCTACAATGCCAGCTTTGCATTGAACACGCCCAGCGTGATCGCCGCCACCCTGAACGGCCCGCAAATCGTGATGTTCGACGGCACTCTGTGGCGAGTGGTGGACAACGAGGCGCTGCCCCGCAAGAACAGCGTCGTGCTGGGCACGTCCACGATCCAAGCCCCGCGCACCCTGGTGGCGACGCCGGGAGGCGAGTACGCGATGCTGCTGGGCGGAAACGGGACCGCCTACCTGTACGAGGCCGCCGCGGACAATTTCATCCTCAGCCAGTCGGTGGTGGCCAGCCCGATCCAGGGATACTTCGGCCCGGTGGCCGCGGGTCCCCAGGGCCGCTACTTCGTGGTGAATGGCAGGCCCCTGAATTCGTCGCTGACACCGCTCGGCTCCACCTCAACCTCCAGCCGGCCGGTGGCCGCGGTGGCGGCCGTCGGCGGCGCCCTCTACGCGCGTTTTTCGCAGCCCATTCGCAGCAGCGCCACCGCCGTGGTGAGCGAGACGCCAACGGTGGAACTGGTGGACGCGAACACCGGGCTGCCGCGCGGCGCCGCGGCGGTGCTCGAAGGCCCGCTGGCCAGCCAGGTGGGCAACCAGAGAGTGAACACCAACGGGCGGACCATGGCGGTGGATTCGGCCGCCACCACGGCCTACCTGCTGACCACCAGCGGGTTGAGCATCGTGCCGCTCGGCGCCGCGCCCGCGGCCGCACCGATTCTGATCAACCAGAACGGCGTGGTGAATGGCGCCAGTTTTCAGCCCTCCGTGGCGCCCGGCTCCATGGTCTCCATCTTCGGGCAAAACCTCGCCTCGACGGCGGCCGCCGGCAACGGCCCGCTGCCGAACATCCTGGGCGGCGTCTGCGTGACTCTGGGCGACGTTCCGCTGCCCCTGTACATGACCTCCGCCTCGCAGATCAACGCCCAGATTCCGCCCGGCACAAAGACCGGCTCGCAACGGCTCCTGGTGCGCTCCATCGACAGGAAGATGGCCGGCTTGGCTTACACGGTGAACGTCCGGAAGTATGCGCTGGGAGTGTTCATCAACGCGCAGACCGGCCAGGCGGCCGTATTTCGGGCCAACGGGACGCCGGTGAGCAAAACGGCCAAGGCGAAACGAGACGAGTCTCTGGCGCTGTACGCCACCGGACTCGGCGCCACGCACGGCGGTACAGTCTCTGCCGGCGAACCCGCCCCGTCGTCGCCGCTCGCCGAAACCGACAAGGTGCAGGTGTACTTCGGAAACCCCAAGCTGAGCCAGTCGGAGATGATCGTCGACTGGAGCGGGCTGGTCCCCGGCCTGATCGGCATCTACCAGATCAACCTGCGCGTGCCGGGCGTGCACGAAAAGGGCGACGAGCTTCCGGTCACCTTGCGCATCGGAGGCGTCGACAGCCCCACCACAGGAACGGCTGTGCCGACAATCGCGGTGGAGTGATATTCTCACTGCTCCGCGTCGGGCAGAAAGAGAATCGCGCTTTCGCCGCGGCACAGCACCTGCGCCGGCGACGGTTCGAAGGAGGTCTTGCGGGTCACGGTGGTTTTGGCGCCGGCTTCCACCCGGCCGTAGATCACGGCCCAGCGGTCGTATTCCACCGATCCGAAGCGGAACTTGCCGAGGGCCGTGCCGCGGCGGATGAGCTTCAGGTTTCGATACACCGCCGCGGCGTCGAATTCGAGGCCCTGCGGCAGAGGCGGCGCGGCCTTGGGGTCGAAGACGATGCGAAGCGCGTTCGGCCGTCCGCAGGCCTCTTCACTCAGGAATCTCCCGTCTTCGCGGAACGAGAACCGGCCCACGATGGCGGTCACCTTCCCCTCGTGGGCCGCCAGATCGGCCAGCACTTCACACACCCGCACCGGTTGCAGAGGCGCCTGGCACACGCCCACGCTCGCAAGCAATGCGAAAAGCATTCCGGGAATGAGCCGGCCGCTCATGACCTTTCGATCCAGCGGTAAGCCGCGCGCGAGTTCGTCCGGAAGTACTTCTCCGCCGCGGCGGGGCCCTTGGCGGTGAAGTACTCGCGGACCAGGTTGAACACCAGCGAATAGGGGCCCCACTGGTCGCTGTTGGGCCAGTCGCTGCCGTACAGCAGGCGGTCCGGGCCGAAAGCGTCCCAGATTTCGTCCAGTCTCTCCCGGTAGAAGCTCAGCTCCCGCGGGACCCGGCCGTCCACGCGGCGCAGGACCGCCGAGACTTTGACGTACACCTGGGGGCGCTGCGCGAGTTCTCGCGCCTCGGCGGGGATCTGGATCTGCGGCAAGTGATCGATCACCACGCGCAGAGTGGGGACCCGGTCCGTGAGGCGCACCACGGCCGCCAGCAGCGTGGGGTTGGGATTGGCAGTGTCCAGCACCAGGCCCTCGTCCGCCAGGGCCTTGAGGTCCGCGATGAACTCGGGCCTGGAAATCTCGGCCGCCAGGTTTCGCCCCCACAAGTTCCCGTATCGGAGGCCCAGAAACAGCCCGTTTTTTCGGAAACGCTCCAGGTGCTTGCGAAACTCCGGCTTGCCGGGTTCGAGGTTTCCGACCATGCCGGCGATGATGGGATCTTTCGCGGCGATGTCCAGCACCCACTGGTTGTCCTCCAGCCAGGGGCTGCATTCGATTTCGATCGCGCCCGCCACTCCCAGCGGCACGGCGAGCCTTCGGAACCGCTCGGGCAGCGCCGGCTGGTACAGCGCCGCGTTGCCGCGCGGCGGCCAGGGCACGCCTTGGGGCCGGGTCGGGTCGAACAGGTGAATGTGCGTGTCGATAATCGGCGGAACGTTCGTGTGCGCCAGAATCGTGCTCGCCGCCCCGCCCAGAAACTCTCTCCGCCTCACCTCCGTATTTTATCCTTTCTGCTCTTGGTATGATTCTGCTGCAAGGAGAACGCATGGATCGCACAACGCAAACCAACCGCCGGAGCTTCTTTCGAGGCGTGGCCGGCGCAGGGCTGGCTGCCGGGTCTGTCGCCGGCCAGAGCCTGCGCATGAAGATCACCAAAGCGGAGCCGATTCTCACCGGAAGGGATGTGTTCCTGAAGATCGAGACCGACGCCGGCATCACCGGCTATGGCGAGGCGACCAACAACTTCATTCCCTACTCCTCCGAAGGGATGCTGAAGGACCTCATCCCGTACCTGATCGGCGAGGACCCGGAGCGGATCGAGTATCTGTGGCAGTCCGCGTTCCGGCGCCGCTTCTACCGCGGCGGCCCGGCCACCGGCGCGGCCGTCAGCGCCATCGACATGGCGCTGTGGGACATCAAGGGCAAGGCTTACGGGGTGCCGGTCTACCAGTTGCTCGGCGGACTGGCGCGGACCAAGGTGCGGGTCTATGGGCATGTCGACGCGAAGACCGCCGCGGAAGCGGCCCGGCAAGCGCAGGAGCGCGCCGCGCGGGGCATCACCGCCATCCGCTTCCGCGCCTTCCACAGCTACGACGCCGTCGATCTGCACGACCACAAGCTGGCCGTGCGGCAGCAGATCGAGTACCTGGCGGCCATCCGCAAGGCGGTGGGCGACGACGTGGACCTGATCCTGGAATGTCACGGGCGCTACGATCCGGAGTGGGCCATCGAACTGGCCCGCCTGGCCGAGCCGTATCATCCGTTCCTGATCGAAGACCCTGTGCGTCACGAGAACCCGCGGGCGCTGGCGCAGGTTCGCGCCGCCACCCGCATTCCGCTGGCCACCGGCGAGCGCTATCACAACAAGTGGGATTTTCGCGAGACGGTGGTGAACAGTTATGTGAACTACCTGCGGCCGGACGTCTGCCACTGCGGCGGTATTAGCGAGATGAAGAAGATCGGCGCTCTCGGGGAGGTGTTCTACCAGAGCCTGATTCCCCACAACAACGCCGGTCCGCTGGGCACCGCGGCTACGCTGCACGCCGCGCTGGCGATCCCCAACGTCGCGCTCATCGAGGCGCCCTTTGCGAACTCCACCGCGCCCAAAACGGAAGTCGTTTCGCCGTACCCCAAACTCGAAGCCGGCTTCGCCTTGCCCCTGGAAGGACCCGGGCTGGGCGTGGCCTTCGACGAAAAGCTGGCCCGCTCCATCCCCTTCCGCAAGCCAGGCCTTCAACCCAAACTCAAAGACCCCGACGGCGCCGTCCGCGACTTCTGAAATGGGGACAGCCTGACCTACCCGGGTTTTCGAAAACCCGGGTGGGTCAGGCTGTCCCCGTTTTTTGTATGATGAGGGCGCGATGGGGAAGATTGGATGGACTTGGCTGCTATTGGGGTGGATGCCGGCGGCCGGCTATACACCTCCGATGGATACGGCCGGCCCGCTGACGGTGCGGCTTTCCGAACCTTCGCTGGGCGCTTACGGCGCCGGCGGACTGGCCGAACTGAGCCGGCCCGGCGTGCCGCTGACTTTGCCGGTCTCGCTTGAAAACTCGGGGGACACGGAACTGCGCGGCACTGTGCGCATCCAGGTCATCGACCGCTGGACCGCCAACCCCGCCGCGCCCGTGCCGTTCACCGTTACGCCGCGCGGCCGGGCGCGCCTGGAGTTCACTCTCTCCTTCGGCGCAGGCACGCATAACGCCGCCTATCCGGTGCACGCCTTCGCGGAGTTCGAGCACCAGGGGCGGCGTCTGACGGCGCACCCGGTCCTGATTTTGAACACCCGCCTGCCCGATCCGCCGCGCGCCAAGCTCGACATTCCGTGGGAGCCTGTCCGTATCGCCGCCGGTCGCGGCCTGGCGCTGTGGCGCCTGCCGGTCTACCGCCGCTCGGCGCGCATCGAAGAAGGATACGAGCCGGGCCTTACCGGCCGCGAAACCGGCCTCGCCAGCGCCACCGCGCAGATGGCCCTTCGCGTGGCGCGCGGCGAAACGCGGGAGGCCATCAGTGTCGGCATCGGCATGAGAGCCCCGGCCCTGCGCGAGCGCGTGGCCGGCGCGGTGATCGAGTTCCCGCTCGAGCTGCCGCGCGCCGAGCCCCTGAGACTGCGCACGGCCTGTGCGGTGAGCGACGCCGTGCAGGCGACGCTGCGCGTGCGGGCCGTCCCGTTCGAAGCCCCGCCCGGCGAGCTGGGCGCGGTGCTGCTGGAACAGGCGGGCGCGCCCGTCTGGAAGGACGCCGAGGCGGACCTCGGCCGCTTCGCGGGCCGCCGCATCCGGCTGCAACTCGAGTCGGACGCCGGGGCCTGGACCGGCAGCGGGCAGGCGTACTGGGCCGAGCCGACCGTCGTTGCGGGCGCCGCCGCGGCCGCTCCGGCATTCCCGCCGCCGTCGGATGCGGGCTCGCGTGTGCTGGGTAAGGCCGGCGCGTTCGAAGTCCGGCTGTGGCCCGGCCGGCGCGGCGTGCTCGATTCGACCATCGCCTTTCGCAGCGGCGAGCGGCAACTCGCGCTCAACGGTTTCCGGGTGCGCGTGCTCAACGATTCGCTCGACGACTGGCGCAGCGCCAGTGAACTCACGGACGTCCGCGAAGAGCCCGCGGCGGGCCGCTACCGTGTGCGCCACCGCTTTCGCACCTGGGCTGGCGCGTTCGACCTGGTGAGCGAATTGTGGATCGAGCAGGGCGTGCTGCGCGCGGCATTCAAACTCGAAAACACCCCCGCGCCGCGCCCGTGGCTCTCGCTGCGCCTGGAAAGCGTCGCGGCGGGCCCGTGGAGCCGGCACGCCGAACGAGTCTACGGCGGAGTGGGCAATGTCATTCAGGAACCTCAGGCTTTCCAACTCGGTTTCGACGGGCACTCGCTGGCGACCTCGTTTGTTGGGTTCGATTTCGCCGGCGGCGTATCACTGGTGCAAGCTTCGGACGTGCCCCCCGACCGGCTGGAAGTGGATCCGGACCGACGGCTATACTCTCTGAACGTTCCCCACGCCCAGACCATGACCTTCATCCCCACCAGCGGCGTCTGGGCCGGAGTGCGCACTTGGCGCGAAGTGAACGGCCTCGGCGCCTCGGCGGGCGTGCCCAAACTGGCCGGGCGTTTCGTCTTCGACCTGTGGGGCGGCCGTTACGGCGAGAGCGCGCGGGGCCTGGCGCGCGCCTTCCGCTATGGCCTCACCGACGCCGCGGTGGTGTGGCACAACTGGCAGCGCTGGGGCTACGACTACCGCCTGCCCGACCTCTATCCGCCCAACCCGCAATGGGGCACCGAAGAGGAATTCAAAACCCTGGTCGAAACCTGCCGCAAGAGCGGCGTGTACTTCGCGCCGCACGACAACTACATCGACTACTACCCCGACTCCGACGGCTTCAGCTACGCCAACATCGCCTTCGAGCCCAACGGCCAGCCGCGCCGCGCGTGGTTCAACAACGGCCGCCAGGCGCAATCCTACCGCGCGCGGGGCGACCGCATCCGGCCGTTCCTGGAGCGCAACCTGGCTCTCGAACGGGAGGGCTTCCACCCCACCGCCTACTTCATCGACGTGTGGTCCTCCGCCGGTCCCTACGACTATTGGACCGAGGACGGCCGCTTCATGGACCGCCTCTCGACGCGCGCGGTCTGGCGCGAGAGCTTCGCCTGGATTCGCGACTTCCTGGGCGGCGCGCCGCAGATCTCCGAAGCCGGGCACGACCAGTTGATTGGCTGGCTGGACGGCGCGCAAGCCAACCACCTGCGCGTGGACGCCACGCCGGGACGGAGCTTCGTGTGGAACATCCGTTGCGCCGACGCGGAGCGCATCCCCTGGATCGACGCCGCCCATCACGACCTCTTCGTGCTGCACGGCGCGGGCTACGGCGGCCGCTATTCGGCCGGCCTCGGGGAGGCCGAGCACGGCATCTACAGCGACGACTACATGGCCACCGAGGTGCTCACCGGGCACCCGGCCATGGTCTCGGCTCCGTTCAGCCCCGGAGTGGTGCGCAAGTACTGGCTGCTGCACGGCCTGATGCGCGCGCTGGCGCTGAAGCGCATAGAGGGCTTCGCTTTCGCCGCCGGCGACCTGCATCGCCAGCAGGTCGCCTGGAGCGGCGGCGGAACGGT
>JACQZT010000065.1 GCA_016213755.1 Acidobacteriota bacterium | reverse complement strand
GCTGGCCGGGTCGTAGATCTGCCAGCCGAGGGCCAGGCCGTCCTCGCGCCGCCAGGTTTCGCCCGAGTCGTTGCCCAGCCGGAAGCCGACACGCAATGCGCGGCGCTCGGCGTCGAGCGTCACCTGGGGATCGATGTAGCGCGCGCTCATTATTGGTACAACCAGGCCGGGTAGCGTTCCCGCACCGGCCCCGTCTTTCGTCCCACGGCGTAAATGCCGTCCCCGCGCAAATCGGTGGGCAGCAGATAACGCTCCAGCAGGTGCGTTACCCAGGCGTGCTCGGGACAAGCTTGCCCGGCGAACGGACCGGTCTCCAGCCGCACGATTTCAAACCCGGAATCCGTCAGCAGGTGCGCGATTTCCTTGGGCGTGTACTCGCGGTTGTGGCGCGCCTCGGCTTCTTCGCCTTCCTTGCGCGGCCGCACGTAAGCGGGAAAGAAGCCGGGGTGAAAACCCTCGAGAATGGCCCGCAGCGCGCGCAGGGAAGCGATATTGGGCGTAGTCAACACCAGGTGGCCTCCGGGAGCGAGCACGCGGTTGATCTCGGCCAGCATGTGCATGGGGTCGTCCGCCAGGTGCTCGATCAGCTCGCAACACAGCACGGTGCGGAAGTGAGCGTCGGGATAGGGGAAGCGGTCGCGCTCGGCGTCGAACAGATCGACCTCGCAGGTGAAACGCTCGCCCTCGGCGGAGACCACTTCGCGACGCTCCACGCGGCCCGCGGGCCCGTAGTAACAGCCGCGCACCTCGCCGTAACCGAGCCGGGTTTTGAGCGCCGGCGTGATCTGGAGGTAGGAACCCATCTCGAGGATGCGATCCTGGGCGGAGCCTGGCGGCGTGATTTCGAGCGTGCGCGTAAGCCGGGAGAGATGATCGCGGAGATAGACGCGGGCGCCGGAGTCCTGCGCCCAGGTCTCGACCAGTTCCGGTTCCACCGGCGGGACCGGCGGCGGGGCGGCGGGCGGCGGGGCGGGCTCGGGCCGCTCCCACTCCGCGCCGCGCGCCACGGCATCCAGGAAGGAGAGGTAGCGCGCGGCCACCAGCCCCCAATTGCACTCGCGCTCGACCCAGTCGCGCGCCCGCGCCCCCAGCGCGCGCGCCATCTCCGGCCGGCTCACCAGCAGGTTCAGGTACTCGTAGAGGAAATCCTCTTCGCTGGCGTCCACCGGGGCTTTCAGAACGATGCCGTCCGGCAGCTCGCGGAACGAGCCGACGCCGGAGACCACCACCGCGCGGCCCAGGCCGAGCGCCCGCAGCAGCGAACCCGAGCTTTCCCCGACGGTGGGAAAGCGCAGGTTGAGCACCACGTCGCAGGCGGCCATGTAGCCGGTGAAGTCATCGATGCCGACGAAGCCGAGCACACGCACATGCGCTTCGAGATTCAGGCGCCGGATCAGGGCGTGCACCGGGAAATCCGGGTGCGGCTCGCCCACCAGGACCAGGCGGGCGCGAGGTTCGACCCGCACGAGGCGGCGAAAGGCGCGCAGCGATTCGGCGATGCGTTTGTAGGGCTTCAGGAATCCGAAGACGCCGATGAGCGGAGTGCTTTCGTCCAGGCCGAGCCGCTGCCGATAGCCCATGCGGCCGGCCTCGTCTGGCAGCCAGGCCCCGTGCGGGATCACCGCCACCGGCCCGCGGAAGCCGGCCCGGCGGAGTTCCTCTTCCATCGCGCCGCTATGCACCACAAAGGCGCGCGAGCGTTCCACCAGCCGCCGCAGCATAGGCACGCCTTCGTAGTCCGGCCCGACTTCGAGCGCGCGCACGCGCCCGGCGTAAGCCAGCGCCTCGAGCCCTCCGTCGTAGGCCACCTCGGCCAGGTAGGCGTCCCAGTCGCCGCGCTTGATGGTGATTTCGGCCAGCAGGTGGTGCAGGTTGGCTTCGTGCAACGCCACCACGCCCGGGAAGGCCAGCGCCATTTCGTAGGCGAAAGCGTGGTGCGGGTTATTGCCGATCTGGTACAGTAGCGCGTCGAAGGCGGCGGGGTCGAAGGCGGCCGGGCGCCCGGTGAATGCTTCGACTTCGGCGCGCTCGCGCAAGGCCGCCACGAGCGCCTCGGAATAGTCGGCGATGCCGCTCCGCGAGGGCGGCAGGGGCGAGAAGAGCGCCACGCGCATACTCAGCGCACCAACTCCATCGACAGGGCGCCGATGGGCAGCGGCGCGCGAATCACTAGCGGCGCGCGGGCCGCATCGCGCGCCAGCCAGAGCTCGAAGGAGAAGTCCGACTTGGGGCCCTTCACCGTCATGAGCAGCAGATCGGCGTCTTCCCGGCCCTCGCCAATGCGGACCGGGTAGGTGCCCTTGAACTCGACTCGCACCTCGTAGGCGGCGCCGGCGTACACCTTTTGCGCCGAGGGCACGCGGCCCTGCGCCACCTCGCGGCGCAGGAAGTACAGATAGGCCAGCGCATCCCGCGCGCAGGCGCCGGTGGCGAGTTCGGACGACCCCCCTCCCGCGGTGGCGCGCCGGGCGGAGCCTTTCGCGGCGTCAAACGTGGTCTTCTCGCGCGATTTGTGCTTGCCGCGCGTCAGATCCCGTTCGAACTCGGCAGAGCAGAACGAGGCCGAGGCCAGCGACCGGTACTGCTCGGCGAACGGGAAGCCGGGCACGGCGGCCTCCAGCTTCAACGTGC
Source organism: Acidobacteriota bacterium (assembly GCA_016213755.1). Taxonomy (GTDB): domain Bacteria; phylum Acidobacteriota; class Terriglobia; order Bryobacterales; family Bryobacteraceae; genus JACQZT01. The sequence continues at coordinate 4,091 of JACQZT010000065.1, read as the reverse complement.
TTTCCAGCGCGCCGGCCTCGGTTTTGCGCTGGGTCAACTGTCCTTCGCCCAGGCTCAGCCCGCTGGGCCAGTTGATGGTGTAGCGCAGATCCTCGCCGCACGCCGCCGCGGTCAGGATGAACGATGCCAACAGTAGCCGTCGCATCGGTCAGAGCACCGGCGCGGCGGAGACGGCCTTGGCGACCCGCGCGTGGCCTTCCGCCACCTCGTAGTAGACCGCCAGCGTCTTGCGCGCCGTGTTCTCCCAACTGAAGGCGGCCGAGCGCTGCGCGCCCAGCCGCTCGATCCGCGCGCGCAGTTCGGCATCCACCAGCAGGTCTTTCATCGCGCGCGTCATCTCCGTGGTTGAGCGGGGATCGAACAAGAGCGCCGCGGCGTCCGCCACTTCCGGCATCGCCGTGGTGTTCGAACAGGCCACCGCGCGGCCGCAGGCCATGGCTTCGAGAATCGGCAGGCCGAACCCTTCGTAGAACGAAGGGAAGACAAACAGGTCGCACGCGCCATACAACTGCAACAACTCGTCGTCGCCCACAAAGCCGGTGAAATGGATGCGCCCGGCGCAAGCGGAAGCCGCCGCGGCCCGGCGCACGCGGCCCGCATACCAGGTTTCCTTGCCGACCAGCACCAGGTGATGGGGCAGTTGGGGGCTGTCGCGGAGCAGTTCCTCGAAGGCGCGAATCAGGCCGGCCTGGTTCTTGCGGGGCTGCAAATCGCCGACGCTGAGAACGAACGGGGCGGGAATTCCGAAGCGCTCGCGCACCCAGCCCGCGGCGGAGGCGCGAGGCACCGGCCGGAAAGCCGACGACACCGCATTCGGAATCACGACGGTCTTTTCTTCCGCCCGGTAGCTGGCGGCGATGGAGCGGGCCGAGAATTCGCTGGGAGTCAGCACCCGGCTGGCCCGCCGCACGGTCCGCCGGACCGTGAGCCGGAGTTGCCGGCTGCGCAGCCACGGGAACCACTCCGGGTGCTCCAGGAAGCTTACGTCGTGAACGCTGACCACGATCGGCGCCGCGCAGGCCAGGGGTGCCGTATACTGTACGTGCAACAGATCCGGCCGGTCGTCGCGCAGGCACTGGGTCAGCTCGAAACCCAATCGCAGGAACGGGTTAGAGGAAACCTGGCGCGTGGCGAAGCGTTTCGGAATCTGGGCCGACGCATCCTGGCCCGAAAGGTAGGCGACGAACTCCGAGGTCTGGTCCAGCGCCGCGAACCCGTTCAGGAGATTCCGGACATACACCTCGTTCCCCGTCAGGTGCTGGCCGATGGCGTGAGCGTCAACCGAAAAGCGCATGCACGTTTCTCCAGTATAGAGGAATTCGGTGCCAGGCTACTCAATGAGCCGGACTAGAATGGAGCGGGTGAAGGGCGGCAGCGCGACTTTGCCGCCGCGGATACGCGCCTTGGTCCAGCGGTTGGCCCACGGGTCGTAGACCCGCGCCGAGCGGGCTTTGGTCTGGCCCAGGTCGACCGTCACGTTCCGCAGGGTTTCGGGTTTCTTCCCGTCGCGCAACTCCGACATCCAGTCGTTTTGCGCGTCGCGGCACCAGGCCAGCAGCGTGCGCTTGCCCTTCAGGATGTAGACCCGCAGGCGGTCGTGCTTTCCCATGGACGGCTCGAACGCCTCGGCGGCCGGGTCCAGCCCCTTGACCGCCTCGGCGAAACGGCCGAAGTGATGCCACAGGTTGTTCCTGGCGACGTAGGAGTCCCAGTGCCAGATCTGGCCCGCGCCGGCCGCGCCGGCAAAGAAGGGGGCGAAGAGCACGTCGTGCAGCAGGACGCCTTCTTTGTCGGCCGCGTAGAGCTTGAAGGGACCCGTGTGCCGGGGTTCGACCGCGCCGGACTCGGCCAGCACGATCGGCCGGCGGGGTTCGTAGCCGGCCAGCTCGCGGACCGCGTCCGCCGCCAGCAGGTCCATCGGCCCGTGGCAGATTTCCAGTTGCGCGCCCAGGTCCAGGTAGCGGTGCACCTGCGCCAGGTCGTTGGCCGGCATGGTGCTGTGGCGGCGGTAGGTTTCGCGCACCCGCGCGGTGTCGAAGCTGCCCAAGCTCTGCATCACCAGGTTGCGCGGGAAGCTCCGGCGCAACTCGGCCAGCATGGTTTCGGTCCAGGCCAGGTAGTTGCCGCCGCGCACGGCGTTGACTTCGTTCCACAGCTCCCAGCCGAAGACCACGGGCTGGTCGCCGTATCGCTTTGCGTACCACTCGATCTTGCGGCGAAACTGCGCGCGCGAGGCCTCGCCGTCGAAGAAATCGGCGATGGATTGCGCCGGCCCGCCCCGCGAGACATGGTGCAGCGGCTTGTCGGCCCACGCCTGCGGCCCGCCGCCGATGGAGCGGAAGTGCTCCATGGTCATTTTGACGCGGATGCCGTGCTTGCGGCACAACTCGAGCATACGGTCGATTTCGCGCGCCTTGGCTTGGTCGTAAACTCCGCTCTTTTCGTGCTCGACATCCCAGAACGGGTTGCTGAGCCAGACGCGGATATAGTTGCCGCCGTTGGCCGCCAGCTTCGCCAGCCACTCCTCGAAAACGGGGAAACCGTCGCGCGGCGGGGCGATCATGTTCAGGCCGTTGGGAATGTACGGGGCGCCGCTGGTCAGCTCGAAATAGCGGTGGTCGCGCGGGCTGACGCGGACGTAATCGCTGGTCCCCGCCCACAGCAGGGCGGGCAACAGCAGCAGCGCCAAGAAGCTAGAACCGAAGGCGAAGGCCCAGGAAGGCGGCGATACCTGGCGCGTCGACGCCCGACCCATGGATCCGGTAGTTGCGGTCCAGAACATTGAAGATTCCTCCATTCAAGCTCATTCGGTCCGTCAAAGGGATTCCCCCGGCCAGGTGGCACGTGAGCCACCCGGCTGTGCTCGCATACAGCGGCACTCGCGCGGCGCCGGCGATGGCCGGCAGCAGCCGGTCTTGGATCTGCCGCAGCGTCTCGCCGGTGGGCGCGAAAACGCCCTGTCGGATATAGGGAGCCAGGCGCGCGGCCTGGAAGATCGCGGCGATGTCGTTGCGAGACCGGGAGGCCCCGATCCGTTCGTCGTCCAGGTCGCCCCCGCTCAGACGCCGCTGCGCTCCCGCCGCCAGCGCCGAGGCTTGCAGCCAGAAGCGGGTCCTGGCATAGCGCAGCGCGACGGCGCCCTGCTGCGGCGGCAAGCGCCGGACGTTCCGGTTGGGGTCCAGGTCGCGTCCCGCCAGGAATGAGCAGTTCGCCTCGACGCTCCAGTGCGAATCGATCGGCAGCCGCAGACTGGCTTCGGCGCCGTAATACCGGGAACGGCCGTCGTTGACGAAGGCCTTGACCGCGCGGGGGTCGAGCGCAGTGGCCACCGCCACGACTCCCTGAGACTGCTGCGCAGCCGTGGGCGCCAGCGCCGTTACCGGCAGCCCGGCCAGCGTCGTGGGCGCGCTCTGGCGCGGGAACAGAAGCGTGCGGCGCACGATCGGATCGTAGAGCTCGGAGTCGAACACCTGGGCCCGCGCCTGCACTCGGCGCTGCCGCCAGCGCAGTCCGAGTTCGCAGTTGACAAGCCGTTCGGGCCCCAGATCCGCCACGGCGCGCCCCAGCGAAGCGGCGCCTTCTCCGGAACCGGACCCAAGCAGCGCTCCGGCGGGGACCGCGTCCGCGGCCGGGATCTCGTAGCCCAAGTCGTTCAATCCCACCGCACCCAGATCGTTGGCGTTGGGAGCGCGAAAGCCGCGCCCCACCAGGCCGTGCACGCTCAACGCGCCGGTGAGTTGCCCGGCCAGGGACGCGTTAAAGGTCCAGTCGCCGAACCCGCGCTCGGAGGCCGCCGTTCCGAACGAATCCTGTTTCGTCGCATAGCGGACCCGCGTCCCGCGCCCTCCGGCGGTCGCGCGCAGACGTCTCCCGATCTCGAAGTGGTTCTGCACGAACACCGCCGCCGTGCGATAACGGGATCCGTCGGGGTATAGCGGCCGAGACATCGTCGCCAGCCCGCTCATCGGATCCAGCGTGGTGCGCGCCGAGGCGATGTACTCGTCGTAGAACTCGCCGCCGAATACGATGGCGTGACGCCGGCCGGTGTGCGTGGCGCCCTGGAGGCTGTAACCGTAAGCGTTGACCTGGCT
>JACQZT010000450.1 GCA_016213755.1 Acidobacteriota bacterium | reverse complement strand
TCTTCCGCGGAACCGGCGAGCACACCATCGAGGCGCTCTTCTGGGAGCGCGGAGCGGGGGAAACTATGAGTTCCGGTACCGGCTCCACCGGCGCCGCCGCGGCGGCGATGCATTGCGGCATCGTGACCAGCCCGGTGCGGGTGGTAACGCCCGCCGGCCCCCTCGATATCCGCTTCGACCAAGGCGCGGCCAATCTCACCGGACCGGCGGAAATCGTCGCCGGGGGCGAGTTCTACCTGTAAAACCGGGACAGGCAGCACTTTCCCATTTTTAACTCCACTGTTTTCAACGCCACTCGAAAACGGGAAAGTGCTGCCTGTCCCGGTTTTTGTAGAATGGTCGGGGAGCTATTTTGCCGATGAACCGCCGCGATTTCTTTGCCTCTACCGCCGTTACGGGCCTGGGCTTAAACCTGGGCGCCGCCGAACCGAAGCCGATCGAGAAAAAGGCCCGCCTGCGCACCGCCATTTGCGCTTACTCGTTCCGCAAGGAACTGGCCGCCAAACAGATGACCTACCAGGACCTGGTGCGCCTGGCCGTCGAGCTCGACGTGGACGGGCTGGATCTGACGGTCTACTGGTTTCCGGAGAACCTGGACGGATTCCTGATGCCGCTCAAACGCCTGGCCTTCCGCAACGCGGTGGAGATTTGCAGCATTTCCATCCGCACCAACTGCTGCCAGCCAACTCCCGAGAAGCAGGCCGAGGAAGTGGCTGGCATCCGCAAGTGGGTGGACGTGGCCGAAAAGCTCGGCGCGGGCCACATCCGGGTTTTTGGGGGAAGCGTGCCCAAAGGCTCCACCGAAGACCAGGCCGCCGGGTGGGTGGTCGAGATCCTCAAGCGGGCCTCGGAGTATTCCGCCAGCAAAGGCGTGACGCTGGGCATCGAAAACCACGGCGGCATCACCGAGCGCGCCGAACGCATCATCCAGATCGTCAAAGCGGTCGATTCACCGTATGTCGGCATCAACGTCGACACCGGCAACTTCCGCAAGGACGCTTACAACCAGTTGCGCCAGTGCCTGCCCTTCGCGGTGAACTCGCAGGTCAAATCCGAAATCATGGACGAGACCGGCAAGAAGGTGAACGCCGACTGGGACCGCATCATCCGCATGTTCGCCGAAGCGTCCTACAAAGGTTACTTCGCGCTGGAATACGAAGCCGCCGAGCCCGCGCCCATCGCCGTCCCCAAAATGACACGCCAGTTGAACGCACTGGCCAAAAAGTACTCCGGCTGAATATTGAGTAGCCCGTCACCGATTTAGGTCACGCGAATGAGGCGTCGGAAAGCATCGGACTCTCGCGAAACGCCTGCCGGCGGGCGCGCGTGGAGGCGACCTCCGCTCCGTCGCCGAACTGCTTCTTAACGCGCCCCACGGAGACGGATTCCATTTTCGCCAGCAGGTCGGCTTCGGAAATACCGGGGCGCAGCGAGGCGCGGCAAATGCTTTCGGCGCCCGCGTCGCCGTGCTGGTTGGCCAAATCGAGCAGGAAGGCGATGGCGCGCTCGCCGCGGACCTCCGGGGCGTAAACGCGGATGCGGTCGAACGAGACGCGGTAGGCGCGCATCGCTTCGTCCATCTGCACGCGCTGCCAGGCGCGGTCGCGGCCGGCGGCCAGGAAGCGCGCAATCCACGGCTCGGCCACCAGGTCGAAGCGCGGATCCCTGGTGCAACCCTGGACATCGACGCCGCCGCGCGGCAAGGCCGTGTGCGCGATGAGCCCCTTGGCCAGCCCGGCGTCGCCCGCGCCGAAGACCTCCACGAAGCGCTCCGCGTGCGCCGCGAAAAACGCGCGCAGCAGTTCCGCCAGCCGGCCGGGCTTCTGCGCCCACTGGATCAGGCCGAACGACAGCCCCGCCTTGTCCGTATTGCGGTTCAGGGCGGCGAAACACCCGGCGGCCTCGAACTGCGCCGTCAGGCTCACCAGGCGCACGAATCCGGCCCAGGAGAAATCCAGCACCAAGGCCAGGTAGCCGCGCGAAGCCACCGGCTGCGGCGCCGGAAGTTCGATTAGCTTACGCAGAGTGGCTGCATCCACGGCGCCGGTGGCCGTCAGACCTGCGGCGGTCTGGAAGTCGCTAACCGCCGCCGCCGTCTGCGGCCCATAGCGCCCGCGCGCGCGGCCGAGCACACCGGGGATCTTTCGCGCGCCGTGCCCGATGAGCAGATCCTGAATGACGCCCACCGCCTCCTGGTCCGGCTCGCCGGCCCCGATCGGACGCTCGTCCGTGCCATCCAGAAGAAGATCGATCCTGCCGATGCCCGTATTCATCCTCCGGCCCTCCCCTTCCCGTTTGCATTAGTAACGATACAACCAGCGGGCCTTCTCGATCACCCGCGCCGCGTTGGGCAGGAAGGCCGCTTCCAGCGGCGGGCTGTAGGGAACCGGCGTGTCCGGGGCGGCAATCCGCAGCACCGGACCGTCCAGGCTCTCGAAGGCCTTCTCGTTGATGCGCGCCACCACCTCGCCGCCGATGCCGCCGGTGAGCGTGTCCTCGTGCAGCACAATCGCCTTCGAGGTCTTGCGGACGCTGGCGAGAATGCACTCCTCGTCCAGCGGGAGCAGCGTGCGCAGGTCGACGATCTCCACCGAGACGCCTTCCTTGGCCAGCTCGTCGGCGGCCTCGCTGGCCACATAGACCATGGCGCCGTAGGTTACGATCGAGAGGTCTTTCCCTTCCCGGAACACTCGCGCTTTGCCGATGGGCACGGTGTAATCCCGCTCGGGCAGGTCTTCCTTGATGCGGCGGTACAGCGCCTTGTGCTCGAAGAAAATGACCGGATCGTTGTCGCGGATGGCGGACTTGATCAGCCCTTTGGCGTCATAGGCCGTGGCGGGCGTCACCACCTTGAGGCCCGGCACGTGGAAAAACCACGCCTCGGGGTTCTGCGAATGGAACGGGCCGCCATGAATGCCGCCGCCCGAGGGCGCGCGCACCACGATGGGCACGGGCGCGTTCCAGCGGTAGCGGCACTTGGCCGCGTAGTTGACGATCTGGTCGAACCCGCAGGTGATGAAATCGGAAAACTGCATCTCGGCCACCGGCCGCAGGCCCATGAAACCCGCTCCGATGGCCGCGCCGACGATGGCCGATTCCGAGATCGGCGTGTCGATGACGCGCTTCTCGCCGAAATGCTCCAGCATGCCGAGCGTCACTTTGAACGCGCCGCCGTACACGCCCAGGTCCTCGCCGATGACGAAGACGCTGGGGTCGCGCTCCATCTCTTCCCAGATGCCCTGGCGCACGGCTTCCACGTAGGTCGTCAGCATGGCGTTACTCCTGCCGCTCGTAGACGTTGTCGAGCAACTCGGATGCATCCGGGTACGGGCTTTGCTCGGCCCATTCGATGGCCTCGTCCACCTCGCCTCGGATGGCGGCTTCGGCGGCGTCGAGTTCCGCCCCGGCGGCCCAGCCTTCTTCCGTCATGCGGCGGCGCAAGCGCAAAATCGGGTCCTTGGCGGCCCACTCCGCCCACAGGTGCTTGGGAACGTAGTCGCCGGGGTCGTGCGCCGAATGGCCCGTCATGCGGAAGGTTTTGCATTCGAGCAGGTAAGGGCCGCGCCCTTCCCGCGCGTGGCGCGCCGCGCGTTGGGTGGCCTCGTAAACCGCGAAAACGTCGTTGCCGTCGACGATCTCGGAGGGGATGCCGTAGGCCGGACCGCGGTCGGCCACGTTCGCGCAGGCCATCTGCTTCGAGTTGGGCGTCGAGTAAGCGTACTGGTTGTTGTTACAGATCAGCACCAGCGGGGCCTTTCGCACGGAGGCCAAATTGATGCCCTCGTGCCAGTCGCCGCGGCTGGTGGCGCCGTCCCCGAAGAAAACGTACACAATGTTGGCCAGGCCCTGGTACTGCATGCCCATGGCCGTGCCGGCCGCCACCGGCACCGAAGCCGCCATGGCGCTGATGATGGCCACGATCTTGAGCTTCAGATCGCCCATGTGCATGTTGGCGTCTTTGCCGCGCGTCAGGCCGCCGACGCGGCCCATGTACTGCGCGAAGACTTGGCGCGGGTGGACGCCGCGCATGAAGTAGAGGGCCAAGTCGCGGTGGCAGGGGAAAAACCAGTCGTCCGGTTCGGCCGTCAGGCCGGCGCCGACACAAATGGCCTCCTGACCGCGGCCGACGTACACGCCGCCCACGATCTTGCCCTGGCGATAGAGCTTGCGTTCGAGGCGGTCTTCCACTTCCCGCATCAGGCACAGATAGCGATGGAACTGGCGTGCAAGGCCGGCTTCGGCACTTGAGAGGTCAGCGCCGTTGGATAAGGCCATGGCTTTTACCGCGGACATAACTCACCCCAGTGAGGGTTGTGCACCAAAGTCTGTAGTATACCCCGTTTTCAGACACCGATTATTGCTGCGAATTGGCGGAAAGGAACGGGAGCCGCAGACAGAGCAGGATCACTAATACCAGCCCGGCCAGAGTGAGGCGCCAGCCCAGGCGCACCGGCGCGGGGCGGAAGTCGAAGCTAACGGCGGAATCCCGGGGTCCGATCACCACTCCGCGGAAGGCGCCGAAGACCTCCAGGACCGGCACTTCCCGGCCGTCGATGCGGGCCCGCCAGCCGGGATAGTTGGTTTCCGAGAGCACCAGCAATGCGGTGCAACCGGTGTGCACCCGGACGGTGACGCGGTTGGCGCTCGACCCGGTGATGCTGGCAACCTCCCGCTCGACGGGACAGACTTCCAGGGGCGGCGCGGAACCCAGCAACACCGCCTGCCGGCGGGGGTCAAAGGCCGGGTCGCGGACGCGGCTGTTCAGGTCTTCCACGCCGCGCGCCGCAACGGCCTGATGGACCAGCCAGGCGCGCGGCAAGGCTCCTGGATTGCGCCAGGCGTGCACGCCGGTGCGGCCTTCGTACACGTCCACCTGATCGGGGCGGGAGGGCTTGCGGGCCAGCCAGTGGGTGACGCCGGCGATGTTCTGCCACTCGGGCAGGTGCCAGGCAGGCCCGCGCAGGTTCGCGGTGAGGCCGGCGGTGTAGCCGGAAGCCTGGCTTAGACCCTGCCACTCGCCGATGTTCTCGGGAATATCGGTGTCGTCGACGGAGACCCGCACGCGGCCGGGCTGAGCGCGCAGCCAGGCAGAGAGGTCGTCGTTGCGGTGCAACGCTCCGGCGAACCTCCAGCCATTCCGCTGATGACGGCTGGAGAAGACCGCCAGAGGCGAGAGCTCGATGA
>JACQZT010000064.1 GCA_016213755.1 Acidobacteriota bacterium | reverse complement strand
TCAGCCCTGGCGCATGCTCCTGCAGCCGCTGCTTCAGCGTGACCATCAAGCAGTAACCGAGAAAGGCCACCAGGATGTGGGCCTCCACGCGCGACTCGACCTGATGGTGGATGGGCCGAATCCCCAACTCGCTCTTCAAACACTTGAAGGCTTCTTCGATTTGGGTCAGTTGAATGTAGCGATCCCACAGCACCGCCGGATTCTCCCCGGTCAGATTCGTCCGCAGGAGATAGTGACCGTCGAGGAGTTGCGCGGCCTGCAGCTTCTGCTTGTCCAACCGGAACTGGAAACTCTCGCGCGTTACTTCCGCTTTGGCTTTGGGCAACGTGACCTTCACAAATCCGAACGCACGCCCAGCTTCACTTTTGGCCGCGCCGATCTTCATCAGCAGCGCGTCGCGCGCCGGCAACGAGCGCCGCATCGCGCGCAGCTTCCACAGCAAGCGCGCCAGCTTCCGCCGCCGAATCGCCGTTTCCTTCGCCCGCCGGCCTTCACTCTTGGCCAGCACATACATCTCGGCGCCGTCGGCGAATAGCTTCACCTCCACCGACTCGCGAACTTTGCTCCAGGGCAACGCCAGCCATTTCTTCTCGTATTTCCGGATCTTGCCGCGCGGCGTGCCCACCAGGTAAAACATCTCCCGCTCCGGCGCGCGCATCTCCGCCAACAACTCCTCGCTCGGAATGCCGCGGTCCATCATCCACACGCGGCGTGCCTTGCCGTACATCGCCTCGATCTGGTCCAGAAAGCCGCGCAGGCTGTTCCGGTCCGACGTGTTGCCCGCCATCACTTCGTAGGCCAACGGGAATCCTTGCGGCGTCACTACCAGTGCGATCACCACCTGCTTGCAGTCGAAGCGCTTGTCCCGGCTGTACCCGTGGCGGGCTTTGGGAATCTCCTCCGCCTCGCCTTCCACGTAGGTGCTGGTCAGGTCGTACAGCAACAGATCGAATCGCGCGTCGAACAGATCTTGCCAGCGTTGCCGCAGATGCGTGAACAGCTCCTGCCGGTGGTCCAGCAACCGATCCAAACAGCGGTACAGCCGGTCCTTGGCGGCCACCGCAAAATCCACTCCCAGCAGCTCGTCCATCGCGCTGCGCTCGAACCCCTGCCGGTGCAGGCGAAACTCACTGCCGGGGTCGATCAGCCGGTTCACCGCCAGCAACTCCAGCACCTGCGCCCAGCGCACCGCCTCGCGGCCCGCCGGCAACTTCCGCCGCCAGAACTCGTCCAGTCGCAGTTGCCGCCACAGCTCGCAGCCCAACCAGCAGTTGCCGAACGCGCGCGGCCGCCGCAACTGCATCTCAGAGAGCTTCACCCGCAAGCTGTCCACCGCGTCGCGAGGGATCTCGCGATCCTCCGGAAACAGGCTCAGCGTGGTGTAGCGATGCCCGGCTTCGTCGAACACCTCCAGGCTCTTGCGCCAGGACGCCTGCTGGCTGTCATTGATCTCGCCCAGGTACAGCACCCGGCGTTGCACCGACTTGCCCCGCGCCACGCGACGGCTCTCTTCGATGCTGAAGTAGCGGTGCTCCTTGCCATCCTTGTGGCGAGTGTGGCTGCGCAGAAACATCGTTTCCCGCAGCATGACAGAAATTCGGCCAACCGAAAAGGGGGTAGGTCTGCACTACAATGGCTTTCGACGTGCCCACTACGGAAACAAAAGACTTACATCCTGTTTCATGACATTTTCGGCCTAAAACCGTTCGGAACTGCGAAAGTTGGGTTAACGAGCAACGTCGGAACAGCGGGGTGACCCGATTCTCCGCTACCGTCCGCCGTAGTTCAGTTCGTAGTAGTTCCGATATTCCCCGCTCTTGACGCGGCGGACCCATTCCTGGTTCTGGCGATACCAGTCGATGGTGCGGGCCAGGCCGCCGTCGAAGCTCACCTGCGGGGACCAGCCCGTTTCGCGCTGGAGTTTGGCGCTGGAGAGGGCGTAGCGGCGGTCGTGGCCGGGGCGGTCGGCGACGGTGCGGACCAGGCTGTCGGGCTGGCCGGTGGCTCGGAGGATGCGCCGGACCACTTCCAGGTTGGGCAGCGAGCAGTTGCCGCCGATGTTGTAGATCTCGCCCGGCCGGCCCAGGGAGAGCACGGAGACCAGCGCCCGGCAGGGGTCCTCGAGAGACAGCCGGTCGCGGATCTGCCGGCCGTCGCCGTAGACCGGGAGAGGAAGCCCCTCGAAGGCGTTGGTCAGCATCAGCGGGATGAGCTTCTCGGGAAACTGGTACGGGCCGTAGTTATTCGAGGCGCGGGTGACGGTAACCGGCAGGCGGTAAGTCACGAAGTATGAGAGAGCCAGCAGGTCCGAGCCGGCCTTGGAAGCCGAGTAAGGGCTGCTGGCTTTGAGCGGATACTCCTCGCCGGCTTCGTCCGGCGGCTCGATGCTGCCGTAGACTTCGTCTGTGGAGACGTGCAGGAAGCGCGGGACCCGGTTCAGCCGCGCCGCTTCGAGCAGGGTGAAGGTGCCGCGCAGGTTGGTCTGAAAGACCGGTTCGGGGGAGAGAATCGAGCGATCCACGTGCGACTCGGCGGCGAAGTGGACGATCGCATCCGGCTGGACCCCGGCCAGCACTTCGTTCACGCGCGGCGCGTCGCAGATGTCGGCGTGCGCGAAACGGTAGCGCGAGTCTCCGGCGACGGACGCCAGGTTCTCGAGGTTGCCCGCGTAAGTCAGCTTATCCAGGTTGACCACCAGCGCCGCGCGGTTCTCGGCCAGCGCCATGCGCACGAACGCGGAGCCGATGAAGCCCGCGCCTCCCGTGACCAGAAGCTTCATTTGTGCTGCGTCTCCCAATCGTAGGCGATATCTTCGTCGTTGTAGGCGATGCGGCCCTCGTCGGCCGGATCGTAAAACCGGTTGGTGACGTAAACCAGGGTGGCCGGTTCGGTCCCCACCACCTTGTAGCCGTGCCCGACGCCGGGCGGAACCAGGACCTGCCAGGGGCGGAGCGCGCCGAGATAGAGCGTGTTTCGCCGGCCGAAAGTGGGAGAACCCTCGCGGAAGTCGGCCAGCGCCACTTGCAGCATGCCCGCCACCGGCACCCACAGATCGGATTGAAAACGATGAAAGTGGAAGGCCTTGATGGTGCCGGGATAACTCAGCGCGCAGGAGACCTGCGAACTCTCGCGCGGGAACTCCGCGGCCAGACCCTGGCCCAGGCGCAGGACCTCGAGGAAGTAGCCCCGGTCGTCCGGCCAGATTGGGAACGGCTTCACGGCCACGCCGTCGATCAGCCAGGTCGAGTCCGCCTGGGAGACGACCGTCCCGATCCCCTTCTCGCACTTCGGGATCAGCAGCCGCGGCACCGGCCCGAGAGCCGGGTCCGCGGGGATGAACCGAAGGGATTCTTCCGCCATGCTGCCTCCTGGACAAGCTGAAGCTTGCCCTACTAATTTAACTTAATTGCCCGCTCCGGCGACTTCGCGCAGAAACTCGAGCGACCGCCGGGCACAATCTTCCCAGCGAAACAGCCGCGCGGCCCGCTCGCGGCCGGCCGCGCCCAGCGCCGCGCGCAGGCTGGGAGAGGTGAGCAGGCGATCCAGCCCCGCGCGAATCTCCCCGGTGCTGAGCGGGTCCACCAGAACGCCGGCCTCGCCCGCCACCTCGGGCAGCGAGGAAACGTTAGAGGTGAGAACCGGCACGCCGGCGGCCATGGCCTGAGCCACCGGAAATCCGAAACCCTCGTACAGCGACGGGTAGGCGAACGCAGTGGCGGCGCGGGTCAGGGCGGGCAGATCGCTCTCGGCCACATATCCCAGATAGCGAACCGCGCGCAGGCGCGCCAGAGTCGCTTCGGCCGCCCAGCCGGCCGGGCCGGCCACCACCAACTCGAACTCCTCGCGCAGCGACGGCGCCAGGGCTTGCCAGGCGTCCAGCAGGCGGTCGAGGTTCTTGCGCGGTTCCACGGTCCCCAGAAACAGGACAAACGGTTTGTGCAGGCCCAGGCGTTGGGCCGTTTCCCGAGCCGCTTCGGGGCCGGCTTGCGCGAAGCGCGGGTCGACACCGGAATAGATCACCCGGATGCGTTCGGGCGCCAGATCGAGCAGGCGGAGGGCGTCCCGCCGCGTGCTCTCCGAGACCGCGATCAGGCCGCGGGCGCGCCGCAGCACGTGATCGGTGAAGCGCGCGTCGGCCTGCACGTTGCCTGGAGTGTGCAGTTCGGGGAGCAGGGCCGCGGTCAGGTCGTGGACCGTGGCGGTGACGCGCGCGCCGCGGACGGGGTGGCGCAACTGGTTGGTGACGTGGACCACGTCGTAGCCGCGCGCGACGAGCCCGATGGCCGGATTGAAGCGGATGTTCAGGAAGTGCAGGAACGCCAGGCGCGGCAGCGTCGCGGCCGGGGAAAGCACGCTGCGCTCGTGCGTCAGCGGGCCTAGGCGGCCGAGGCGGGGGAACGCGTCGATGCGGTCGCCGCCGGCCTGGCGGCGCAGGTGGACCAGCCAGTGGTAGAGGTAGTTTTTCACGCCCGCGCTGCGCAACAGCAGCGGGCTGGCGTCGATCAGCGCGCGCATGGTTTCCCCCTCATCATCGCACCGCGGGCGTACCGGATTGTCACGGCGGCTGTGTCGCCGGGGTACAGGCCAGGCGTCCTGCCCGCTGATTTCGCGCCAGATACAAAATGGCAGGCAAATTGCATGGGTTAGTTGCGGAAGGCCCGTTCCTTGCCCCGCCAGGCCGTCTGCGTCCGCACACTCATTGCATTCCGTGCCATTCTATCTTCAGTTGGAGAATAAGGACATGCATCGCTCACACTCGATCACGGTTCCATTGGCGGTAGTCGCTATGCTGTTTCTGGCGGCGGCGACGGCTAGCGCGCAGAACACGCTGCAACTCAGCCAGACCTCGTTCACCTTCACGGCAGCGATCGGTTCGACCGCCACGCAACAGCAGGTTCTGTTCATTCTGACCTCGGGAGGAGCCGTCAGCTACACCTCTTCGATTCAACAGAACGGAAACTGGCTGTCGCTGACGCCGCCCTCCGGTTCGGCTCCCATCGCCTCCTATGTGGTGGTCAACCCCAGCGGTTTGGGACAGGGCACCTACGTCGGCACCATCGCGATCGCGGCGTCGGGGGTGGCCAACAGCCCGCAGAGCCTGACCGTGACTCTGGTAGTAGGCTCCGGCACGGCGACCTCGCCGCTGGCGGCCTCGCCGGCGGCGGTCAATTTCAACTACACTCTCGGAGGCACGCTTCCGGCGGGGCAAACCGTCTCGGTGACCAGTTCCACTCCGCAGGGATTCACGGCCTCGGTTTCCACCGCCTCGGGCGGCAACTGGCTGACGGTGAATCCGGTCAGCGCGACCACCCCGGCCACCGTGATCCTGGCGGCGAACCCGGCCGGAATGGCGCAGGGCGCCTACAACGGGTCGCTGGTGCTGACGCCCTCGGGATTCCTGGGCAGCCCGCTGACGGTGGCTGTCACGCTCACCGTGGCGAGCACGCCGGAACTGAAGGCCAGTTCTTTGCAGCCGTTTAACTACCAGGCCGGCGGCGCCGCGCCCGCCTCGCAGACGCTGTCGCTGACCTCGACCGGCGCCACGCTGCCCTTTGCCGCGGTGGCCACCACGCAGAGCGGCGGCAACTGGCTGGTGCTGAGTCAATCGGGCGGCGCCACACCGGCGGACCTGACGGTGAGTGTGAATAGTGCGGTTCTGGCCGCTTTGCCGGGCGGAAGCTACACGGGTTCCATCACCATCGCCGCGCCCAGCGCCTCCAATCCGACCACCACCATTTCGGTGACCCTGAACATCAGCGCCAATCCGTTCGTCAACGTCTCGCCGGCCTCGCTCAGTTTCACCGTGCAACCAGGCGGCTCGCTGCCGCAGGCGCAAAACTTGAGCGTGACAGCCACGGCCCAGAGCTACCCGTTTACCGCCATCGCCGCGGTGGTTTCCGGACCCAACTGGCTGACCGTCACTCCCTCCGCCGGCACGACGCCGGGGACGGTGGCCGTGAGCCTCAACTCCAGCGCCACCAACTTGCTGCCGGGTAACTACAGCGGATCGGTCATCATCACCGCGCCCAACGCGGCCAATCCGACGGCCACCATCCCGGTGACCCTGACAGTGACCAACACGCCGGCCCTGATCGCCAATCCGCCGTCGTTGTATTTTAACTTCCAGACCGGCCGCGCCACGCCGCCCATTCAAACCGTCGCGATCGCCAGTTCGGGTATTCCGGCGCAATTCAGCGTGACCACCGCCACCGCCAAGGGAGGCCAGTGGCTGCAAGTGTCGCCCGCGGCCGCCACCACGCCCTCGATGCTGACGGTGCTGGTGAATCCGGCGGGCCTGAATCCGGATACGTACACGGGCACGATCACGCTGACGCCTTCGGTCAGCGGCGCGGCTCCGCTCACCATCAACGTCATCTTCACGGTGAGCAATAGCGCGCTGCTGAACGCCAGCCCGAGCGCGGTCCCGTTCAACGTGCCGCAGGGGACGGCCAGCACTTCGCAGAACGTGGCGCTCACCAGCACGGGCGACCCGCTCAACTTCTCGGTGACCTTCGCGACCACTTCCGGCGGAGCGAACTGGCTGCTGGTCGGCCCGCTGGCCGGAACCACCCCCGCCAATCTCCAGGTCTTCTTGGTGCCCGGCTCTTTGGGGGTGGGAACCTACACCGGGACCATCACCGTGTCGGTCGTCGGCGCCAACTCGCAGACCATTCCGGTGACGCTCACCGTCACCACGGGAGCGAGCCTCAAAGCCGAGCCCTCGGCCATCAACTTCACCCAAACGCAAGGCGGCGCCGCGCCGGCGCCGCAAACCATCAGCCTGACCGCATCGGGTACGGCGGCGGTGAGCTTCGCGGCTTCAGCGACCACCAGCGCCTGCGGCAACTGGCTCACCGTCGAGCCGCCCAACAGCGCCACGCCTGCGCAACTCCGCGTCACCGCCGCGGCGGTGAGCGTGGTGGCCGGCACCCCGTGTTTCGGGCTGATCACGGTGGTGGCGCCCGGCGCGGTCAACTCGCCGCTCCAGTTGCCGGTGACCCTCAACGTGGTTCCGCAACAGACTTTGGCGGTGAATCCAGCCTCCCTTAATTTCAACTACCAAGTGGGTGGAACCGCGCCCTCGGCCATGTCGCTGCAAGTCGGCAGCACGCCGGGCACGACGAATTTCACCTTCGCCAGCGCCACCCAAAGCGGCGGGGACTGGCTGAGCGTGACTTCCAGTTCCGGCACGACTCCGGCGACGCTCAGCGTGTCGGTGCGCACCCAGGTGCTGTCGCAGGCCGGGAGCTACACCGGTTCGATCACGCTGACCTCGCCCGGGGCCTCCAACAGCCCCTTGGCTGTTTCCGTGACCCTGACCGTCACCGCGGGACCCGTGCCGCGCGTGACCACGGTCCGCAACGCGGCCAGCTATGTGCCGGGCGCCGTGGCGCCGGGCGAGATCGTCTACATCGAAGGCGCCAACGTCGGGCCGGCGGCCCTGACCACGCTGAAGCTCAACGCGCAGGGGATGGTCGACACACTGCTGGCCGAAACGCGCGTGCTGTTCGACGGCATACCGTCGCCGCTGATCTACGTCTGGAACGACCGGTTGAGCTGCATCGTTCCTTATGGCATCGCCGGCCGCGTTACCACGCGCATGCAGGTGGAGTACAAAAACCAGCTCTCCGCCGCCATCGAGTTCGGCGTCACCGACGCGGCGCCAGGCCTGTTCACCATGAACCAGCAGGGCAGCGGCCAGGGGGCCATCCTGAACCAGGACTACTCGGTGAACGGCCCGCAGGGCCCCGGCACCAAGCCCGCCGAGCGAGGTTCGGTGGTGATGATCTACGCCACCGGCGAAGGCCCCACCACGCCGCCCGGCGTGGACGGCAAGGTGAACACCGCCACGCCGTATCCGCGACCGCTGCTGCCGGTGACCGTGCTGATCGACGGCCGCGACGCCGAAGTCCTGTATGCCGGCGCCGCGCCGAACTTCGTTTCCGGCGCCATGCAGATCAACGTGCGCATTCCGGCCGCCACCACGCCCGGCAACGCCGTTTCAGTGCAAGTCCGCGCGGGAACCCGGACGAGCCAGTCCGGAGTCACCCTTGCGGTGCAATAGGTTCGCCGCGGGGGGCGCGATCCGGCGCTTCCCACAGGGGCGGGTTCCCGCAGAGCCCGCCCCGCCTCGGATCTGCTACCCTGACGGTTCGAGGGTACTTACCATGCGCTTTGTTCTCCTTGCCTTGCTCGGTGCGGCCACGCTGGCCGCGCAAGATACCAAGATCGCCGTCGTCGGCCTGGTGCACTCCCATGTCTGGGGTCCCCTGGCGCGGATGATCAAGGGCGACGCGGCCAAACTGGTTGGCATCGCCGAGCCGAACCCGGAACTGACGGCGGAGGCCAAAAAGATGGGCGCCGCCGATGCCCTGATCTTTTCCGACTACAAGAAGATGCTGGATGAGACCAAGCCCCAGATCGTGTGGGCCTTCGTCGAGAACAACCGGCACCTGGAAATCGTGCGGGCCTGCGCGCCGCGCAAGATCCACGTCATGTTCGAAAAGCCCCTGGCGGCCACACTCCAGCAGGCCAAAGCCATTCGCGACCTGGCGCGCAAGCACGGCATCCAGGTGCTGACCAACTACCAGATGGCCTGGTGGCCGGCCAACTACACGGCCAAGAAGGCCGTGGACGCGGGCGAACTCGGCAAGGTGTGGCGCGTGCGCGGCGTGGTGGGGCACGGCGGGCCCGGCTCCCAGGGCGCGCGCAGCAAGTACTTCTTCGCCTGGCTCACCGACCCGGTGCAAAACGGCGCCGGAGCGCTGATGGACTTCGGCTGCTACAACGCGCTGTGGAGCCTGTGGTATTTGGGCAAGCCCGACTCGGTCTTCGCCCACGTCAACCACCTGCGGCCCGAGACGTTCCCCAAGGTGGAGGACAACTCAACAATGATCCTGTCCTACAAGAACGGCGTGGCGCTGCTGGAAGGCAGTTGGGACCTTCCGCGCAGCTTCCAGGACCTGGAGGTGTTCGGCCTGGGCGGGAGCGTCTACATGGCCAACGGCAAGGTCGAACTGCGCAAGGGGCGCCAGACCCTGGACCTGCCGCTGGAGCCGCTGCCCCCCGAGCGCGCCGAGCCTATCGCTTTCATGGTGAACACGATCAGGTCCGGCAAGCCGATCGAGGGATTGACCGCTTTGGACATCAACACCGAAGTGGTCGAAATCATCGAAGCCGCGAAAATGTCGGTCCAGACCAGCCGCGCCGTCCGGCTGCCATTGAATTCGAAATGACCGTGTGGGAGCGGTTGGATGTGAAGCATCCGGAATCGGCAAGAAAGAATTCAAAATCAAACGTCTTCTCGACTGACGCCGCCCGGGGGGCGGAGGCGGCGACGAGCCGGTTTGTCGTGTGCGTTTCGAATGCCGAATTCCCGGCATCCCTGGAACCGCGAAAGATCTACCGGGTGCTCGCCGACGACGACGCTGCAAGACGGGCACTGCTGCGCATCGTCGACGAGTCTGGCGAGGACTACCTTTACCCGCGGGACTGCTTCCTGCCGATAGCGCTCTCCCCGGCGGTGGAAGAAGCGTTGCGGCTGGCGTCGTAGGCCCTACCCCGCCTTCATCCCCCGCGGGTCCCACTTCACGATGCGCTTCTCGAAGTAACTGGTGTTGCAGGCCAGGGCCGGGCCGGCGGCGCGGAAACCGAAGAGCGCGTCCTCGATGAACGGCTTGCGGCTGCGCAGGGCGGCGTAGAAGTTGCGGTGATGCTCCAGGTGGGCGTCGTAGCCGGCCGGCGGCGCGAAGCGCTCCTCGGTGGACGGCGGCGCTTCGCCCTTGGGGCGCTCCGGGTACTTCTGGCGGTACTCCTTCAGGAACTGCTCCTGGACCGCCTTGGGGAAAGTCGAGATGCTGTAGCCCGGTTCCGGCTCGGGCGGCGTTTTCATGAGCGTCAGCGAACCCATCGAGGTGGTCAGGGTGCCTTCCTTGCCGATGAAGCGGAACCCGAACGACTCGCGGGGCAGGCCGCTGGCGAAGTTGACGCGCAGCGAGAGCGTGAACTCGGGATGCTCGGCGGTCTTGGGATAGTCGAGGCCGGCCAGCATGACGTCGGGCACATCCCGGCCGTCACGCCAGTAGCGCAGCCCGCCGGTCGCGAAGATGCGCGCGGGGCCGATCGAGTTCATGACCAGGTGCAGGCCGCTCAGCAGGTGCACGAACAGATCGCCCGCCACGCCCGTTCCGTAATCCCGGTAGTTGCGCCAGCGGAACAGGCGGATGGCCTCGAAGGGCCGTTTGGGAGCCTTGCCGAGGAAGCGGTCCCAATCCACGGTGGCGGGGGAGGCGTCGGGCGGAATCGAGTATTGCCAGGCGCCCTGGGCCGTGTTGCGGTCCAGCCACGCCTCGACCATGTTGACTTCGCCCACCGCGCCGGCCGCGATCATGTCCCGCGCCTTCAGGTACACCGCCGAGCTGACGTACTGGCTGCCCACCTGCAAAATGCGGCCGGTCTGGCGCTGCGCGTCGATCACCGCGTGGCCCTCCCCGAGCGACTGCACCATGGGCTTCTCGCAGTAGACGTCCTTGCCCGCCTTCAGCGCCTCGATGGAGATGCGCGCGTGCCAGTGGTCGGGCGTGGCGATGATCACCGCATCGACGTCCTTGCGCGCCAGCACCTCGCGATAGTCGCGCGTGGTGGCCAGGCCGGGACCCCAATTCTCCTTGGAGCGGGTCAGCCGGCCGTCGTAAATGTCGCAGGCGGCCACCAGTTTCACGCCTGGAATCTGGAGCGCATAGCGTGCGTCGCCCATGCCCATGCCGCCCGCGCCGATGAGCGCGATCTGGATATTGTCGTTGGCTGCGACGGCGAGGCCAACGCCCGCGGAAGTGCCAAGAAACTGACGTCTGGTCTGCATGTGTCTCCGTTCTGCTGGTATTGTAGCGTGACGCGGCGCGCCGGCGGTCTTTTATACTGGAGTTACATGCCCCGTGTTCGTTTTGCCCCCTCGCCCACCGGCTATCTGCACATCGGCAGCGCGAGGACCTTTATTTTCAACTGGCTATACGCCCGCCGCCACAATGGCACGATGATCCTGCGCATCGACGACACGGACGTTGAGCGCAACACCGAGGCCTCGCTGAACTCGATCTTCGACGGGCTCAACTGGCTGGACCTGGGCTGGGACGAACTGTACCGCCAGAGCGAACGCATCGAACTGCACCAGCGCCTGGCGCAGGTCATTCTCGACAAGGGCCTCGCTTACCGCGACTATACCCCCTCGGAAAACGGTGAACGGGAGGGATTCGTGCTACGCTTCCGCGTCCCGCGCGAGAGCGGCGCGGTGGTGAAATTCCAGGACGCCGTCTACGGCGAACAGGCCAAAGCCTGCGCGGACATCGAGGACTTCGCGCTGCTGCGCTCCAACGGCCTGCCCACCTACCACATGGCCTCCTGCGCCGACGACGCGGACCTCGGCATCTCGCACATCATCCGCGGGCAGGATCATCTTACCAACACGTTCAAGCACGTGCTGATTTTCGAGGCGCTGGGCGTCGCGGCGCCCGAGTTCGCGCACCTGCCGCTGCTGATCGCGCCCGACGGGTCGAAGCTCTCCAAGCGCCGCCACGGCGCGGTGGTGAGCGTCATGACCTATCGCGACGCGGGCTTTCTGGCGCACGCCTACGTCAACTTTCTGTGCCTGCTGGGCTGGTCGCCCAAGGACGACCGCGAGCGCCTGTCGCGCCAGGAACTTATCGACGTTTTCTCCTTCGAGGGCATCAACCGCTCCAACGCCGTGGTGAACTTCACGGAAGAAGATCCCATCGATCCCAAGGCGCTGTGGCTCAACTCGCAGCACATCTACGCCATGCCGCCCGGCGAGCTCGCCGTTCATTTGCAGCCTTACCTGACCGCGGCCGGCTACACGGTGGAGGCGGGCAAGTTGCGCGCCGTCACGCCGCTGATTCAGGAACGCATCAAGACCTTTCGCGACGCGCCCGCGGTGGCCGATTTCTTCTTCCTCGACCAATTGGCGCCGTACGAAGCGGCCGAACTCGTCCCCCAGATAGGCGACGCGGCCATGGCGCTGGCCGTGCTGGAGCGCGCCCGTCCGGCGCTGGCCGCGGCCGAGTTCACTCACCAAGGTTTGGAAACCGCGCTGCGGGCCGAAGCCGCCGCCCTGGGCGTCAAAGCCGGCCAGATGTTCCAGCCCATCCGGGTGGCCGTCTGCGGCCGCAAGAACGCGCCCCCGCTGTTTGAAACCCTGGCGGCGCTGGGCCGCGAAACCTGCCTGCGGCGAATCGGCCAGGCCCTGGAGAAGCTCCGTTAGGATCCCAAACTATGCCCAGTAACGACAACGAACCGGCCCGGCCGTCCAACTTCATCCGGGACATTATTATCCGGGACCTGGAGACCAACCGGTACGGCGGGCGGGTGCACACGCGCTTTCCGCCCGAGCCGAACGGCTACCTGCACATCGGCCACGCCAAGTCGATCTGCCTCAACTTCGGCCTGGCGGCGGAATTCGGCGGCAAGTGCAACCTGCGCTTCGACGACACCAACCCGTGCAAGGAGGAGACCGAATACGTCCAGTCGATTATCGAAGACGTGCGCTGGCTGGGCTTCGATTTCGAGGACCGGCTGTTCTACGCCTCCGACTACTTCGACCAGCTTCATGCATGGGCCGTCGAGCTCATCCGTTCCGGCAAGGCCTACGTCTGCGACCTGACCGCCGATCAGATCCGCCAGCATCGCGGAACCCTCACCGAGCCCGGCTGGGAAAGCCCCTACCGCAACCGTTCGGTGGAAGAGAACCTGGACCTGTTCGAGCGCATGCGCGCCGGCGAGTTCCCGGACGGCTCCCGCACCCTGCGCTCGAAAATCGACATGGCCTCGCCCAACCTGAATATGCGGGACCCGGTGATGTACCGCATCCTGCACGCCGAGCACCACCGCACGGGCGACAAGTGGTGCATCTACCCCATGTACGATTACACGCACGGCGAGTGCGATTCCATCGAGCGCATCACCCATTCCATCTGCACGCTCGAGTTCGAGGATCACCGGCCGCTGTACGACTGGTACGTAGAGAACCTGGGCATCTACGCGCCCCAGCAGATCGAGTTCGACCGCCTCAACCTGACTTACACCCTGCTGAGCAAGCGCAAGCTGCTCACCCTGGTGCAGAAGGGGTTCGTTTCGGGCTGGGACGATCCGCGCATGCCCACCTTGTGCGGCATTCGCCGGCGCGGCTGCACGCCGGAAACGCTCCGCGCTTTCTGCGACCGCATCGGCGTTTCCAAGACCAACGGCACCATCGAGCTTGCGCTGCTGGAGTACTGCCTGCGCGAGGACCTGAACAAGCGCGCGCAGCGCGTCATGGCCGTGCTGCGGCCGCTGCGGGTGGTCATCGACAACTATCCCGAGGAGATGGTGGAGGAGATGGACGCGGTCAACAACCCCGAGGACGCCTCCATGGGCACGCGCAAGGTGCCCTTCTCGCGCGTGCTGTACATCGAGCGCGACGACTTCCGGGAGGACCCGCCCAAGCAGTACTACCGGCTCTCCCCGGGGCGCGAAGTGCGGCTGCGCTACGCCTATTTCGTCAAATGCACGGGGGTGGTGAAGGACGAACGGACCGGCGAGATTCTGGAAGTCCATTGCACCTACGATCCGGCCACGCGCGGCGGCAACGCCCCAGACGGACGCAAGGTGAAGTCGACCATTCATTGGGTCTCGGCGGCGCACGCGCTGGAGTGCGAGGCGCGGCTGTACGACAACCTGTTCATCCGCGAGAACCCCGGCGACGACCCCGGCGAAGGCCTGGATTTCACGGCGCACCTGAACCCGAACTCGCTTGAGGTCGTGAGCTCCGCGCAAGTGGAGCCGAGCGTGCGCGGCGCGGCGCCGGGCAGCCGCTACCAGTTCGAGCGGCTGGGTTATTTCTGCGTGGACCGCGACTCGACGGTTGACAAGCTGGTGTTCAACCGCACGGTGCAGTTGCGCGACACGTGGGCCAAAATCGAAAAGGCGTTGGCGAAATGATCATTCTGGGTATCGGCGGCATCCTGGACGATGCCGCTTGCGCGATTCTCAAGGACGGCGAGCTGGTCGCCGCCATCGAGCAGAAGAAACTCACGCGCCGTCTGCGCGCGGGAGAACTGCCTTCCGAGGCCATCGCCGCGTGCCTCAAGATGGCGGGCGCGACCGGGTCCGGAGTGGACTGCGTGGCCCTGGCGCGTCCCATCGCCGCCGGACCGGCCGGGGGCACGCACCTGGAGATCCGCCAGAAGTATCCCAACGCGCGCATCGACATCGCGGGCCACCACATGGCACATGCCGCGTCGGTGTATTACGTTTCGCCGTTCGAGGCGGCCACGGTGCTGACCCTGGACCGCGGCTCGGACTTCCGCAGCGGCGCCCGCTGGCGCGCCGAGGGGAACGCCCTGCACCTCGAGCAGGACATGTACTTCCCGGATTCGTTCGGCGACCTGTACGGCCGCGTCACCGAGTTTCTGGGCTTCGAGCCGCGCGCCGACGAGCACAAGATCCAATGGCTTTCGGCCTCCGGCGACGGCCAGTTCACGGGCCTGTTTCTGGACATCCTCTCGCTGGGCGAGGATCGCGTCCCGCGTTTCGACCGGAGTTACTTCGACGGCGACCGCCTGAGCCACGGCGGCTTCAGCGCCCGGTTCTACGAACGGCTGGGGCTGGCCGACGGCGCGGCGGTTCCCGGGAAGCTCAAACCGGCTGTGGCGGCGGGCCTTCAGCGCGCCGTCGAGCGGGCGGTGCTGCGCATGGCTGGCAGCGGCGAGAACCTGTGCCTGGCCGGCGGGGTCGCGCTGAACGCCCTGCTCGTGGCCGCCCTGGAACGGTCCGGCGCCTGGAAGAACGTCTTCGTGCAGCCGGCCGCGGGCAACGCCGGCACCGCCATCGGCGCGGCGCTCCACGCCTGGCACAAGGTGTTTCACCAGGCGCGCCGCGCTTCGCTCGGCAACCTGTGCCTGGGCCAGGAGTTCACCCCGGAAGAGATGAAACAGGTGCTGGAGAACTGCAAGCTGCGCTTCCGCTACCTGCTCACCGGCGACGATCTGATCGACTCCGCCGTGGCCGAGGTCACCGACGACAAGATCGTGGCCTGGATGCAGGGGCGCACGGAGTTCGGCCCCCGCGCGCTGGGCAACCGCAGCATCCTGGCCTCCCCGCTGAACGCCTACTCGACCGAGAACCTCAACGCCTACATCAAGCACCGCGAGCCGTTCCGCAAGTTCGCCGCCTCGGTCCCGGCCGAACTCGCCTCCCAGTACTTCGAGGTCGGCCCCAACGCCCGCTTCCTGGCCACCGTCGGCCGCGTCCGCCCCGAGCACCACAAGACGTTCTCAAGCGCCATCCTGGGCGACGACCTGGTGCGCGTCCACTCCGTTTCGCGCGAGGACAACCCGCTCTACTGGCGCCTGCTCAACGCTTTCGGCAAGGCCACCGGCCTGCCGGTGCTGTACAACACCTCCTTCAACCTCTTCGGAGACCCGCTGGTGTGCACCCCCCGCGACGCCGTGCGCAGTTTCTACTCTTCGGGGATCGACTCGATGTTTGTGGGGCACTTCTTGTTGCAGAAATAGGGGGGGCGCCGCCGGGATACTCTCACAGCCCGACGACAAGTTCCAGCTTGTCCAGGTCTTTGCCCCGTTTGCCGGCGCCCCGAAGGTCGCGCTCAAATGCGGTCGTAGTGCGGAGTTCGAGCGCCATCCGGGCAGAAACGTGGATTCTCATCCGGAGGAGTGCCGTCGCCGCCCCACTAATGTTCTCCTGCCTTGCGGGGCCATGCTAAAGCTGGGGCATCACGCACCAGTGCCGGGCGGGCCATAGCTGCAGTTCGTCCTCATTTCCAGAATGCAAACTGCCGCGGCTGTCGCGGGGTTTCTTCCCCGCTCTCCTCGCGTGAACGCGGCGGCTGTGTTAAAGTCCGCCCTCCGGGCGCCGCAAAAGGTAGAAACCGAGTGCGCGCGCCACGTTACTCGAAAAATGGCTCGCCCGGTTTGCGGTAGCGGTAGGCGGCGTCTTCGTCGAGTTCGATGCCCAGGCCCGGCGTATCGGGGACGCGCACCTTGCCGTTGCGAATCAGGGGGCCTTCGGCGTTCTTGATCAGTTGGTCGAAGAAGGGCACGCTGGCGGCGTGCCACTCCAGCGCCAGGAGGTTGGGGATGGCGGCGGAAAGATGCACGCCGGCCATGGTGCCGACCGGTCCGGCGATGTTGTGGATGGCCAGGCCGACGTAGTGGAGGTCGGCCAGGTCGGCCACCTTGCGGCCTTCCCAGAGGCCGATCTTCTGGATGTCGGGGGCCAGCACGCGCAGTCCGGCTTCGGTTATGAGGCGCTCGAAATCGAGGCGGAAATAGTGGTTCTCGCCGGTGGCGATGGGGGTGGCGGTGTTGCGCTGCACCTCGCCCAGGGCGCGGATGTTTTCCGGCGGCACGGGATCCTCGAACCACAGCAGCTTGTGCCGCTCCATGGCGCGCGCCAGCTCCACCGCCGCCTGCACGCCGTAGTTCCAATGACAGTCGATGGCCAGCCCGATGTCCTCGCCGAGTTCCTGGCGCACGGCGCCCACCAGCGCGCTGGCGTACTCGATTTCGCCGCGGCTCAGGTCGCGGTTGTACTCGTCGGTTTCGTGCGGCGTGGGCACGTCGATGTCGAACTTCAGAATGCGAAAGCCGCGGCCCGCCATTTCGCGCGCGCGGCGGGCGTAGGAAGCCGGCGTTAGCTCTTCCCCGCCGGCGGCGTCCCAGCCGTGGCGCTTGAGGTGGACGCTCGAGGGGTCGCGCGCGTCGGGCGCGCCGGACATCCAGGCGGGCGTGCGCGGAATGAGCAGGGTGTCGATGCTGCTGAGAGCGTCGCCGGCGTGGCAATCGGCGTAGATGCGCACTTCGTCGCGGTACTTGCCGCCCAGGATCTGCCACACCGGCATGCGGTGCTTCTTGCCCAGGATGTCGAGCAGCGCGGCTTCCAGGCCCAGGATGGCGTGCCAGGCCACGCCCGGCGAGACGTGGACCGCGCTCAGCTTCAGGCGCCGCAGCACGCGGTCGATCGAGGACGGATCTTCGCCGATCAGCAGGCGCGCGTACTCGCGCACCACCGCGCCCATGGCCGGCCCGTTGAACACTTCGCCGTAGCCGGTGATCTTCTCGTCGGTTTCGATCTTGACAAAGTTCCAATCGAAGTTGGCTTCGAGCAGGGCGGTGGTGATGCGCGTGATTTTCATGTTCCCGAGGTAGTAAGATACCACGGTTAGGAGACGCAGACATGATCGACAGCCGCCGCACTTTCCTGATGGCCGCACCCACGGCCCTTTCGATGAGCCGCGTGCTGGGGGCCAATGACCGCATCCGGGTGGGCGGCATCGGCGTGGGCGGGCGCGCGCGCCTGCTGTGCCAGTACGCCAAAGACCAGGGCGCGGAGTTGGTGGCCTTCTCCGACGTCTACGAGCCCCGGCGGCGCGAGGCGCGCGAGAAGCTCGAGCCGCGCGCCGAGGAGATCCCCGATTACCGCCGCCTGCTCGAACGCAAAGACATCGACGCGGTCATTATCGGCTCGCCGGACCACTGGCACGTGCCCATGGCCATCGACGCCGTGCGCGCGGGCAAGGACGTCTACGTCGAGAAGCCGCTCACCAAGACCGTCGCCGAGGGGCCGCACATGGAGAAGGCCGTGGCCGAGAGCGGCCGCGTCGTGCAGGTGGGCTACCAGCAGCGCAGTTGGGAGCACTTCCAAGCCGCGAAGGAGATCGTCGCCTCGGGCAAGCTGGGGCGCATCCCGCTGGTGCTTTCCTCCTGGTACCAAAACTACACCCGCACCGACCCGGGAAAGCTGACCGTGGAGACCGGCAAACTGGATTGGAAGCGCTGGCTGGGATCCGCGCCGGAGCAGCCGGTGAACGCCCTGCGCTATTTCCGCTGGCGCTGGTTCTGGGATTTCGGCGGCGGGCACCTCACCGACCTGCACTCGCACTACGGCGACGTCATCCACTGGTACATGGACGCCTACGAGCCCCGTACGGCGGCGGCCTCGGGCGGAGTGCACATCTTGAAATTCCTGGAATGTCCCGACACGATCACCGCCGCCTGGGAGTACCCCGGTTTCAGCGTCAACTACAGCGGCGCCCTGACCTGCACCCTGGAGGGCGGCAACATCGTCTTCCGCGGCGAGCGGGCCATGCTGAAGATCAATCGCGACGGCTTCGCGGTGTATCCGGAGGGCATTGTCCCGCCCGAGAAGAGTCACCTGCCCGAACCATCGGATTCGATGCGCTCGACGAGAGACGGCACCATCGACCACATGCAGAACTTTTTGGACTGCGTGCGGAGCCGCAAGGAGCCCAACGCGCCGGTGCGCTTGTGCTCCGCCGCCGCGCGCGCCGCGCACCTGGCCAACCAGGCGTATCGCACGGGGCGGATGGTGAGCGCATGAACAGGTCTCCCTGGGTGTGGCTTTTGTTTCCCGGCCTCACCATGTCCCTCGGCTGGGGGCTGCGCGGCTTTATTGGCGGAGGACCGCTGGGGGCCATGATCCCGGGAGTCATGG
>JACQZT010000446.1 GCA_016213755.1 Acidobacteriota bacterium | reverse complement strand
GAACCCAGCCCGCTCCGCCTCTACGAACTCGCCCGCTAAAACCGGGGACAGTACACTCAAACACCAATTTCGAAATTGGTGTTTGAGTGTACTGTCCCCGGTTTTAGCGGGCGAGTTCGTAGAGGCGGAGCGGGCTGGGTTCCGGGAGGGGGCCCGGGCGCGGGCGGTCCCGGTTGGCGCCCAGCGTCTCCCAGCGCAGGAGCCAGTTTCGGCTCTTGTCGTCGCTCACGCCACTCTTGAACTGCACCTCCATGCCGGGGAACGCCGATTCCGGTCTTGACAGCTCCTCCGGGGCCTGGCGTCGCGGCTCAAGCTCGCCCGCCGGCTTGAGCGTGGCTTCGTCCAGCCTCCACGCGCCCTGTCCGTACTGGATGTGGCGATACTCCAGCCGCAGTCCCCCGCCCGGTTCGGGCTGCACCGCCCCCAGGCGGATCTCGAACGGAATGGCGCCGCCGCCCTGGAACTCCCAGCGGTAATTCCAATCGCTGATCTGGTAGTGCTTCCAGCGGCCCTCTTCCAGACGCGCCAGGTAGACCTGGGTGTTCCCCTTCGCATCGAACTTGTGGTAGGCGATCACCACGCGCTTCTTCCGGTCGAAGCCGATGTGCGCGCAGCCGTTGATGATGCCGCCGCCCGGAGGCACGGGGTCGGCGATGTCGCCGGTCTCCACCCGGATGGGCAGCGCCAGCGCTTGGCCGGCGCTGGTTTCCCAGTGCCGCAGATCCTTGCTGCGCGCATAGGTCAGGTCGTGATTGGTGGCGCAGTCGGGCGTATTGCGCCACACCCACGCCAGGTGAAAGTATCCGTCCGGGCCGGCCAGCGGCCCGTGGAAATAGGCATTCATGCGCCCCTGCCCGTCCGTCAGCGGCCGGTCCAGCAGGCGCAGCCAGGTGCGGGCCTTGAGGTCGTAGCGGTTATAGATCTGGTCGCCGCTGCCACTGCGCCCGTCGCGATAGGTGAAGATCAGCTCGCCCGCCGGCCCGGTCAGGAAGTCCGGATAGGTGCAGCGCTGCTCGTTGGCGCCGGTCATGCGATGCACAGGCTCGAAGCTGTCGATATCCCACGGGCGGGTGGTGCGAAAATACACCAGCGGACGGACGTGCATGTTCCCGCTCACGTGCAGGTGACCGTCCCGGTCGGCCGCCAGAGCGATATAGTTGTGGCTATCCCAGCCGAGCTGCGAAGGCAGCCGTGCGAACTGCCAGGCCTGGGAGCCGAGCTTGCGCGCCGCGATGGTCATGCGGCGCTGGTCGTCCCAGAAGGCGATGAATTGCCGGCCGCGCACGGTCAGGAGATCGAAACCTACCGGATGGCCGGACCACACGCGCGCGACATCCAGCGCACGGATCATACGCGGACCCCCGGCCGCGGCGGCGGCCGTGAGCGAGAGCAGGCAGACAATCGAGAGGCGCAAGTTCATACCCGGCTGCCCAGAATAGCAGACTCCGCCAGACCCTGTACGACCCGAAGTATGCCCGCTTAAAATCCCAAATCCCGGACACTGAGGCAATCGCCGCGCCGTTCTAAGGTGTTCGATCCGGAGGGAATTGGCCGATTATCAGTTAAAAGTGGAGGTGCCATGTTATACAGAGTGAAACAGCGTGAACGTGGCTACGCCCTGATGACGGCGGCCGCCTGTTCCATCGGAATCATCGCCATGACGGGACTTTCGGTGGACCTCGGGCGCATGTATATCGCCCGCAACGAAGCCCAAACCTTCGCCGACTCGGCTGCCCTGACCGCCGCCGTCCAACTCGACGGAACCCTCGCCGGCCTGACGCGGGCGCGCAGCGCCGTCACCGCCAACACCAACCGCTGGCACCTGGGAACCACCGTCTTCTCGGGCACCAAAACCGAGTTCGCCACGCTCCAGACCGGCCCTTGGAATGCCAACCCGGCTTCGGCCGCGGGAGTGCTTTTTGTCCGCGTGCGCGCCACCACCAATCCGCCGCTGTACTTCATTCCCATTGTCGCCGGCTCCTCGCGCGGGCAGGTGGACGCCGCCTCCGTGGCGGGACAGGTGCCCAAAACCGGCTTTCGCGAAGGATCGTTTCCCTTCTCGCCCATCGCCCACGACGCAGCCGACCCGAACTTCGGTCTGGTCCCCGGCCACTTGTACACACTGCGCTGGGCCGCCGAGCCGAAACTGCACCACAGCAACGTGTGCGAGGGCGACGATATCCAGTCCATCATCGACGCCGCCAACGCCACCGGCCCGGAACGCGGCTTCATCGAGGAATCCAGCGCCGAGAACATCCGCCAGACAATCGAGGCCGACCGGATGACCCGGCCGCTGGCCGTGGGCGACACCGTGGTCATGAGCGGCGGCGCCAAGCAGACCCAGCAGGACAGCATCGTGAACCGGGTGCGGCAGGATACCGACTTAACCGCCACGACGTACGCGGAGTACCGCGCTAACCGGACCGGCAATGGCCGCCGCGTGATCCTGGCGCCGGTCAATACATGGAATCCCGACTACCGGGTGCTGGGATTCGCCGCCTTCTTCCTGACCGAACCCAGCACCTACCTGGCCGCCAACGGCGGCAACAAGCCCTTCTGCGCCGAGTACGTCGGCAACTACGTGCAGGGCAGCGACCACAACGGGGCGGGAGGACCGGGCGCCTACGTCGTCCGGCTGGTGCTATGACCAAGCCCGCCTCCACTCGTCCGCGCCAGCGCGGCAACGCCATGATCGAATTCGGAATCGCCATGGCCGTGCTTTTCCCCATCCTGGCCGGCACGTTTCAATACGGTTACTCCTATTTCGTCTACAACAACCTGGAGTCCTCCGTGCGCGCCGCGGCCCGCTACGCCGCCACGCGCACCTACGATTCGGGCACCGCCACGCCCTCGGCCGCCTTCGCCGCCTCGGTGCGGAACATGGCGCTCTACGGCGATCCGGCCGGAGGAACCGTCACCGTGCCGGCCGGTCTCACCCCCGGAAACGTGACCGTGCAGATGACCTTCTCCAATGGCGTGCCGTCGCGGGTGACGGTGGCAATCTCCGGCTACCAGATCAACGGCGTGTTCGGAAACCTGACCCTGAACGGGAAACCAATGGTCTCTTTCCCGTACGTCGGATCTTGGGATCCGGTCTAGAGGACTATGCAACACAGACCAAGACAGCGGGGACAAGGCGCGATCGAAGGAATCCTGGTTTTGGTGGTGCTGATCGCCACCGTTCTGGCGATCCTCGATTTCGGCCAGGTGATATTTGTCCATCAGACCCTCAGCGAACGGGCCCGGGCCGCCGCGCGTTACGCGGGAATTCATCCCCTGGATGCCGAGGGCGCCCGCAACCTGGTCCTGTACGGCACAACCGTCGCGCCGGCGCCGCCCGCCCCCGGCTTCTGGGGCATGGATGCCTCGATGGTCACCGTCGCCCGCGTCAACCAGAACACCAACGAAGACGCGGTCGTGGTCACCATATCGGGCTTCCGCTTCCAGGTCTTCTCGCTGTGGATCTCCGGCTCGGCGCGCGGCAAACCCATCGTGGCCTCCGCTCCGGTGGAGATCTAGGGACTGGTCTCCCGGCCGGCCGGGTCTTAGAGCTGCTTCTCGCGCTGGATCAGGTGCAGGATGTTGCCTTCCGGATCGGTGAAGAAGACCACCTTGACGCCCTTGGCAATCACCGGTTCGCTCAGGAACGTGACGCCGGCGGCGTGGATGCGCGCCAGATCGGCGTCGAAGTCGCTCACGGAGAGGGCGATGTGCCGCAGGCCGGGCTGCTTCATGGCCAGCCCGACGCGCTCGCCTTCGGCCGCGATGATCTCGATCATCGAGCCGTTGGGCGCCTTTATGAACGTGGCGCCCGCCGACTGGTAGACGATCTCAAACCCGAAGATCTCCACGTACCACTGGGCCAGTTTCTTGTGGTCGGGCGAGGCGATGCCGGTGTGTTCGAAAGCGGTAAACATGTCCGAATTATGCCAGATCGCGCGCTCAGCGCGCTTTGCCGGCCTGTTCGGCCTTCAGCTTGGCCGCTTCCTCTTCCACCCGCCGCTGTTCCTCTTTCAGCCGCTTCAACCTCTCCTGCGCGCGTTCGAGTTCCCGCACGGCTTTGACCTGTTCCTCTTTCGCGCGGCGCTGAAGCTCTTTCGCCGAGCGCTGCAAGGCTTCCCTCTGGGATTTCAACTCCGCGGTTCTTCCCTCGTCCCGGAACTCGAACGAGACCCGGTCGCCCACGCCGGGCAGCCGGCGATAGAACCACCTCTCTTGGCCGCCCTCGGTGACGATCTCGTCCGGAGGGCCGAAGCGCTGGTAAATGCGGTCGCGCTCGCTCTGGCTGGCTGCCGGGGCGGGCGGCTTCGGAGGTTCGGGCCGGGGTTCCTGCACGGTGAGGGCGGCCGCCACCGTCGCAATGGCCAGCAACCCGGTCAGCGAGGCCAGCGCCGCGCGCCACTCGACCCGTTCGGTTCGCGCCGGGTGAACCAGCCGGCGGATGTGCGCCGCCAAATCGCCGTCGCGCGCCGCGAACACCAGCGCGCGCCGGGCCGGCCGCGCCTCTTCCAGCCGCAGCAGCGCCCCGGCATACAAGTGCGCCGAGCCGCACACGGCCACCGCCAGGTCGTCGCAACAGTGCTCGCGCTCGCGCCGGATGCGTGAGCCGATCCACCACGCCGCCGGATGGTAAAACAGCGCGACTTCGGCGAAACTCACCAGCAGGTTGACGAGCGCATCGCGGCGCGCCAGGTGCGCCAGTTCGTGCGCCAGCACGGCCTCCAATTGCGCCGCGCTCAGCCCGCACAGCGCTCCCGCCGGAACCAGAATCGCCGGTCGCAGCCAGCCTACCAGCGCCGGCCCGGGCACGCGCGCCGATTCGAGCAGACGAAACCGCTTCCGAACCCGCATTTTCGCGGCCAGGCTCCGCGCGACTTCCTGCCAGCGCGCCGGCAGCGGCGGCCCGGCCAGGCGCACCAGGCGGCGCGATCCGGCCCACGCCACCGCCAGGCGCAAGGACATGGCCAGCACGCCCGCGGCCCACACCGGCGCCAGCCACGGAATCCAATCCAGGCCGCCGGGCGCCAAACCCGGCAACGGCGTCTCATAGCAAAGAGCCACCGTGATGCCCAGCGAAACCACCAGCGCCAGCAGCGCCGCGCACGCCGCGCCGTAGCGCGCCCGCGCCCCCAGCCGCCCGTTCACCAAAGCCAGCAGCGCCGCCAGCGCCGCTCCCTGCCACAACGAATGCAGCAACGCCCGGCCCAATGCCTCGCATCCCGGACTTAAGATCAACTCGTTCATTCCGTCCATGACTCACCTCGCCTCGTCATGCTCGTTGAGCATGCGCCGGATCTCCTCGCGCTCGGCCGCCGTCGCCGGCTGGCGCGACAGCGCCTCCAGCACCAGCCGCCCCACCGACCCGCCGAAAGCCTTGTCGATCAACTCGTCCACCAGCCGCCCTCCGGTTTCCGATTGCGCCAGCGCGGGACGGTACAGGTGCGCCCGCTCACGCTCGTCGCGCCGCACCAGCCCCTTGCCGGCCATGATCTGCATCAGCTTGAGCACCGTTGTATACCCGGTGGGCCGCGCCCGGCTCAACCGTTCGTGCACCTGCCGCACCGTGGCCGGACTGTCCTCCCAAAGAGCCTTCAGGATCTCCAGTTCCGAGCGCGTGGGCCGGGGAAGTTCGCGACCGCGTTTGGGCGCCATACGACTCCACGATATACGAAGTCTTTCGTATTGTCAACGAATTTTTTCGTAGTTGAAGCGCAAGCCCGGCCCGCTCCGCTATACTCGGCGGGATGAGAACGCTGTGCGCCCTTCTTCTGCTCGGCGGACCGCTGGCGGCCCAGCCGGAGAACATCCGCATGGACCGCGTGCGCGCGGACCTGTTTTTTCTGGCCTCGCCCGCGCTGGAGGGGCGCCAGTCCGGAGCGCGCGGGTCGGAGGTGGCGCTGGAATGGGTGGCCGCGGAGTTTGCCAAAGCCGGATTGCAGCCGGTGGCGGGCACGTCGTTCAAGCAGCCCGTGCCGGTGATTGAATACCGCGTGGATTCCCGGTCCTCCGGCCTGACGGTTCGGTGGCGGGACAGGGAAGAATCCTTCCGGTCGCCCGAAGCCTCGGGGAGTTTTCCGCGCGACTACCAGGCCAAAGGAGAAGTGGTCTTCGCCGGCTTCGGCATCACCGCCCCCGAGTTGGGTTACGACGATTACGCCGGCCTCGACGCGCGCGGCAAGATCGTGCTGGTCTTCGACGACGAACCGCAGGAGTACGACCCGGCCTCGATCTTCAACGGCCGGGAGATGACGCTCCACGCCACCGGCCAAATGAAGATGACGAACGCTCTGCGGCACGGCGCGGTGGCCCTGCTGACAGCCGCGGAGCCGAATCGCAAGCATCCGGCCTACCGGGAGTTGCTCCAGCGGCGCCGCGGCGCGGCGCGGTCCGGCCCGCCGGTCGCCTCCCAGGCGCTGGACCCCGGCGCGCCGGCCATTCCGGTCTTCTCGATCTCGGATAAGCTCGCGGCGGCGCTCATCGCCGCGGCCGGGCAGACGCCGGCGGCCTTGCAGGCCGCCATCGATGCGACCGCGAAGCCCGCCTCGCTGGCCCTGCCCGGAGTGGAGGCGGAGGTGCGGATTGTGCTCTCCGAGCGCCGCCGCTCCAAGACCGCCAACGTGGTGGGCATGATCGAAGGCAGCGATCCGAAACTGAAAAACGAAACCGTCCTCGTCTGCGGCCACTACGATCATCTGGGCGCGGACGGCGAGGCCGGCTACATGCCCGGCGCCGACGACAACGCCTCGGGAACCGCGGGGCTGGTGGAACTGGCGCGGGTCTTCGCCGCCAGTCCGGTGAAGCCCCGGCGGACCCTGGTCTTCGCGGCCCTGGCCGCCGAGGAGCGCGGCCTGCTGGGCGCCTATCACTACACCTTGCATCCGCCCCGCCCGCTCGAAACCACGCGCGCGGTCCTGAACCTCGACATGATCGGCCGCAACGAAGCCGAGACGGTGGAGACCAAGGGTCTGATCGAAATCGCCGCCGACACCTCCAACGAGCTGAACCTGATGGCCCTGACCTTCGGCGCCGGCGCCCGCGAGGCGATGGATCGGGCCAACGCCGGCGTGGGCTTGCAGCTCAACGACAAGTGGGACCGCGAACCCGCCTTGCGCATGCTGGCGCGCAGCGATCACTACCCGTTTCTGCTGCGCGGCATTCCGGCGGTGTTCTTCTTCACCGGGATGCACCCGGACTACCACACCGCCCGGGACACGCCCGACACGGTCAACTACGCCAAGATGGGTCGCATCCTGAAACTGGCCTGGCGGGCCGCGTCGGAGTTCGCCGGGACCGATAACCCGCCCCGGTTTCGCGCCACCACACGCTGACCCGCAACCTGATACAATGGCATGTTTTCGGAACTATACGGAGGATCTCCGGTGAGCGTGATGGGCATGATTGTCAGAATCTACGGCTACGTTTTTCATCTGCTGGTGGCCCTGTTCTTGTTGGGCCTTTCGATTGTCGCCCTGAGCACGGGCATGCATACACTGCGCCTGGACGTGCTGCCCTGGAGCGGGACGGCCCTCACCTGGTGGCTGTTCGCGCTGGGCCTGACCGGAATTGCGATCACGGCACTGGCGGTGAAAGGCATCCTGCGGGTGGTCTTCCTGGTCTGGAGCGTAGCGGTCCTGCTGATGATGATCAAGGGCTTCGTCTTCTCGCCGCACGTCTTCGACGGCTGGGCCGATTTCCGCCTCACGCTGCTGTGGATCGCCGGCGCGGGCCTGGCGGCACTGGGCGCCTGGATGCAGTTCCGCTACAGGCCGAACAAGCGGTAACCGGCGGGCCTCACCACAGTTCTTCCACCGGGCCGTACAAATCCTGGCTGGCGGCGAAGGGAATGTATTCGAAGCCGCGCCCGGTCGGGTCGTCGCGCCGCACCGTCGCCCAGTTGATGCCCAGCGCCGAGTAGACGGTTGCGTCCAGGTCCTCGGGGCGGATGTCGCGCGCGCGCGCCCAGCCCGTTTCGGCGGTGGCGCTTCCTTCGGCGTTGGTCGATCCAATGGCTCTCCCGCCGCGGATCCTCGCGCCCGCCATCAGCGCCGCCTGCTGCAACAGGTGATCCCGCCCGGCCTGCGAATTCGGCGTCCCCACCGTGCGGCCGAATTCCCCCACGGCGACAATCAGCGTTTCGTCGAACAGCCCGTCCGACTTGAGATCCGCCATCAGCGTGCCCAGCCCGGCGTCGAACTGCCGCCCCACCGAGGCCGCGCTGACCGGGTTGAGCGCGCCGGTGTAGATGCCGGTGTGGTTGTCCCACCCGCCCTGGGTGATCTGCACGAAGCGCGTGCCGAGGTTCGAGCGCAGCAGGTTGCGCGCCGTGATGCAGGCGTTGCCGAAGCCCGAGTTGCCGTAGCGCGCCCGCTCGGCGGCGTCGAAAGTGAAGACGCGATCGACCTGGGTGTCGTACATGAGCCGGCGCGCGGCCAGGTTGTAGGAGGCCATGTTCTGCACCTCCGGCGCCTGGTCAAAGCCGGCGCGCGCTTCGGCGTCGATCTCCAGCAGCAGGTTGTAGCGCCGCTCGAACGCCGCCGGGCCGTCGCGGTGCGCGGTGTTGCCCAGCCCGCCGCCGCCCGGGCTGACATAGAACGGCCCGAACTCGGGCGGGAAGTAACCCGCTTCGGGGCCTCCGCCGGCGTTGAGCGACACGAAGGGCGGCAGCACCTGCCTTTCGGATCGGGCGGACAGTTCCATGGCCACCACCGCACCCAGGTGCGGCGCGATCTTAGCCAATCCGCTCGCCGGATTGCGCGCGATCTGCACCCACTCCCGCGACAGTTCGTGCACCAGCGCCCAGGCGCGCACCGACCGCAGCAGGGCCAGCGAATCCGCCTGTTCGGCGAGTTTCGGGAACAAGCCCTGCGGGAAGAGCAGGTCTTTGTAGCGGGTGGGGTTGAAGGAGGCCGGCAGCCACGCGCCGGGCTTCAGGTCGAAAGTATCCGTGTGGCTCGGCCCGCCCGAAAGCAGGACGAAGATGCAGTTCTTCGCCGTGCCAATGGGGGAAACCGCCGCGCGCGCCGAGACTTCCCAGGGCCGCGCCGGCAGCAGAAAGTAGCCGCCCACCGCCGCGCCCGTGTGGCGGAAGAACATCCGGCGTCCCATCCCGCGTTCGTTTTTCATGCTCTCTTCTCCTCAGTAGCTGAACAGGAAGTCGACTTTGTTGATGCACACCCAGGCCAGGTCCTCGATGGCCGCGTCGCGCGCCGCCGCGGTGGCGGCGCGGTCCAGATGCGCCACCGCCCGCTGCCGCTCGTAGTCGTTCGGACGGCGCGAAAGAAACAGCAGGAACAACTCGTTCACGGCCGCCTCGTTGCCGGCGATTCCGGAGACCGCCTGCAAACCCGGCGAGGCGGCCTTCTTCACCCGCGTGGTGACGAAGGCGTCGTTCATCAGGTAAAGCTGCTGAAGAATGGATCCGGACTGCGCGCGCGGCAGGTTGTCGCGGTTGCCGCGCAGAAACGAGTTCAGGAATCCCAGCGCCGCGCCGTTGGACCGCGGCTCGGCCGGCTCAGGCAACAGCAAGGCCCACTCCACCGCCACGGGCCAGTCCTGCACCGTGTACTTCGGCATCACGCCGGTGGCTTTCACAATCGCGTCGTGCACCTCTTCGCCTTCCAACCGCCGCGCATAGTGCCGCGCGAACAGGGGCACGTATTCCAGCTTCCATTCGGCGTCGTAGCGCGAACTCAACTGGTAGGCCGAGGACTGCGCCAGCATCCGCACCAGCGCCCGCAGGCTGAAATTGCGGTCCTTTAACTCCCGCGCCAGCCGCTCGAGCAGGCGCGGGTGGGTGGCCTGCAAGGTCCACGGCGCCGGGGGCGGGTGGTCCGGATCCAGGCGCGCCGGATCCAGCGCATCCACCGGCTCCGCCAGCCCGAGATTGAACATCTGCTTCCAGATCCGGTTGGCCAGGTTGCGCGCGAACATGGGATCGTTGAGCATGAACTCGGCGAACGACGCCCGCCAGTTCTCCGGCCGCGGCGTGGCGCCCGTGCCCCGGTATTCGGGCGTCAGGTTCACCAGCGGCCGGCCCTGCACGCTCGGCGCCACGCGGTTGGGCCGGTTGCCGAAGTTGGTATTCAGATCGTACGTGCCGGCGGGCGCGTCCCACACCAGGTAGCTGTTGTAGTTTTCCAGCGCCGTGTTCGACTGGCGCGTAAAGCGCAGGCGCGCGAAGAAGGCCGCCATGCGCTGCGCTTCCAGGCGCGTCGTGCCCGCGCCCCACAGGCTGATGCCGTCCAGGTGGCCGCGCCCGTTATGGCACAGCAGGCAGTCATAGTGCGACAGGCCCAGGAACGCGCTGGCCGAACGCACCAGCATCTGGTCGCAGGCGTCCTGCGACGGACCGCCCGGCGCGATGGCCACCAGCGGGTAGTTCGCCGCGCCGGAGGCGGGAGCGTAGTTCACACCCTCGCCGGTGACCGCCTCATAGGCGATCTGCCAGAGCGGCTTGTCCTCTGCGATGGAGCCCCGAATCCAGTTGTGAAACGCGTTCCGCCCCTCGATCTGCCGGCTCACGTTGGACGAGGAGGCGGTGTTCTGCAACAGGTCGCCCAGCCACAGCGTCCACTTGTCGGTGAACTCGGGCGCGTCGATGCGCCGGTCGATCCACCGGTCGCGCTTGTTTGGCGACGCATCGGCCAGGAACTCGCGGATCTCGGCCGGCGCGGGAATGCGCCCGGTGAGATCCAGCGTGATCCGGCGCAGGAACTCCTCGTCCCCGGACAGGCGCGCCGGCAAAACGTTTTGCGCGGCCATCTTGTCGAAGATCTCGAGATCCACGAAATTGCGCCGCGGCAGACTGTCGGCCGCGATTAACACGGACCAAATCAAATGACACCAACATAGGCGGGCTAACATGGCGAATGCGAATTGCCCCGATTATAGCAATTCGCCGGTTCCATCTCGCATCTTTAAAGGTACTTCTTCAGCCAGTCTAGGACTTCGCGCATGTGGTAGCGCGCGTCCTCGCCCTTCAACACCCAGTGGCTGGCGTCGGGAAATATCACCAGCCGGGAAGGCACCTGGCGCCGCTGCAAGAGCTTGTAGATTTCAAAGGCCTGGTTGATGGGCACTCGGAAATCGTGCTCGCCGTGCGTCACCAGCATGGGCGTCGAGAAGTTCGCCGCGTAGGCCGATGGACTCTGGTCGCGCCACATTCCGCCCAGTTTCCACACCGGCCCGCCGTTGCGCCGCTCCCAGTAGTAGGCGCCGTCGGTGGCGCCCCACATCGAGGCGTTGTCGGTCAGGCCGGCGTGGTTGACCAGGCAGCGGAAGCGCTTCGAATTGCCCTCGAACCAGTTCATGAGATAGCCGCCGTAGCTGGCGCCGGCGGCCGCCTGGCGCGCGCCGTCGAGGAACGCAAATTGGCGGATGGCCTCGTCGGCCGCCTGCTCGATCTCCGCCGCCGGCCCGCGCAGGATGTCCTTGTGAATAGCCGCCGCGAAGGACTCGCCGAATCCCGTCGAACCGGTGTAGTTGGTCATCAGCAGCACGTAGCCGGGCGAGGTGAGCAGGTGGTAGTTCCAGCGCACGAAGAACTGGTCCTTGGTCATGTTGTGCGGACCGCCGTGCGGGAACAGCACCAGCGGGTACTTCTTCGAAGGATCGAAATTCGGCGGCAGGACCAGCAGACTGTGAATGCGCGCTCCGCTTCGGGCGGTAAACCAGAAGTGGCGCGGCGGCTGCCAGTCGATCTGTTCCATGCGCTCCTTGTTGAAAGCCGTCAGGAACCGGTGGGCACCGGCTTTCGCGTCGATGACCACCACGTCTTCCGGATGGGTCATCGAGCCCCACAGCGCCACCAGCGCGGGGGCGTGTTCCGGAATCGCCAGCCCCGAGTAGACGCCTTCCTTCACTTCCATCACCGGCGTCACAGATCCGCCGCCGGCCGGCATGGTAAACAGCTTGTCGTGGCCCTGATCTTCGGCCGTGAAGTAGAGGCGGCTGCCGTCTGACGTAATGGCGACGCCTCCCACCGACCGGTCCCATTGGGTCGTGAGCAGCCGGGGCTGGCCGCCCGGCCAGGCGAGAGACGCCAGCCGCGAGAGGCTGTAAAGCTGCTCTTCTTCGCGCCGCGAGTGTATCGCGTAGAGCGTCTTGCCGTCCGGCCCGAACAGAGGCTGGCTGAAGCTGTCGGCCCCGGAAGTCAGAGCCTGCGGTTCGCCGCCCGCGGCCGGCAGGCGATACAGGTGCGTCGCGCTGGGAGCGTAGGCTTCCACGTTGCGGTTGGCGGTGGCGGTGAACACAATCCACGCGCCATCCGGGCTCCACACCGCTTCCAGGTCGGGTTCCGAGACGCCGCGCGGGCCGTCGAAGCCGGCGCCTGCGGCGAGTTTCGTCCCGGCCAGCAGGTCGCGCGCCTGCGCGCCTTCCTCCAGCGCCTGCACGAACAGGTGCGGCTTCAATTCGTCGAGCCAGCGGTCCCAGTAACGGAAGGGGAACGAGTCGTAGGCGCGGGCGCTGTACTTGCGCGCCTTGTGTTCGGCCGCCTGCTTGCGGTTCTCCTCGTCGCTGGCGGCGCCGGGCCACACCCGGCTCTGGAACAGGATGGCCTTGCCGTCGGGCCGCCATACCGGACTCGCCGCACCGGTGGAGATCGAGCTGACCCTGGTGGCCTCGCCGCCGTCCAGAGGAAGCACGTAGACTTGCGCCGCGTCGTCTCCCTCGCGCTTGGCCGTAAACGCCAGCCGCCGAGAATCGGGAGAAAAGACCGCGCCGCCCTCGCTGCCCGGGCTTTGCGTCAGCCGGCGCGGCGGGGCGCTCCCGTCCACCGGCACAATCCACAAATCCGAAACCGTCTTGGCCGCATCGTACGCCGGCTCGGTGACCGAAACCACCGCCCACTTCCCGTCCGGGCTAACCGTCGGCGCGCCCACGCGCTTCGCCAGCCAGACGTCTTCGTGCGTGATGGGCCGCTTCTGCGCGACCCCGCTGGACACCAAAAGCAGAAGGACGGAGACAACTCGCATGTCTGCCATGATAGCGAGGCGGGCAGCGCCGCGCAGGCGCTCAGTAGTGCCAGAGCTGGAAGCGCGGCGACTGGGCCACCGCCTCGAAGTCCCGTGTAAAGGCGCCGAACTCCAGGTCGTAGCGGCGGCCTCCGTTCGGGTCTACGACCCGGAAGTAGGTCTGCCGCGGGTTGCCGCGTTCGGTGACGCCCACCAGGATGCGCGCGTGGTACGGGTTCGCCGTCACCACCGCCAGCGGGCCGTAACGCCGCATATTCGCCAGCCAGGTGGAGAGCGGATAGCACATCAGGGGTTCCACCCGCATGCCGCAGGCGCTGGCAAAGCCTTGGTGCTGCGAAGCGATGAGTCCCTCTCCGCGAGTGAACATGCCGTCCCAAGGCGAGCCGGCCTGGGCCATCGCGCTCGCAATCGAGCGGCACACCTGCTGGCGCCAGTTCATCATCATGGCACCCACCGTGGCCCAACAGGTCATATTGGTGGGCTGAGCCATCACATCGAAAACACCGGGAACCGTGTACTCGTTTCCAGCCATCCAGTAGTCTCCTCTTGATTCCCAGTATGGGCCACATCGCTCCCCCAGAATAGGGGACAGCCTGACCTACCCGGGTTTTTTGCCGGGTCCGCCAACCAGGAATTGTTGTATTTATCCACAAAATCCGGGGAGCGTTCCGTCTGTCCCCGGGTTATGATGGCGGATGTGTTCACGCGGCGGCTGGACTGGAACCTGCACCCCAACCGCATCTCGGAAGCCCTGGCGCGCCGGCGCGCGCAGGGCCTTCCGATCCTGGACCTGACCGAGTCCAATCCCACCACCGCGGGGCTCGATTACCCGGCCGCCGAAATCGCCGCGGCCTTCGACATCCCCGCCGCGCTGGTCTACCAGCCTGCGCCCGCGGGCCTCGCCCAGGCTCGCGAGACCGTCGCGGCCTACTACGCCGGCCGCGGCGTCGCGGTGGACCCCGGGCAGATCCTCATGACCGCGTCCACCAGCGAAGCCTATGCCTACCTGTTCAAACTCCTGGCCGACCCGGGCGACGAAATCCTGGCCCCCCGCCCTTCCTACCCGCTGTTCGAATTCCTGGCCGGGCTCGAGTCGGTCCGCCTGGTTCACTATCCTCTGCTGTACGACCACGGCTGGATGATCGACTTCGCGCGGCTGGGCGAAGCGACCTCGGCCGGGGCCCGGGCGGTGGTAATCGTCAATCCGAACAACCCCACTGGTTCCTTCATCAAGAGAGAGG
This sequence comes from Acidobacteriota bacterium, assembly GCA_016213755.1. Classification (GTDB taxonomy): domain Bacteria; phylum Acidobacteriota; class Terriglobia; order Bryobacterales; family Bryobacteraceae; genus JACQZT01. Next base: position 8,332 of record JACQZT010000446.1, on the reverse strand, counting down.
AACTGGAACAATTAGTTGACTTCTGCGCGCAACGCGGCCTGGCCATCATCGCGGATGAAGTCTTTTCCGATTACACTTTCGGCGCCGATCCGTGGCGGGTCGAAACCCTGGCGTCGGTCACCGGGGTCCTGACCTTCTCTCTGAGCGGGCTGTCCAAAGTTAGCGGCCTGCCTCAAATGAAACTGGGCTGGATCGTCGCGGGCGGCCCGCCCGAACTCCGGCAGACCGCCCTGGAGCGGCTGGAACTGATTGCCGACACGTACCTCTCCGTCGGCGCGCCCGTGCAGCACGCCTTCCCGCGCCTGCTCCCGGCTGGAGTGAAAGTGAAACATCAGATTCAGCTCCGAACAGAAACAAATTTAAGCTTTCTCCGCTCATCTATGACCCGCGATTCGGCGTGCCGGGCGCTGCCCGTGGAAGGGGGTTGGTACGCCGTCTTGCAGGTTCCGCGAGTGCATACCGAAGAGGAATGGACGCTCGCGCTGCTGGATCGGGATGGCGTCCTGGTACAGCCGGGTTTCTTCTTCGACTTCGAGAGCGAGGCCTACCTGGTGGTCAGCCTGCTCACCGAATCGGGAGTGTTCCAGGAAGGAATCCGCCGCCTGCTGGGGCGGTGTGGGTGATTTCTCCCAATTCGTGAATTCCAGATCGCGGGATTTGTGCGGCAATTCGCACACCCAGATCCTGAAACTTGTTGCAAACGCTTGTGCCGCGGTTTGGCACGCGAAATGTAGCGAAATTCCCTTAAAGGGGGGAAGCCATGACCACCGGTCCGTCTGTGTGCGAAGAAGGCCTCGCGGAGTGGGACGCGCAAGAACTGCTGCAATCGATTTCGGACCAGCTCCGCGGCGCGGCCCCGCTCGGCTGCTGCGTGCACGGGGAAGACTTTTGCCTCAGTTGCAGCCTGGCTTGGGCTGTGGAGCAAAACATCCCGCTTCACCTGGGCGGCGAAGATTAGCTTCCCGCGGTCGGAGCAGCTACAACGACCGTGACCGGAACTTTCATCACCAGGTTGCGGCCCGGCTCGGCGTGCAGGTTGGCGATCTCGATCTCGATGGCAACGTTCTGAATCCCCGCCGGGGCGTCCTTGGCCGCCTCCACGAAGAAGCCGCTGGTTTTCTCCGGCGCGATGTCGCCCAGGCGGACGCGCAGCCAGGCGGGAGCGGCGCGCAGGCGCAACTGGAAGGGAATCGCCGACCGGTTGCGGAATTGCAGCCCGGCGGTCCGAATCCGCGGGAAGAACTCCAGGGAGCCGGATTCCAGGCTCACCGCCCCCTCCCAGAGGCCTTTGAGCCAGGCTTCCCCGCCCCAGATCTCGCCGTTCACCCAGGCGGCGGTGCGTTTGGCGTCGAGGGCTTCGCGGATTCCGTCCAGGCTGGCGGTCTTAGCGAAGACCAGCGTCACCGGGCGCTGGCGTGGTTCATAGTCGGTCGAAATCAGGCGGTGCACGTCGCTGTTTCCCAGGATGGCCAAGTTCTTCTCGCCGATCCAGGGGAACGCCTCTTTATAGAAGGTGCGGCCGTTGGTCAATTCGATTCCCTGGATCAGTCCGTCGGCGTGGGCGGCGGCGACGGCGGGAAACCACGCCGCGGTCTCCTTCCAGCCCGGATGGTTCCAGAACACGAAGGCCCCCTGATCGCGCGCTTTGCGCAGGGCGGCGGCCAGTTCGAGGCCCTTGAACTCATTTGGATGGGTTGTGAACAGGGCGTTGAAGTGCAGGTTGCCCTTGGTGATCTCGGCGGCCGGAACCAGCAGCAGGCCGAGCTGCCGCGCCATGGGCCGCGCGATCTCGTACGGCCGCGAGATGTCGTCGCTCACCTCTCCCTTGTGGGGATGATAGTCGTCGTGGTCGGTAATGGCGATGGCGTCCAATCCCCCGCGCCAGGCCTCCTGCACGCGAACCGTGGGCCAGACTTCGCCGTCGGAAAAGACCGTGTGCATGTGAAAGTCGCACTTCAGGGTGCGGTAGCCGGGAAGGTCCGGCACCGGCAGCGGGTCGCGGCTCTGCGCCCACAGCGGGCTGGAAACCAAAAGGGCGGCCAACACGCCCGCGACCGGGAAGGTCATTCGTTTGAGCATATTCACCTCTTGAGGTTGCATTTTGAATCATTGTCGCTCAAATCGCCAGCCCGCCACCGGAGGGCGGGCGGGTTTCAACCCGCGCGGGACTCACGTCCGCCCTCCGGGCGCCGCGGAATGCAGGAACTCCAGGCATCGGCACGAGCGACGCTGCACGTTGAGAACGTGCGCCACATCGGACCCAACTCAAGTGCCCGCAAACTCATGGTCGCGGCCGGGTGTATGCTTAAGACACAGCCGGAGGTTCCAAGGTGGACCGCCACCTCTTTGCGGGATGGAACATCGGAGCCGTCTCGGTCAAGAGAGTGGAGTTGTGCGCGGATGACGTTGTCCGGGCAGAGGTGCACCGGCATGGCGGCGACCCGGCCCGGGTGATCCGCGCGCTGCTGGAGCGGGATAGGCGAGTTCCAGCGGGCGCCTGTGTGACCGGTCCGCAGGCCGCCGCATTCCTTCCCCTGCCGTACATCCCGGAATCGATTGCGATTGAGGCGGCGCTGGAGCACCTGCATTTTGGTCCCGAGATGGCGCTATCCCTGGGCGGAGAGAGCTTCGTGGTGTACTGCCTGGCCGGCGGTGTGGTGCGGCGCGTGCTGGCGAGCAACCGTTGCGCCGCGGGCAGCGGCGAGTTTCTGGTGCAGCAGTTCGGACGCATGGGGCTGGACCTGGCGGCGGGACTGGAGGCGGCGCGGACGGGCCGCCGGGTGGCGCTGGCCGCGCGCTGTTCGGTGCACTGCAAATCCGACGCCACGCACAAGCTCAACAAGGGCGAGTGCACGCCCGCCGACATTGCCCGCTCTTTGGTGGCGGAACTGGCCGCCAAGATCGCGGCTCTCATCCTCTCTTCCGGCTGGCCGCACTTGCGGGTTCTGGTTGCGGGCGGGTTGGCGCAAAGCTCGCAATTGATGGAAGACTTGTCGGCGCTGCTGCCGGAGGCGCGCTTCGAGGCGCCGATCCAGAGCGGCTATCTGGAAGCGCTCGGCGCCGCGGTGGCGGCCCGCAAGGCTGGTCCGCAGCCGGTTCCGGACCCGAATTCCCGGCTCCAGCCGGCCGATGCCGGCCGGTTCCCCACGCGACCGCCGTTGAGCGGATTCTCCGACCGGGTCACGCGGATCGAGGATGACGGCGTGACGCCGCCCAGGCCGGGCCTGCGCGCGATCCTGGGTGTGGATGCGGGCTCCACCACCACGAAGGCGGTCCTCGTGGACCGCGATTCCGGCCGAGTCGCGGCATCCTGTTACCTGCGCACGCACGGCAACCCGGTGCGGGCGGCCTTCGAGTGCCTGGCCGAACTCGGCCGCCAAACGGCCGGCTGCGAGCCCCGCGTGGTGCAGGCGGCGGTCACCGGTTCGGGGCGCGACCTGGTTTCGGTTTACCTGGACGGCTGCCTGGTGTTCAACGAGATCCTGGCGCACGCGCGGGGCGCGCGCCAAGTGGCGCCCGAGGTGGACACGCTGTTCGAAATCGGCGGGCAGGACGCCAAGTTCGTGGCCTTGCTGGCGGGCGTTCCGGTGGACTACTCGATGAACGACGGCTGTTCGGCCGGAACCGGCAGTTTCCTGGAAGAGGCGGCCGCGTCGGACATGCAGGTTCCTATCGAGCGGATCGGTCCGCTGGCGTTGAGCAGCGCGCACCCGGTGGCGTTTGGAGAGCGCTGCGCCGCCTTCATCAATTCGGAAGTGCGCTCGGCGCTACAGAGTGGAGTTCCGCGGGCGGACGTGCTGGCGGGCTTGGTCTACGCGATCGTCGAGAATTACCTGTCGCGGGTGGTGGGCGCGCGGCACATCGGCCGCACCGTCCTGCTGCAAGGCGGCGTGGCGCTGAATCCGGCGCTGGCGCCGGCCGTGGCCGCCCTGGCCGGCACGCGGGTGACGGTTCCGCCGCGGCCGGAACTGATGGGTTGCGAGGGCGCCGCGCGCATGGCGGGCGATCTGCTCGACACCGGCGCGGCGCCGGAATGGAATCGCGAGCTGAGTTCCTTCGGCGGGGTTCGGATGGAGCGCAAGCCGGCCTTCGTCTGCCCGGCCTGCGAGAACCGCTGCGAGGTGCAGCGCGTGAAACTGGACGGCAGAACTTTTCCTTTCGGCGGCCTGTGCTCGAAATGGGAAATGGCGCGCCGGCCGGCGCTCCGGCGCCAGGGCGAGGGACGCGACCTGGTGGCCCTGCGGCAGGAGACGATGTTCCGGACCTTTGCGCCGCCCCCGCCCGAGCGGCCGCGCGGCCGCATGGGCCTGCCGCTCGCTCTGACCACCTGCGAACTCTACCCGCTGTATGCCCGCTTCCTGACCGGATTGGGCTACGAAGTGGTTCTCTCGCGAGCCGGCCACGGCAGCCGGCGGACGGGCGCTCCCATGTGCTTCCCGGCCGAGTTGATGCATGCGGCGGTGGACGACCTGCTGGCGCAGGGAGTGGACTTCGTGTTCCTGCCCTACCTGCGCGAGTTCGCCGCACCGCCGGGTCACGCGCACGGCTACATCTGTCCGGTCGCGCAGGACCTGCCCGGCGTGATCGCCGCGTTTTTCCCGGACGCCGCGGACCGGATCCTGTCGCCGGAGATGGGCCTGGCGCCGCACTTGGCCACGGTCACCGAACAAGAGGTGCTGCGCCTGGGGGCGCGGCTGGGAGTTGGCGAGGAGCGCGCCCAGGCCTCGTGGGTCGCGGCCCGGGTGTGGCAGACGGACTTCGATCAGGCATACCGAACGGCGGTCGAGCAGGCTCTTATCGGGCTGGACGAACCCGCGGTGATCCTCACCGGACGTCCCTACGTGGCCTATGCGCCGGAAGTGAACCTCTCGGTTCCGCGCAAGATCGCCTCTCGCGGATTCACCGTCATCCCGGGCGACGCCCTTTCGTCCACGCCGCCCGCCAACCGGCACAACGTGTGGCACTTCACGCACAGCGTCCTGGCCGCCGCCGAACATGCCCGGCGGAGCCCGGACCGCTACCTGTGCGACCTGTCCTGCTTTTCGTGCGGTCCCGATGCGATGATGCACCACCGGCTGCGCCGCGAACTGGAAGGCCGGCCGTTCTGCTTTCTGGAGATCGATTCCCACACCGCGCATGCCGGCCTCGAGACGCGCATCGGCGCGTTCCTGGATATCATCGAGGCGCGGCGGCGGCAAGCCGTTTCCCTGCCTCCGGCCGGCAGACGCGCGGCGCCGGCCCGCCTGGAACAGACCAACGGCCGCATCTCGGTGGTGACCGGCGGGGGACGGCGTCTGGCGCTGAACGCACCCGAGGTGGTGCACGTTTCTCTCTCGGATGGTCCCCCTTTCCTCAACGAAATGGTCGCGGCCGGCTATGCCGCCATCGGATGGCGCACGGCGGCGGTTCCCAATACGAATGCCGAAGTCCTCCAGCACGCCCGCCGGGTTTGCTCGGGCCGGGAATGCCTGCCCTTCCTCTCGATGATGGGAAAGGCGGTGATGCACCTGGGGGCGCGCCCGCCGGGCGAAGTCACCGTGTTTCATTTGCTGGAGCAGGAAGGCCCGTGCCAGATCGGCAACTGGCACGACGCCGCGCCGCTTCTGTTTGAGCGTCTGGGCGAGGAGAACGCGGTGGTGGCCTGGCCGTCGGTCCGAAACAACTACCTGGGCCAAGGCGACCGGTTCGGCGCGGTGAGCGCGGCCGGACACATTCTGGGCGATCTGATCGCCGAGATGCGCTCTTCGCTCCGCTGCCTGGGCGGGGAGGCTGGGCTGTCGCTGCTCACCGAACTGGAGGGCCGCCTGGTGGCGGCCAGCCAGGGCGGTCTGGTGGCGCTGGAACGCGAGTGGCGGCGCGGCGTGCGCCGGCTGGCGCAAGTGCCGCTGCGGGAATCCGTCGATCGCACCCCGCGGGTGCTGCTGTTCGGCGGCATCAACCGCATCTTCGTCGACGGGCCGGTGCGGGATTTCTTCGAGCGGCGCGGGATTCTGACCAAAACCACCGAGATCTCCGAGTTCATGTGTTTTCTGGAATTCGAGGATATCTTGCGGCTGGGTTTCGCGTACGGACACACGCAGCCGGCCGAGCAATCCTCGCTGCCGGTTCTGCTCACGGAATTGCTGCGGGAGGAGGATAAAGAAACGGCGCTGCGGGCGGCGCGCTCCCGGCTGCACATCGGATTCATCGAGATGCTCGACCGGCGCTGGCGCCGCATTGCCGCCGCCAGCGGCCTGCTGTTCAGTCCCTTCGTGAGTTTTGCCGACATCACGGGCGCGGGGCACCGGTGGATCTCGGTGAATGGGTATACGGAGGCGCCCATCACGGTGGGCCGCTACGCCTCCCTGCTGGCTTCCGGCACCTTCGACGGGTACGTGAACATCGGCGCGTTCAACTGCGCGCCGGCCAACACCGCCTCCGCCGTGATCCACTCGCTTTCGCTCGGGACCGATCTCCCGTACGCCATCATCGAGGCCGACGGCGACACGCTCACCCCCTGCCAGTTCGGGCAGCTCGAGACGGTGGCCGCCCAGTGCCGGCGCAGGCGCGGGGCTGCATGATCGATCAGATTCCGAGCGGAAGTTCGGTTGGCGGAGCGGAGGGGCGCGCGGCCAGTCGCTTGCGAGGCGACTTCCACTCCGGGTGGCTGCCGTTCTTGAGATCGAGCAGACGTTCCTTGGCCGGTGTGCAGTCGTTCAACTCGCCACAGATCCAGCGGCGGCTCAGACGCTCCGCAACGTACGCCGTGACCCCGCCCCCGGCAAACGGATCGCAGACCATGTCGCCTTCCCCGGTCGTGAGCAGAATTACCCGTTCCAGGATGATGGGGGCCAGTTCGTTCGCGGGCCGTTTCTTGTACTTGCGATGCCGAACTGGCGGCACATCGTCCCAAACGTCGGTTAAATTGATGCCTTTGGGATTGAGGTATTTCTTGTGTCCGCCGTAATCCTTGACATCCTTGCCGCAATGCCTGCACTGCTCGACCGGGACTCGCACCGCGTCCCGGTCGAAGACCCTGGGCCGGTCTCCCTTAACGTAGTACAACAAGCCGTAATGACTGGGTGAAAGCCGGTTGGGAATCGGAAGGCTGTGGGCCTTGTAGACCGCGATCCAGTGCTTGAAGGTTAGCGAACTGTGAGTGTTCAAGAACGCAGCGAAATCAACCAGCCAGCGGGGAAGGTGGTACACGAACAACGCTCCGCCGGGAGCCAGAATGCGCACCGCCTCGCTCAGCCAGTCCTTCGACCATTTCAGATACTCACCGTCGGTACGACTGTCGCTTCCACGGCTCCCGTAGTGCTTCCCGAGATTGAACGGCGGGTCCGCGAAAAATGTGTGAATGGAGCCGTCGGGAATGCCCGCCATCAACTCCAGGCAGTCCGCTTGAAACAGTCGTCCCAGTTCAGTTTGGTAAACCTGCTTCATCGGGTCGCCTTCTTGCCTCCAGCTTAGGTCAAACGAACCGCAGCCGCAATCCGTCTCGTCCTGATCGAACAGGGCTCTCTGCCACACAAAGATCGTATCGACAAGCTCAGCCCTTCCTTTTCCTCTGTTTTGGAAGTGGAGGTCCGGCGCCATCGTGCTCAATGGCAATAACGAGAAACGGCAGATCCTCGGCTCGGGCTTCCTTCACTGTGCGCAGAGCGTCGCTGAGTTTTGGAACCCTGTCAGTCAGGAAGAGACCGAGCCTGTTGCTGCTCACGACGACAATGCCGATATCCAACTCGCCACGTTCCAACGAGTCGCGCAGGTGAATTACGTCGCGGATCAGCGAGTCGCTCCGAGCCGACACTTGCACCTCCACCTGGATGCAGAGGGTAGTGCCGTTTACGGTCTTTCTCTTGGTCCAGTCGGCGGACCCGGTCACCTGTTTGCTCCAACCGGCAGTTGCCTCGAACCCTGAGTCGATCATCTTCCGGAGCGCGGCAGCACCGTTGGCATCCTTCCGCTCTTCCACCAGCAGCGTAAATCCCGTCAGGATGGAGCGCACCTGGTCAATCAGACCGAGCAAGCCCAACCGTTCGGCTTTTTCGCGAACGCCGTCGTAAGCTTCCTCATGAACGATGCGGGGCATTGGCTCTTCACATGATCGCCGTGGGCGGCGCCGGTTCGTCCGGGCGGCAGGCGTTGCGCAGCGGCACGCCCACCATCACGAAGGCGATCAGCCCCAGCACGCCGAACCCGGCCAGGATGGAGGGGTCCTTGAAGATCTGCGGCAGCGGCCATTCGAAGAAGCGGAAGGTGGCTACCACCAGGCCGGTCATGGCCTCGCCGGCGATGAGTCCCGAGGCGGTCAGCACGCCGGCGTTCTCCACGCGCGCCTTCTGCGCGT
>JACQZT010000442.1 GCA_016213755.1 Acidobacteriota bacterium | reverse complement strand
TCGGCCATCTGGTGTCAGTATACGATAACAGTATACAGTCCTTGGAGCCAGTCTAGCGCGGACTGGCGCCTGCTGTAACGGGCGGGTGGCCCGCCGAAGGCGGCGAAAATCGGCGCGAGGCGGTGCGGTATTCCGGCATCCAGCGAGTAACCTCCGAGGATGTCCCATTTCTTGACGGCTGCTGACGGCCGTGCCCGCCGTTGACGCGCACCCTCCCCGGAAGAGACACTATCTGTTCGGACATTCCATTCAGGAGGAAGCGATGCTCTCGACGCAACAGCAGGAAGCGGTCTGGAAGGCCCTGGACGCGTTCAATATCGAGATCCCGTCCTGGGGTTTCGCCAACACCGGTACGCGGTTTGGGAAGTTCATTCAACCCGCCGCGGCGACCACCATCGAGGAGAAGCTGAGCGACGCCGGCCAGGTGCACCGATTCACCGGCTGCTGCCCGTCCGTGGCCGTGCACGTGCTCTGGGACTTCCCGCGGGGCAAGGCCGGCGCGCCCGAGGTCCAGGCTTTGGCCACCCGCTTCGGCGTGCGCGTCGGGGCCATCAACCCCAACGTTTTCCAGGACCAGATCTACAAGCACGGTTCGCTGGCCAATCCCGATCCGGATGTGCGCCGCGCCGCGGTGGGGCACATTCTGGACTACATCGAGATTTCCCAGGTTACCGGCAGCCGCGACATCTCCCTGTGGTTCACCGACGGCTCGAACTATCCCGGCACGGCCAACATCCGCCAGCGCAAACAGCGTTTTGAAGAAGGACTCAAAGCGGCCCACGACAAGCTCTCCGCGGGCCAGCGCCTGCTGGTGGAGTACAAGCCCTTCGAGCCGGCCTTCTACCACACCGACATCGCCGACTGGGGCATGGCGCTGCTGCTGGCCAGGGCCTCCGGCCCCCAGGGCCGCGTGCTGGTCGACACCGGCCACCACTACCAGGCGCAGAACATCGAGCAGATCGTGGCCTGGCTGCTGGCCGAGGACATGCTCGGCGGCTTCCATTTCAACGACCGCCGCTACGCCGACGACGACCTCACCTTGGGCTCGATCGATCCTTACCAGGTGTTCCGGATCTTCCACGAGATCCGCTTCTTCGAGTGGGAAACGGGCCGGAAGGCCGACCTGGCCTACATGATCGATCAGAGCCACAACCTCAAGAGCAAGATCGAGGAGATGATCCAGACCGCGGTGATGGCGCAGGCCATGGCCGCCAAGGCCGCCGTGGTCGACCTGGCGGCGCTGGCCGGCTACCAGAAGAGCTGCGACCTGATCGACGCCGAGGAGTGCCTGAAGTCCGCTTTCGCCGAAGACGTGCGCCCCACGCTGGCTGCCTGGCGCCAGGCGAAAGGCCTGGCCGAGGATCCCCTGGCCGCCTTCCGCGCCAGCGGCTACCTGGAGCGGGCGGCGCGCGATCGCGGCCCCAGGAACGCGGCCGCCGGCGGCAGCTACGCCTGACGCCCGCTGGCGACCGTCCCGGCGGGCCGGGCGCGAGGCGCTGCCGAAAGCGGCGGCAGCAGGATCGAGACGTTGGTGCCCGCGCCCGGCGTGGTTTCCACCCGGATCTTGCCGCCCGAGCGGGCCACAATCCCGCGCACGGTGGCCAGGCCCAGGCCCAGCGCCGTGCGCGGATCCTTGGTGGTGAAGAACGGCTGGAACAGCCGTTTCTGCGTTCCCGCGTCGATGCCCGTTCCGGTGTCGCGGACCGACACCGTCACCCACACGCTCTCATCCGCGGCGCGCGTCTGAGCCGTGCGCAGGGTCGCCGTGCCGCCGCGGGGCATCGCGTCCCGGGCGTTGGACGCCAGAATGAACAGCAGTTCGTCGAACCGCTCCGGGTCCATTTCGACGTGCGCGAGTTGTTCCTCCAACTCGGTCCGCAACCTCACCCCGGGCCCCAGGGCCGAAGCCAGCTTTCGCGAGATCCCTTCGACGCGCGCGTTCACGTCCATCGGAGCGGCCTGGACAAGCTGCTGCTGGGTGAACGAGAGAAGTCTCCGGGTGACCGTCGCGGCCCGCTCGCTGGCTTCCAGAATCTGCTCGGCGTCGCGCCGCGAGGGGTCTTCGGGCTTCAGCGAATCCAGCAGCAGTTCGCTGTAGCCGGAGATGGTGGTCAGCGCATCGCCCAGCGTCTGAGAGACCCGGGCCGCGAGGTCGCCCAGGATTTCGGCCGTTTGCGGCGCGGGCGGCGCCGGCGCCAGCGCGTCCACGAAGTCGGTGACGTCCGTGCCCAGCGCCACGATGTGCTGGATGGCGCCGTCCTTGCCCGCCAGTTCCGCCCCCTGCCAGATCACGCGCCGCCGCGCCTCGTGTCGAACCAGCCAGCTCAGGCCGTGCGGCGCCGGGAAGCGAGCCGCGCCGCCTTCCACCGGCAGCGGGTCCAGTTTGAACAACTCCCGGAAACGGCGCCCCAGAACCGCGGCCGGCCCCAGGCCGGACTTGCGCTCCAGCGCCGGGTTGATGCCGGTGACGCAGCCCTGCGCATCCAGCATGGCGATCATCACGTCGCCCCCTTCGAAGACCGCGTTCAAAAAGTCCCGCTCGCGGCGCAGCGACTCCTCCGCGCGCCCCTTGCCGGCCGGCCGCAGCACCACCACCGTGGCGGGCTCTCCGTTGATCGGGGTCTTGCGGATGGCGGCGTCCAGCAGCACGCTTTCTCCATCCCGGCGGCGCACTTCCGTTTCCACCCAGCCGGGTTCGGCTCCCTCCGGCGCCTTCTTCCGGCCCAGCGCCGGCAGCACCACGCTCAATGCCCGTCCCACCAGCTCCGGCGGGGTGTAGCCGATCAGATTCTGCACGCCCAGGTTGGCCGCCTGCACCTCGCCCTTGTCGTCGGTCACCAGGAAGGCGTCCGGCGCGGACTTGATGACCGTCTGCCAGCGCGACTCCACCGCATGCACGTCGCGCCAGTTGTCCGCCAGTTCGACTTCCGTCCGCGCCGTGCGCGCCAGTTGACGCCCCAGCACAACCAGAGTTAATGCCGTGAGTAGCGCCAGCCCGGCCGCTCCCAGGGCGAACACGGTCCACATCCCCAGCCTCGAGGTGGTCGCGCTGCCCGTGCCCAGCTTTAGTTTGGCGGCTTTCAGATCCGCCAGCGCGACGTCGAGCTTGGATCGAAACTCCGCCTCCAGGCCGCGGGCTTCCTCTTCCGGGACTTTGGACATCAGCAACTGCTGCCGGATGCGCTCGGTTCTTCCCACCGCGGCATACACCTTGAGCAGGTTCTCCATGACGTCCCGGATGGCCGGATCCTTGCCGTCCAGTTGCTTGACCTGCGCCCGGTAATCGCGGTACAGCTCGCGCCAGTGCTCCAGCGACTGCGACGCGATGGGTATGCGCCACAGAACGATGCTCCCCTGCTGCAAGCGCACCAGGGACTGCTCCAGTTGATTCAGCTTTTCCTGCGCGGCCAGACGTCCGGTATCCTCGACGCGCGATTCCTGGACCAGCAGGAACATCCACCCGCACCAGCCCAGGAAGGCCAGCGGCAGCAGCATCGTGAACCAGAACCACCAGGGCGTGGCGGCTCTTCGCGTACGGGACTCTTCGCTCATGACATCAATCCAGTTCTAGAGTATCGTTCCCGTTCGTCCTATACCATGCCCCGGAAGTACTACGCGGCACGTTACAGGGATAGGGAAAAAGTACTGAGGCAAATCGTTGTACGGTCAACCACCGAGGCCGCGCTAGGGGAAAGACCTTATGCTGACGGCTCCCTTCGGCTCTTCCGCACCGCCGCCGAATCCGAGGTACTGAAAGCCACCCAGCACATGCACCGAGAAGCGCCTGCCGATCCGGACGTCGCCCTGTCCGCCGAATTCAAACCGCGGGGCGGGCTTGTTCTTCCCCCAGGTTCTCCTCCGAGCCGCGACCGTGAGGGAGCGGTCAGTACGGGAACTTCGTAACTCGCGCCCTACCGGCACTCGCCCGTGCAGACGCGCTGGGCGACTTTGCGATAGGCGCCCGAGGGTTTCGAGCCGTCTGGGGCCGGCTCGCGCACGCTCACGCTTTCCACCACCGTGCCGCCGGCGCCCGGGCGGCGCTCGAGGATCTGCTGTTCCCGAAGCCGCGGCTGATCCGCCACCGGGCGCCCGGGGATGTTCAGCCGGTAAAGATCGACCTCGCTGCGCTCCGAACCATCGGCGTTCTTGACGGTGCGGCTCACGCGCTGGCCCACCAGTTCGACTCGTCCCGAGGGCCCCACCTCATACTGCGCCGCGTTTTCCACCGTGCGGCCGTTTTCCTCGCTCCGCCTGGTCACCTGGCGCCAGGCTTCGCCGAACCCTCCGGCGGCGACGCGCTGGAAAGCGGCGACCTCCTGCTCGACGCCCGTTCCGCTCTTGCGTTCGGTGGCCGTACGCTTCTCCACCGTTTCCATGCCGCCGTTGAGCGTGGGCCGCTCGACGGTCACTTCCGACCGGCTGCCGCCCTCCACCGGCCGCACCAGGCCGCGCGCCCGCTCGGTCAGCTCGTAGCGGCCATTCACGTCCGTCTGCCAGGTGAGCGATTCCGTGCTGGTGGTGCCGTCGGGGTTCTTGCGTTCCTCGACGCGGACCTTTTGGACGCTGGCCGGCTGGCCGTTCTGGTCGAAGCGCCGCAGGATGCGCTCGACCACGCGGGTCGAGCTATCCTGTTGCAGCACCCGCTCTTCCACCCTCTCGAGGGGAATTACGCGACCGCTGGCCGAACGCGCGCTCTCGACGGTGAACGAGCCGCCGCCCAGCTTGCCGGCGGCCATCCGCGTTCCCTCCACGCGCCGGCCGTTCAGGTCGTAGGTGTAACTGGCCTGCGTCCAGGCCGGGGCGCAACACAGCAGCGTCAGGCAAAAAGCCCTCATGCCTCCAGAGTACGGCGCTGCCGCCCGCGGGGCAATGTGGCGAATACCTTATTATTGTGCTTCGCTGACCTTGGTTCTTCACAGTCCGTTTGGCTGCTTGAATTCTCGGAACGGAGCGGGCTGAAGACCTCGCGGGGCCGGCCGATTCCGGAGGTCGCGGCTGGAGTTCGAAGGGGCATCAACCCGGTGGCCTTCCTGTGCGAACATGGAAGCAAGGAGGCGTCCCGTGGCTAAGGATTACGTCGAGAATGCGGGCGGGGCATACCGGGTTGCGGGAAGCCGTGTTTCACTGGACTCGGTTGTTTGCGCGTTCCTGCGCGGAGAGTCGCCGGACGGAATTGTCGAGTCTTTTCCTGCGCTGAACCTCGAGCAAGTTTACGGCGCCATCGCGTTCTACCTGGGCCATCGCGATACGATGGACGCCTATCTTCGTGCCGGCAAAGCGGACTTCGTGCGCCTTCGAGAACAGGCCCGCCGGGATCATCCGTCTCTGTACGCCAAGATTGAGGCAGCCCGTGAGGGCACTGTCATCCCGCGCGGGTGTGGGCGGCATCCCAGGCCGAAGAGTGGGAGAACACTGTTATCTTTCTGCCGCTGTAATGGTTCACTCGGCTCAGCGTGGATTCGAGCCTGGTGACGCGACCCCGGTCCCTTTCGCCCCTGGTCCACGCCAGGGCGTGTTCCAGGCGCCCGCCGCCAGGATCGGTACCAGTCGTTAGGGATGTTCAGGGCGAAACCTCTGGCTACCCCTCGCTCACCTTGTTTGTCGCGATGTCCCAGCGCAGGCGGCGTTTCTTGCGGAACGCCAGGTTGCCCAGGTGCGCCGCGCCGGCCGCGTGGTGGCCCTCCTCGGCGGTCTCCTTGCTGGGCGTGCCTTCGCGCAGCGACTTCAGGAAGTATTCCCAGTGCTCGAATCCGCGCTCGACCGGGTGCGTCTGGGGCGGCTTGGTGGGCGGAACCTGCGGCCGCTGGCCCGGGGCGATGCCCAGCGAGGCCAGGTACTTCTCCTTGGCCGCCTTGGTCCAGCCGTTCAGCCCGTACCAGGCAACGGGGGAAGCCGCCGGCTCGTGGGTCACGGTCACGCCTCCGCGCCCCCAGGTCAGCGTGCCCTCCGAGCCCATGATCATGGCGCCGGTGGAACGGCTCGAGTTGCCCAGGTTGGCGGTGATTTCCAGGATGAACCCCGGGTATTCGTAGACCCCGTTGAGCAGGTCCGGGCAGGTGCGCCCGTCGTCGAAGCGGAAGATGCCGCCTTGCGCCACGGCGGACAGGGGCGCCTTGACGTCCATGATCTCGTGCATGGTGGTCAGCTCGTGCACCCACAGGTCGGTGGCCACGCCGCCCGAGTATTCCCACCAGCAGCGCCAGCGGAAGACCCGCGTGGCGTCGAACTCGCGTTTGGGCGCCGGGCCGAGCCAGCTCGCCCAGTCGATGGTCTTGGGCGAGGCGTCCTCCGGAACCGGGTAGACCCAGGCTCCCTCGGGCGAGTTGCGGTAGGTGGCCAGGCGCACCATGTTGATCTTGCCCAGCGCGCCCGACTTCACCACCTCGCGCGCCTTGGCCGTGAGCGCCGAGGTCTTGTTCTGGCTTCCCACCATCACCAGCTTGCCCGAGTTTTTCGCGGCCTCGCAGATCCGCTTGCCCTCGTCGATCGTGTAGGTCATGGGCTTTTCGACGTACACGTGCTTGCCCGCCGCCAGCGCGTCCAGGATCATGCGCGCGTGCCAGTGATCGGGCGTCGAGATCACCACCGCGTCGATGTCCTTGCGGTTGAGCAGGGCGTGGTAATCGCGCGTGGTTTCGATCTTGCCGTCGGTGGTCTCCTTGGCCCACGCCAGGTGTCCGTCGTAGCAGTCCGCCGCCATGATCGGAACCACGCCGGGCGCCTTCTTGAAAACGTCCAGGTGGTAGGACCCGCGGATGCCCACCCCGATAAAGCCCATCCCGATCTTGTCGTTGGGCCCGGCCGCCTTCAGCTCGGGCTTCGGCCCGGCCAGCTTGTATAGCACCGCCGCGCTTCCGGCGGTGTGAATGAATCGTCTTCTAGTCGGCTGCATATCGGTTCTCCGATTTAGTCTACAATGAGTTTTCGTTGAACGCACGATCAAGGGGAACCGTCATGAAACTCGGGGCCGTAACCTATAACGTCCTCAAGGACTGGGACGTCGAGACCATCATCACGAAGCTCGAAGCCGCCGGCTTTGAAGCCGTCGAGCTTCGCACCGAACACAAGCACGGCATTGAGCCGTCGATCTCAGCCGAAGAGCGCGAAAAAGTTCGCAAGCGCTTCGAACGCTCGAAGGTCCGGCTGCTGAGCTTCGGCTCGACCTGCGAGTTCCACTCGCCCGACCCGGCCGTGCGCGCCAAGCACGTCGAGACCGGCAAGCGGTTCATCGAGCTGGCGCACGACACCGGCGCCTGGGGCGTCAAGGTCCGTCCCAACGGGCTGCCTAAGGAAGTGCCGCCCGAAACCACCATCAAGAACATCGCCGCCTGCCTGCGCGAACTGGGCGACTACGGCGCCGGACGCGGCGTCGAGATCTGGATGGAAGTCCACGGCCGCGAGACGTCGGTCCCGCGCGTGTGCGCCGACATCATGAAACAGACCCGCCATCAGCAGGTCGGCCTGTGCTGGAATTCCAATCCCAACGACATCGTGAATGGAAGCGTCCGGCAGACCTTCCAGTTGCTGCGCCCGTGGATCAAGAGCGCGCACATCAACGATCTGGCCAGCCCGGCCTACCCGTGGCGCGAGCTGTTCACTCTAATGCGCGAATCCAAATACGACCGCTACACGCTAATGGAAATCGGCGAAAGTAAGGAGCCCGAGCGCTTCCTGGCCTATTACCGAGCCCTTTGGACGGAGTTGAACCGTTCATGCGCCTGAAGAGCCTTCTGCTGACCGCCGTCCTGGCCTGGGTGGCGCTGGCCGCGCCGCTGCCGACTCCCGAAAGCCACTTCGGCCACCCGATCGGCGCCGACCGCACGG
>JACQZT010000441.1 GCA_016213755.1 Acidobacteriota bacterium | reverse complement strand
TGATGGAGCCAGTCTTCAGGCAGCAAGCCCACCAGAATCTCCCAATTGCGGTCGATGTCATCCATCTTGGGAATAGACTACACCAACAGTGCCCCTAATGCAAGCCTTATCTTAGCGCTTATGGTGTACTGTCCCCGGTTTGGCTGCAAGCGGATGGTAAGATGGGGGTTCCGATGCAAATTGACAAGGTTTACGAGCCCCGGCAGATCGAGCCGCGCTGGGCGGAATGGTGGATTTCCTCCGGCATTTTTCACGCCCGCCCGAAGGCTCCCGGGCGCGTTTTTTCGCTGGTAATCCCTCCGCCCAACGTCACCGGTTCGCTGCACATGGGCCACATGCTCGAGTACACCGAGATCGACGCCATTGTGCGCTGGCGGCGCATGTCGGGCGACAACACCTTGTGGCTGCCCGGCACTGACCACGCCGGCATCGCCACCCAGATGGTGGTGGAGCGCGAACTGGCTAAACAGGGCCTCAACCGCCGCGACCTCGGTCGCGAGGAGTTCGAAAAGCGCGTCTGGGAGTGGAAGCGCCAGTACGGCAGCCGGATCAAGGAACAGATGCGGCGCGTGGGCGTCAGTTGCGACTGGAGCCGCGAGCGCTTCACCCTCGACGCGGGCCTGTCGCGCGCGGTGCGGGAGGTCTTCGTGCGCCTGCACCGCAAGGGCCTGGTCTACCGCGGCGAGTACATGGTCAACTGGTGCCCGCGCTGCCACACCGCGCTCTCCGACCTGGAAGTGGACCACGAGGAGAAGCAGGGCAATCTGTGGCACATCCGTTATCCGGTCCAGGGGACGGACCGCTTCCTCACCGTCGCCACCACGCGGCCCGAAACCATGCTCGGCGACACCGCCGTCGCCATCCATCCGAAAGACGCCCGGTATACCGATTTCCACGGCAAGGTGGTGCTGCTCCCGCTCATGAACCGGGAGATCCCGATCATCCTCGACCCCCTGGCCGACCCCGAGTTCGGCACCGGCGTGGTGACGGTGACGCCGGCCCACGACCCCAACGACTTCGAAGCCGGCAAGCGCCATAACCTGCCCAGCGTAAAGGTTATCGACGAGGCGGCGAAGATGACCGCCGAGGCCGGCGCGTATGCCGGCCTGGACCGTTTCGAAGCCCGCAAGCGGGTGGTCGCGGACCTCGACGCGCTGGGCTTGCTGGCCCAGGTCGAGGCCTACGGCCTGAGCCTGGGACAGTGCCAGCGCTGCAAGACGGTCGTCGAGCCGCTGGTCTCCACGCAGTGGTTCGTGCGCATGAAGCCGCTCGCCGAACCGGCCATCAAGGCCGTCGAAGAGGGGCGCATCGGCATCGTCCCCGAGAACTGGAACAAGATCTATTTCGACTGGATGTACAACATCCGCGACTGGTGCGTTTCGCGCCAGCTCTGGTGGGGGCACCGCATCCCGGCCTGGCACTGCGCCGATTGCGGGCAGGCCACCGTGGCGGTCGAAGATCCGTCCCAGTGCGCGCATTGCGGCTCGGCGGCCCTGGCGCGGGACACCGACGTTCTGGACACTTGGTTCAGTTCCGGCCTGTGGCCCTTCTCCACCCTGGGCTGGCCCGAGCAGACCGAGGACCTGGCCACCTATTACCCCACCACGCTCATGATCATGGGCTACGAGATCCTTTTCTTCTGGGTCGCGCGCATGATCATGCTGGGCCTGGAGTGCATGGACGACGTGCCCTTCCGCACGGTCTACATCCACGGCATGGTGCGCAACGCCGACAAGCAGAAGATGTCCAAGACCAAGGGCAACACGGTCGATCCGCTGGACATGACCGAGAAGTTCGGCACCGACGCCGTGCGCATGGCCCTGATCACCGCCGCCGCTCCCGGCGCCGACGTCATCTGGACCGAGGACAAGTGCCCCAGCGCGCGCGCCTTCGCCAACAAGATCTGGAACGCCGCGCGTTTCCTCTTCCTGAAGATGGAAAGCTCGGGGGTGGAACCCTGGCTGGCCGCGTCCGGCGCGCCGCGTGTGGCCGAGCCTTGCGCAGCGTGCCTGGAAGCCCCGCTCGAAGACCGCTGGATCTTCAGCCGCCTCAACCGCTGCGCCGAGCAGGTCAACCGCGCGCTGGAACAGTTCCGCTTCCACGAAGCGGCCCAGACGCTGTGGCACTTCTTCTGGCACGAGTTCTGCGACTGGTACATCGAGTTCAAGAAGCTCCGCTTGCAGGACGGCTCCGGCCTCACCGCGGACTGGCGCAACCTGCTCACGGTCTTCGACGCCGCCTTGCGCCTGCTGCACCCCATCATGCCTTTCCTCACCGAAGAGCTCTGGCAGCGGCTCACCGAGGGAGTTCCGGACCGGCCGGTCTCCATCGCGCTGGCCGCCTATCCGCGGTACGAAGCGGGCGCCTGCGACCATGTCGCCGAGCGCGCCATGGACCTGGTGCAGGCCATTGTCACCGCGGCGCGCAACCTGCGGGCGGACATGAAGCTCGACCCCAAACCGCGGCTCGACGCCAGGCTGTGGGCGCGCGGCAGCGCCACCGAGATCGTCGCCGGGCAGCAGGACGCGATCGAGAGACTGGCCAATGTGAAACTGGCTTTGGAGACCGGCAACGCGCCGCAACTGGGGGGCGCCGTCCGCTCCACCGGCGAGTTCGACCTGGTTTTGTGCGTGCCCGCCGCGCAACTGGACGCGCAGCGCAAGCGCCTGGAGAAAGAGATCCAGCAGCTCGAAAAGACCATCGCCAGCAGCCAGCGCCAGTTGGGCGACGAGACCTTTGTGGCCCGCGCGCCGGAGAAGGTCGTGCAGGGCATCCGCGAAAAGCTGGCCGAATACGAGGCGCAACTGGAGCGCAGCCGGGCGTCTCTGGAAGGGCTTTCCTGACGTGCCCGTCGACGTCAGCCACCCCGAAGTGCGAGAGGCTGTGCGGCGCGCGCTCGAAGAGGACATCGGCTCGGGCGACATCACTTCGGCGGCCTGCGTTCCGGCCACGCGCCGCGCGCGCGGCCGCTTCGTGGCGCGCCAGGAGCTGACTCTGGCGGGCATCGAACTTCTTCCGCCGATCTACGAACTGCGCGGCGGTGTGGACGCGCTCGAGTTAGCCGCCGCCAGCGGCGACAGGGTCGCCCCCGGCCAGACCGTGGCCCGTGTCTCGGGGCTGGCGCGCACGCTGCTGGAGTGCGAGCGCACTGCGCTTAACTTCCTTCAGCGGCTGAGCGGAGTGGCCACGCTCACGAGAAGCTACGTTGACGCGGTGGCCGGAACCGGCACTCGAATTCTGGACACGCGCAAGACCACGCCGGGTCTGCGGCGCCTGGAGAAGATGGCCGTCGCCGCGGGCGGCGGGACGAATCATCGCATCGGGCTGTTCGACGCGGTGTTGATCAAGAACAACCACATCGCCGCCGCGGGTGGCGTGCCGCAGGCGCTCGAGATGGCGTTCCGAGCCGGCGTTCCGGTGGAAATCGAAGTCCGTACGCGCGAAGAGCTGGACCAGGCGCTGGCCGCCGGCGCAAAGCACCTGCTGCTCGACAACCTGACGCCGGTGGAAGCGGCCGCGTGGGTGCGCTACATCGCCGGACGCGCCGCCACCGAAATCTCGGGCGGGGTAACGCTGGCTACGGTGCGCGCCTATGCCGAAGCCGGCGCGGATTTCATCAGCGCCGGCGCGCTGACGCATTCGGCCCCGGCCGTGAATCTTAACTTCCGGCTCGAGCTGGTCTGAGCATGGCCTTCAACGTCGAACACGTGCGCGCACGCCTCCCGGGGCGCGCCATCGTCTGGTTTCCCTCCCTCGATTCGACCATGGAAGAAGCCGCGCGGCTGGGCGTACCCGGCGGCGTGGTGGTGGCCGGCGGGCAGACCGCCGGGCAGGGCCGCTTCGGGCGCCGCTGGCATTCTGAAGCGGGCGCCGGCGTGTACGCGTCCCTGGTGCTGCGTCCCCGCGCGGTGGCGCCCTCGCTCACCCTGGCGCTGGGCCTGGCCGCGGCCGAGGCCATTGCGAAGGCTGCGGGACTGGCCTGCGATTTGCGCTGGCCCAACGACGTCTTGATCGGCGGGCGCAAATGCGCCGGCATCCTGGTGCAGGTCCACGGCGAGTCTCTGGTCGCTGGGATTGGAATTAACGTCAACCAGACCGCCTTTCCGGACGAGATTGCGCCGCTGGCCACTTCGCTGCGCCTGGCCGGCGGACGCGAGACCGCGCACGAAGACCTGCTGATCGCGCTGCTCGAATCGGTGGACCGGCACGTGGAGATCCTCGACGTGCAAGGCCCCGGCGCGGTGCTCGACCTGTTCGCCGCGGCCTCCAGTTACGCCCGCGGGCGGCGGGTGACGGTGGATCTGGACGGCACACCGATCCAGGGAACCACCGACGGGCTCGACCAGGCCGGATTTCTGTGGTTGCGCGCCGAAGACTGATCGCGCAGACTGATTCTGTCGGGCGGTGTGCGCCCGGCCTGAGGCCTGTTCATGCTGCTTGCACTGGATGTCGGCAACACCAACGTCACCATCGGCGTCTTCCAGGGCGCCGAACTGGGCGCGCACTGGCGGCTGCGCACCATCCACGACCAGACCGCCGACGAGTGGGGCATTCTGCTGCGCAACCTGTTCGCGCTCGCCCCGCTCGATTTTGAGCGCATCGACGGCATTATCATTTCCAGCGTCGTGCCGCCGCTGGACGCCAGCCTGGCCGCCATGGCGAAGGAGTACTTCAACACCGACGCAATGTTCGTGACACCCGAAACCGACACGGGCCTCGTAATCCGATATGACAACCCGCGTGAAGTGGGCGCCGACCGCATCGTCAACGGCGTGGCCGCCTGCCACCTGTACGGCACCCCCTGCGTGGTGGTCGACTTCGGCACCGCCATTACCTTCGACGCCATCTCGGCCGGCGCCGAATACCTGGGCGGCCTCATCTGCCCCGGCATCGGCATCTCCATCGAGGCCCTGTTCGCCAAGACCGCGCGCCTGCCGCTGGTCGACTTTCGTGAGCCCCAGCGCGTGATCGGAAAGAACACGGTCGGCAGCATGCAGTCCGGCCTATACTACGGCGCGGTGGGCATGATCGACGGAATTCTGGAGCGGCTGTTTTTGGAACTGGGCCCCGAGACGCGGGCCGTCGCCACCGGCGGCCAGGCGCGCCTGATCGTTCGCGGCTCGCGCTTCCTCAAAACCATCGACGACGATCTGACGCTGAAGGGCCTGCAACTCATCTGGAAACGGAACCAGGCGCAGTGAACCAAGAACCGGATAACTGGACGTTCAACTACTTCAACTACTTCACCGAGGTCGAGGAGCATTTTCAAATGGCCCGCGCCTCGGGCCTGTTTCTGCTCTCGCCGCTCGACTGGGCACTCATCGAAACCTGGAAGAACGCGGGCGTTCCGCTGGAAGCCGTGCTGCGAGGCATCGACGCGGCGTTCGAAAAGTGGCGTTCCCGAAAGTCGAAGATCCAGCAGGTGAACTCGCTGACCTACTGCGCGCAGGCGGTGATGGCCGAGGCGCAAGCCATGGCCAACGCCGGCTCCGCTCCATCTCGCGAGTCCGCGGCGGCCCCCTTTTCGGCCGGCGAATTGCGAGCCTTCCTGGAGCGCAACGCGCGCGGCCTGGCCCTGAAAGCGGGCTGCGAGGAAATCGCCGCCGCGCTCGCGCGCCTGGCCGCGGAAGCCGAAGCGCATCACCAGAAGCTCGAAGAACTGGAACAGCGCCTCACCGCGCTCGAAGAGAAGATGATGGCCGTGGCCCGCATCCGGCAGACGGACGAGGAACTCTTCAACGCGCGCCGCGCGCTGGACCTGGAACTCCGCCCCTACCGCGGCAAGATGACCGCCGAGCAGCTCTCGATGCTCGAAAAGCAATACCTGGACCGCCGCCTGCTCGAATCCGCCGGCCTGCCGCGGCTGAGCCTGTTCTACCTGCACTGACCGAGGAGCTGGGTGATGAGCATGGCCGCGCGGGGCAGGTGGAAGGGGTCTTTCACCGGCAGCGCGACCAACTCGGTGGTCGGCTCGCCGGCGCGCGTGAGCCGCTGGCGCCATTCGCCGCACTCGGGCATGGGGAAGTGCGCGAAGCTCCACTCATGCACTTTCTCGTACCAATCCATGCACCAGCGCTCGCCGGTCAGGTGCCAGGCCAGTAGCAGCGCGTAGAGCGCCTCGGTGTGCGGCCACCAGAGTTTCTTCTCGGCGTTGGGGACGAACGGCGCGCGTCCCTCGGCGTCGATGCCCAGAAAGATTCCGCCGTAGTCCGGGTCCCAGCCGGCTTCCAGGTGCCAGCGGATGGCCTGCGCCGCGCGGCGAGCCAGGACCAGGTCCGCGCGCCGGCGCGCCACGTGCAGAACGAACCACATCGACTCGATGGCGTGCCCGGGCACCACCGCCGTGCCTTCGGGCGGCGGCAGCCGGTGGTAGTCGCGGTCGAGATACTCCAGCAGCAACCCGCGCTCGGCCCACAGAAAACGGTTCATGACCTGGTCTGCGCAGCGGTCGGCGACGGCTTCCAGGCCAGGCAGCCCGGTGGTGAGGGCCAGTTCGTTGGTCACCTCCGTCAGGATCATGGGCACCGCGTGGATCCGGCGTCCTTCGGGGATGACGTACGGCGCAGTTTCGCGGAATTCGGGCCGCTCGACCCGCTCCAGGATGCTCGCGTGGGTGTCGAGCGCAAGCTGAAGTAGCCGGGGATTCTCGACCGCCCGGCAATACTCGCTCAGGCCGTACACGGCAAAGCAATCGGAGTAGATGCTGGTGGCGCCTTCGAGGACCTTGCCGGCGCGGTCGGTGCGATAGACCCAGCGGCCCTGTTCGTCGCGGCCGTGCGCGAGGAGGAAGCGCAGCGAGTTTTCGGCCGCCTCCAGAAACTCCGGCCGCCGCTCGACTCGGTTGTAGAGGGCCGAAAAGGTCCACACCGAGCGCGCCTGCGACCAGATGTACTTGTCGCCGCTCAGCACCTTGCCGTCTTCGCTCATCGAGGAGAGCACGCCGCCGTGCTCCCAGTCGATGCCGTGGCGGAACCAGAAGGGGACCCAGCCGTCCACGAGCAGGCTTCGATACTGGCGCCGCAGGAGGTTGAAGTCGAGCGTCATGCCTCTTCCGGTGCGTGGCCGGCGATGGCGATGCCGGCCTCGTTGGCGCGAGCCAGCATCTCCTCGCGGTCGAGCAGCAGCGTGCGCCCGGCATCCACGGCCATTGCCGTGGTCCCGGTCTCGCGCATCACCGCGATGGTGTCCACACCCGCCACGGGCACGTCGAACAAGAGATGTTTGCGCCGGCGAGAGACTTTCACCAGCGTCAGGCGCCGGCCGCCGGCCAAGCCGGCCGCGCGGCGCAGCATGGCGTCGGTGCCTTCCATCGCCTCGACCGCGACGCAGGCGCGCTCGGAGACGGCCACGCTCTGGCCGATGTCAAGGCCGGCCAGCGTGTTGGCGATGCGGCGTCCGTAAGAGATGTCGCGCTCTTCGCTTTCGTCCGGTTTGCGCCGCGTGAGCGCGCCCTCGCCGGCCAGCAGCGGCTTGAGCAGCGTCGTGGAATCCAGCAGCCGGATTCCCTCATTGGCCAGGATCTTCATGACTCCGCCGATGAGGGCGTCGGTGTTCTTTTCGCGCAATGAGGCGAGCAGCTTGATGAGCCGCCAGTCGGGGCGAATGGCCGAGAAGATCTTGGCGTGCTTCACTTGCCCGGCCATGATCACTTCCGCGATGCCTTCCTCTTTGAGGATCTCGATCAGCCGGCTCAACTGGCCCAGAGAGATCCAGTGCGTGCGCGCGCCCAGTCCTTCGACCTGGGGCCAGGCCTCTTCCCGGATAGCGACGGTGACCACCTCGTGGCCCAGCTTGCGCGCCGTTTCGAGCGCCAGGATGGGGAAACGCCCGTTGCCCGCGATCAATCCGTATTTCATCTACTTCACGCAGCCGCGCTCGGACGATTGAATGAACTCGATCAGCTCGTCGAGCTCGGCGCACCCGGCCACCTGCTGCCGGATGCGTTCGATCGCCTGCGTGGTGTTCAGCTTCGAGCGCGTGAGAATCCGAAACGCGTTTTGCAGGCTCTCGATGGAAGCGGCGGGAAGGCCGCGCCGTTCGAGTCCCGTCTTGTTGGCGCCAAAGGTCCGGATTTCGCGCGGGCTGACGGTCATCGAGTAGGGCAGCACGTCCTGCGTCACCACGCTGCCGCCGCCGATATAGCAGTGGCGGCCGATGCGGCAGAACTGGTGCACGCCGGACAATGCGCCGATGCCGGCCCAGTCGCCCACCGTGACGTGGCCGCCCAGGGTTACGCCGTTGGCCAGAATCGTGTGGTTGCCGATGCGCGCATCGTGCGCCACGTGCGCGTAGGCCATGATGAGGTTGTCGTCGCCGATTGCGGTCAGCCCGCCGCCGCCTTCCGTGCCGCGATGAATGGTGACGAACTCGCGGATCCGGTTGCGGTGTCCGATGCGCGTTTCAGTGCGCTCGCCGCGGTACTTCAAATCCTGCGAGGCCACGCCCACGGTCGAGAAGGGGAAAAAGAGGTTGTCCTCGCCGATCCAGGCGGGGCCTTCGAGGTAGAGGTGCGCCATCAGGCGCGTGCGCGCGCCGATTTCCACCTCGGCGCCGACGATGCAATAGGGGCCGATGTCCGCGGTCTCGTCGATACGAGCCGTTGGATCGACGATGGCGGTTGCGTGAATCGGCACGGGAAACGCCCTATTCGGCGCGGTTGGCGAGCTTGCACATGACTTCCGCCTCGGCCACCACCTGGCCGTCGACGGTCGCCTGGCCGGCCATTTTGGCCACCGACGCCTTCTTCTTGACCACCCTCATTTCGATGCGAAGCTGGTCGCCGGGCAGCACCGGGCGGCGGAACTTGGCGCTATCGACCGAGGCCAGCAGGACCACTTTCGACTTGCGGTCGGCGATCTCCTTCAGCACCAGCACGCCGGCCACCTGCGCCATGGCCTCGATGATGAGCACGCCCGGCATCACCGGAAACTCCGGAAAATGGCCCATAAAGAAGGGTTCGTTGACCGTGACGTTCTTGATGCCGACGATGCGATCGGCTTCGAGTTCGACGATCCGGTCCACCAGGAGCATGGGATAACGGTGGGGCAGGATGTCGCGAATGGCTTGAATGTCCAGAACAGGCATGTAAGCCCGCTATTATAGCAAGGGATGGATACCTGCCTCGCTTTTGCACAATCGAAACGGCGCGAGATCGTCGAACTGATCCGCGAGATGGCGGAGTGCGAGTCGCCCAGCGACGATCCGCGGGCGGTGGATCGTTTCACCGATCTCGTTGCCTCCAAGGCCGGCGGCCTGGCGCGCGTGATGACCTTTCCAGGCGGCGCCTACGGCCGGCACCTGTGTTGCGAGTTCAAGCTGCCCGGCCGCAAGAAGGAAGGGCGGATCCTGGTGCTGGGTCACGCCGATACGGTCTGGCCGGTGGGCACGCTCAAGCGGATGCCCTTCCGCGAAGCCCAGGGCCGGCTGTGGGGGCCGGGCGTGCTGGACATGAAGGCGGGCATTGCCTTCTTCCTGTATGCCCTGCGCGCGCTGCGCGAACTGGATCTTCCGGTGCGGCGCAAGGTGGTGCTGCAACTGGTTTCCGACGAGGAAGTGGGCAGCCCGTCGTCGCGCCCGCTCACCGAAGCCGTGGCGCGGCAGAGCGGCGCGGTGCTGGTGCTCGAACCCGGCAGCGGCCTGGACGGAAAGCTCAAGACCGCGCGCAAGGGAGTCGGTGTCTATCGCGTCGCGGTGACCGGCAAGGCCGCGCACGCGGGCGTGGATTTCTCCGCCGGCGCCAGCGCGGTGGTGGAACTGGCGCGGCAGATCGGGCGCATCGCCGGCTTCACGAACCTGAAACGGGGGCTGACGGTGAACCCCGGCGTGGTGGCGGGCGGCACGCGCTCGAACGTGGTGGCCGCCGAGGCGCACGCCGAGGTGGACATTCGGGTCGTGCGGCTCAAAGACGCTCCCGCGCTGGACCGCAAGCTGCGCGGACTGCGGCCCATCGACAAGCGCTGCTTGATCGCCGTTACGGGAGGTCTGAACCGGCCGCCCATGGAGCGCTCGCCGGGCGGTGTGCGGCTGTTCAAGACCGCCCAGGCGCTGGCGCGCGAGCTGGGGATCGAGATCGAGGAATCGATGACCGGCGGCGGCTCGGACGGCAACGTCACCGCCGCGCTGGGCATCCCGACACTGGACGGACTGGGCGCGGTGGGAGAGGGCGCGCACGCGCCCAGCGAAAGCCTGCTGGTGGACCGCATCGCCGACCGCACGGCGCTGATCGCCAAACTCCTGGGGGCCTTATGAACCGGCGAAACTTTCTCGGGCTCGCCGCCGCGGCCGAGCCGCTGCGCTTCTTGAACCGCAAGTCCGGCGTCGGCGCTTTTCGTACGCGCAACGCGGGCAGGCGGCCGCACGTGTTCCTGATCACCGCCGACATGGTGAGCCCGGACCACTATCATCCTTCGCGCGCGCTGCACCGCGAAATGCATCTGCCCAACATCCGGTCCATCCTGGCCGACGGCGTGGTGTTTAACAACGCCTTCACCGTGGCCCCGCTGTGCGCGCCGGCCCGCGCGGCGCTGGCCACCGGGCGCTACACCTACATCACCGCCAACGGCGAGCGCGCGCACGACGGCCACGAGACCATCCTGCGGCCCACCGACGTGATCTTCCAGGAGTATTTGAAAGCCACCGGCTACGTCACCAAGCACGCCGGCAAGGGGCACCTGGGCACGCAGAAGTTCATGGACGCTTTCGACGAGAACGACAACGCCTGGGACCGCTGGGCGCCGCCGATTCACGACGACGAGCAGTATCTGGCCTATCTGCGCCGCCTGGGCGTGAAGCCGCAGCGCTACCGGAAGCAGATCTTCGGACTCGATCAGGACCGGCGCACGAACCGCGTCGGTCTGGGCGGATGGATCGAGCAGGCCGACGGCCGGCCCTTTCCGCTGGAAGCTCAATACAGCTTCTACCTGGCCGAGCGCGCCGTCGAGAAGCTCGATGCGGCGCTGACCGATAACGACGGCTCGCGGCCCGTCTACTTGCAGCTCGACTTCTTCGACCCGCACCAGCCGTTCTCGATTCCCGTGGGCTTCGAGGAGCGCGAGCACGCCCTGCGCGCGGCTTTCCCTTTGCCCGAAAGCTACGAACGGGTGCGCGCGCGCGACTGGCGGCCGGCGGCGGACGAGCCCAAGGTGTACGAGTTCTACCGCAAGAACTGGGGCCTCTATAACCCCGAGACCGTGCGCGATTACCGCGTCGCCAACGCGCTGCAAATGGAGGTCGTCGATCGCGCCATCGGCCGCTTCCTGGGCGAGTTGAAGCGGCGCGGGCTGTACGACGACTCCATCGTGATCTTCGCCGCCGATCACGGCGAGATGAACGGCCGACAGGCGCTGGTGGACAAAGGCGTGTACCTGTTCCCCGACGTGCTGCGCGTGCCGCTGGCCGTCAAGTGGCCGGGCGTGCGGCATCGCACGGTGGAATCGCCGGTGTCGCTCTTGGACCTGGCGCCCACGCTGCTCGACTCGGCCGGAGTGGAGCCGGAGGCGCGCCTGGACGGCCGTTCGCTGGTTCCGTTGCTGAAGGGACAGGCGCCGGAAGCCGACCGCGAGCTGCTGTTCGAATGCGGCTGGCACATCGGCGTCAACTTCGCCTGCGCGTTTCAGCGCTGGGAGCCCGGCGGCGCCCACTGGCTGTACGTCTACAACTGCTCGTCGAACGCGGACGAGCTATACGACCTGTGCTCGACCGACCCTGAAAACCTGGCCCGCAAACCCGAGCACGCGAAGACGCGAAAAGAGATGATCCAGCGCATGGGAGCGTTTCTGGAGCGCGATCCGCGTTGGATCGGCTACTGGCACAGTTTCCGCATCGACCATTATGACGACCTCCCGCGCAGCGAGGCTGGTGACGTCCAGATGTTCCGGCCGCTATAGGAGATTCAAATGACCCGCCGACAATTGCTACAATCCGCCGCCGTAGCCGCGGCGCCATCGCCTGCCATCCGCAAGATCGAGATCATTCCCCGGCCTTACCCGGTGGCGGCGCACTTCAAGTTTCTGACCAAGCCCGAGCGGCCGAGCGTGCTGGTGAAGATGACCGCCGAGGACGGCGCCGTTGGCTGGGGCCAGAGCGTGCCGATCCAGACCTGGAGCTACGAGACGGTGGAGTCGGCGGTCACGGCCCTGGAGAACTACCTGGCGCCGGTGCTGATCGGCCGCGATCCGTTCGACATTGCCGGAGCGCACGCGGCCATGAATCGAGCCATCGCGCCCTCGTTTTCCACCGGCATGCCCATCGCCAAGGCGGGCCTCGACCTGGCCCTGCACGACCTGACCGGAAAACTCAGCAAGCAGAGCCTGGCCGAGCGCTGGGGCCGCAAATCGCTCGCCCGCATCACGCTGAGCTGGACCGTCAATCCGCAGTCTCTCGAAGAGACGGAAAAGCTGGTGGCCGGCGGCCGCGCGCGCGGCTACAAGAACTTCAACGTCAAAGTCGCGCCGGACCCCAAGATCGACCTCGAGATGTGCCGCATCGTCCGCAAACTGGCGCCCAACGCATTCCTGTGGGCCGACGCCAACGGCGGTTACGATGTGGCAACGGCACTGCAAGTGGCGCCGAAGCTGGCCGACATCGGCGTCAACGTCTTGGAACAGCCGGTCGCGGCGAACCGGTTGAGCGGTTTTCGCGCGCTCAAGAAACAGGGCGCGCTCCCGATTCTGATGGACGAGGGCCTGGTCTCGAGCGTCGAACTGGTGGAGTTCATCCGGCTGGGCCTGCTCGACGGCGTGGCCATGAAGCCGGCGCGCACGGCGGGGTTGTGGGACGCCCGGCGGCAGGTGGAGATCGCTCTCGAGGCCGGGTTGCTGTTCTTGGGCAGCGGCCTCACGGATCCCGACGTGGCTTTGGCCGCCGCGCTGGGGCTGTACGGGGCGTACGGGTTGAAATTCCCGGCCGCGCTCAACGGCCCGCAGTTCCTGACCGGCAGCTTCCTGAAAACGCCCTTCGTGGTGCAGGACGGGGAGATCGAAGTGCCGACCGGTCCGGGCCTCGGCGTGGAGATCGACGAGGCTCGGATCCGGTCGTAAGAATCACTGCTGCGGTAACGTTCCGGCGACGTAGAGGCCCTGCCACTGAGTGGCGCGGCCGCGCGCGCCCGGAAGCGCCCGCAAGACACGGAAGGCCACGGCGTCGCCCGCTTTCAGCGTGGCCTGCGCCTTCCGGACGTCGTCCACCGACGCCACCGGCAGGCGGTTGATCGAGACGATGACGTCGCGCGCCGCCACGCCGACCTCCTCGGCAAACGAGCCTTCTTCGACGCCGGTGACCACCACGCCGCGCCGGTCGGTGAAGTTCATCTGCTCGCGTTCGGCTTCGGTCAGGTTGCGGATCGAAATGCCGAACTTGGCCTGCGTGCCTTCGGCCTTGGACGGCTCCTCGAACTCGTCGCCGCGGATGCGCGGGTTGGCGGCGAAGACCTTGGTGCGATCCTCGACGGTCACTTTCAGCTCCACCTTTTTGCCGCCGCGGTCCACCGTCACGGCCATGCTGCTTCCGATGGGGGTTTCGGAAACCCGGGCCACCAGGTCGTCGCCGTCTTTAACCGGCTTGCCGTCCAGGGCCACGATGATGTCTTCGGTCTTGATACCGGCCTTCTCGGCGGGTCCGCCGGGTTCGACGGAATCCACCAGCACGCCGCCTTTCACTCCCAGCGCCTTGTAGACGTCCGGCTTGTCGTACTTGCCGAAGCTGATGCCGATCGAGCCGCGCGTCACATGGCCGCTGCGGATGATCTGGTTGTACACCTTGACCGCCGTATTCATGGGCAGTGCAAAGCCGATCCCCTGGTAGGCTCCGGTGTTGGTGGCAATGGCGGTGTTGATGCCGATCACCTCGCCCTTGCGTGTGATCAGCGGCCCGCCGGAGTTGCCCGGATTGATGGCCGCGTCGGTCTGGATGAAGCGCTGGAACTGCTGCGCCCCGATGTCGCGCCCGGTGGCGCTGACGA
Source organism: Acidobacteriota bacterium (assembly GCA_016213755.1). Lineage (GTDB taxonomy): Bacteria > Acidobacteriota > Terriglobia > Bryobacterales > Bryobacteraceae > JACQZT01. Next base: position 5,904 of record JACQZT010000441.1, on the reverse strand, counting down.
TACCGGCCGTGACGGTCGCTTCCAGGCCGAACGGAGAACCAATGGCCACCACCCAGTCGCCCACCTGGACGCCATCCGAATTCCCGATCTTGGCCGCCGGCAGCGGCTTGCCAGCGTCGATCTTGAGCACCGCCAGATCGGTTTCGCGGTCGAAGCCGATCACTTTGGCGCTGTATTCGGTCTTGTCGCCGGCCACCTTGACCTTGATATGGTCGGCCCGGGCGACCACGTGGTTGTTGGTGATGATGTAACCGTTCTTGTCCACCAGGAACCCGGAGCCGGTCGCCTCGCGCCGAAACGCCCGGGGCGGCATCTGGCCGCCGAAGGGTTCCAGGAAGCGGCGAAACATATCCATGCCTTCTTCGTCGTCCGGCTGTTGCTGCGGACGCCGGCGCGCGGTGGTGTTGCGCGGCGTGTAGTCGGTGCTGATGTTCACCACGGCGGGTTCCAGTTTCTTAGCCAGCTCGGTGAATTCGCTCGGCAACATCGTGGCGGGCGGGATGGCCAAGGGCGTGGCGTCCGGCGCCACAGCCTGTTCCTTGGCCGCGCGGACGCCGGTATCGATCAGTGTCCCGATCAGAATTCCGATCGACAGCGTGAACAGAAGCAGCGTGAAGGACAGAAGCTTCTGCCGGCGCACTTTTTCCAAGAGACTCATATGCACTTTCACCTTTCAGGACGGGTGTCTAGAACCATTATAAGAGAACTGCCAACTGACGCCGGCCCAGCCCGGCTTTCATTAACTAGGATGTGAGCGGCGCGTAATCGGTTTCAATTCCACCAGCAAAATCCCCGCCAGGATCAGCACCGCGCCCGCGGCGGCCCGGGCGCCGAGCGCTTCGCCCGCCAGCAGATACGACGCCAGCCAGGCGAACACCGGCTCCGAGGCGAAGATCAGCGCCGTGCGCGTGGCGGTCGTGCGCTGCTGGGCCCAAGCCTGCACGGAAAAGGCCAGGGCCGTGGCCAGCAGTCCGGTAATCAACAGGGCCGCCATCAAACTCGGGGTCCAGAGCAGGCGGGGCGGCTCGGCCCACCCGCAGGTGACGCCGGCCAGAACCGCCGCGGTGGCGATCTGAGTCAGGCTCAACACCTCGAAACCGGCGCCCGCCGAGTAATGCCCAACCACCAGGATGTGCAGCGCAAAGGCAAAGGCGCAGCCCAGCGTCACCAAGTCGCCGAAAGCGATCCGCGGCGCCCATCCCTCCAGCGTCAGCATGCCCATACCCACCGCGGCGACGGCGATTCCCATCGCTTCCGACATCCGCGGCGCCCTCCTATAGACGAACGAACCGAGCAAAGGTACCAGAACGATGCTCAGTCCGGTGATGAACGCGGACTTGGAGGGCGTGGTGTAACGCAATCCGAAAGTCTGGAACGCGAAGCCGGCGAAGAGACAGACTCCCGCCAGCACCCCGCCGCGCACCTCGCGGCTGCGCAAGCTCAAGCTGCCGAAGCGTCCGCGAAACGCCACCGCCAGCGCCAGCGTCGCCAGCGTGAAGCGCAGGGCCAGGAAAACCAGGGTCGAAGCGCTGGCCAACGCCTCTTTGACCACCACGAAGGTCAATCCCCAAATGAAGGCGATGCCGAGCAGGGCCAGGTCGGCGCGCCAGCAGGAGGAAGAACCTTCGGGTTTCATCGGTCGAACGCGGTGCCGTCGGGATCGCGCAGCAGCAGCGCCAGCGTCAGCAGGATGCGTTTCAGGCCCAGATCCCGGCCCTCGGGGCTATACCACTCGGCCGGCGTGTGCGCCCCGCCGCCCTGCCCGCCAGCGCCGATCGAGACCGCCGGCAGCCCGAGCGACAAGGGGATGTTGGCGTCGGTGGAAGCGCAGTCCAGTTGCGCGCGGATTCCGAGGTGCGCGTCCACGGCGCGCAGATAGCGCAAGAGGGCGGCGTCCTCCGCGAGGCGTCCGCCCGGACGCGATCCGATCTCCCGGATCTTGGCGGTCACTTTGGCGGTCGGGGAGCGCTGATTCTCGGTGGCCAGGGCCTGCTCGACCGCATCCGTCAGTTGCGCGGCCATCTCGTCGATCGGCTCGGGGGTTTCCGAGCGCAGATCCAGTTTGGCCCGCGCGTGGCTGGGAATCGAGTTGATGCTGACGCCGCCCTCGATGACGCCGAAGTTGAACGAGGTGCGCCCCGCCGGGCCGCCGCTCCCGCGACAATCCACGAACAGGGTGATGGCGTGGCTCAGCGCGTGGACCGGATTGCCTACCCCGTAGTCGCTCCAACTGTGCCCGCCCGGTCCGGCGAAGCTGATTTCGAAGCGCCGGCTGGCCAGGGCGTGGCAGGTGATGTGGTCGGTCGCCGGGCCGTCCAGCACCACGAAGGCCTGGACCCGGGACGCCCAGCCGCCGGGGCGGCAAAGAAAACGCATGCCGCTCAGGTTCCCCTCGCCCTCCTCGCCCACGGTGGCGACGAAGGCGATGCGCGCCGGGCCGTCGTTCAGAGGGGGCGCCGATTGCACCGCCCGTGCCACCCCCAGCAGGGCCGCCAGGCCGGCGCCGTTGTCGGCCACCCCCGGGCCGGTCAGCCGGCCGTCCGGGCCCGACGAAACATCCTCCGGGCGGCGGGGCGACAGCACCGTGTCCAGGTGCCCGGTCAGCGCGATGAGAGGCCCGTTGCGCTCTCCCGGCGGAACGGCGATGACGTTGCCGGCGCGGTCCATGGAAACCTCCAGGCCCATCTGCTGGAACTCGCCGGCCATCCACTCGGCGCGTTTCTGTTCCAGGAAGGTCGGCGCCGGGATCCGGCAGAGTTCCAAGTGCTTCTCGCCGAGCCACTGCCTTCCCGCGCCAAACCACTGCAAACACTCGCGAACGCCGCTCGATTCCGCGAGTTCGGCCAGTCCCGCCGGAACGGTGGAAGCGGTCCCGCGCGTCTTGCTCGCCCGGTGGAAGGCAGGAGGCATTCTTCCCAGTCTACCGCTTCCGGAGAAATGCTCCGCCGGTCACGGTATACTGAGAAACAGGGGCTGGAATGAAAACCTACGCGAAGTTCGCGGTGCTTGTGGTGTTGATTATCGGAACTCTGGCCTGGCTCGCCGCCGGCGGAATCAACGAAACCAAGACGTACTACAAGACCATTGCCGAACTGGACCAGATGAAGAGTGCCGCCGGCGGAAAACGGCTGCGCGTGGCCGGCGACGTGGAAACGGGTTCCATCGTGCGCAAGGGCCGGGACGTCGAGTTCGTGATGAAGCAGGACGCGCTGCGGCTGAAGGTGGTCTACAAAGGCGTGGATCCGCTGCCGGATACGTTCCGCGACGGCGCGCAGGCGCTGGCCGACGGCAAGCTGGACGCGAGCGGCGTATTCCAGGCCAATAAAATTCAAGCCAAGTGCGCCTCCAAGTACGAGGCCAAACCGGTTCAGAAGGCTCCCGTGAACGAGCGGCGTCAAACCTCTTAGTCGTCGAGAAGCTGGAAACCTGTTATGGAAAATTTGGGCTCCCTGACAATTCTGCTGGCGCTTTGTCTGGCCGCATACGCGGTGCTGGCGGCGGCGGCCGGCCGGTGGAAACGCAACCCCTATCTGAACCTCAGCGCCGAGCGGGCGGTCTACTCGGTCTGGGTCCTGGTCACGGTGGCGTCGGGCCTGCTGGTGTACGGCTTAATCGCGGGCGATTTCCGGCTGGCGTACGTTGCCGCGCATACCAACCGGGCTTTGCCGGCGGCCTTCAAGTTCGCCGCCTGGTGGGGCGGACAGGAAGGCTCGCTGCTGTTGTGGAGCTGGCTGCTGGCCACCTATTCGGCCATCGTGGTTTTCAGCACGCCCCGGCAATTTCGCGGGATCAAGCCCTACGTGGTCCTGGTGCTGATGGTCACGCAGTGCTTCTTCCTGATCCTGAACGCCTTCGTGGCCAGCCCCTTCCAGGTGCTGGCGGTGGGCCGCGGGATCACGGAAGTCCCGGACGGCAACGGCCTGAACCCGCTCTTGCAGCACTGGGCCATGGTCATCCACCCGCCCATGCTGTACCTGGGCTATGTGGGGTTCGTGGTGCCGTTCGCCTTCGCCATGGGCTCGCTGATCACGCGCGAGCCGGGCGAGAGCTGGATCCACGTCACCCGCCGCTGGACGCTGATCACCTGGATTTTCCAGACCGCCGGCATCATCCTGGGCGCGGGCTGGGCGTACGCGGTCCTGGGCTGGGGCGGCTATTGGGGCTGGGACCCGGTGGAGAACGCCTCGGTTTTGCCCTGGATCACCGCCACCGCCTTCCTGCATTCGGTGATGATGCAGGAAAAGAAGGGCATGATGAAGGTCTGGAACATGGTCCTGGTGTCGGCCACGTTCTTTCTGTGCATTTTCGGGACCTTCCTGACCCGTTCCGGCGTTGTGAGCTCGGTGCACGCCTTCGCGCAATCGCCGATTGGCAAGTACTTCGTAATCTTCCTGGCCGGCGGCATCGCGGCCACGGTGTACCTGATTCTGGACCGGCTGGACTACCTCAAGAGCGAAACCCAACTGGAAAGCGTCCTGTCGCGCGAATCGACCTTCCTGTTCAACAACCTGATCCTGCTGGCCAGTTGCTTCGCGGTGCTGTGGGGCACGCTGTTTCCGGTGATTTCCGAGGCGGTGACCAACGAGAAGATCAGCGTCGGCGCGCCGTTCTTTAACCGCGTGAACATCCCCATCGGGCTGTTCCTGCTGCTGCTCACCGGGATGGGACCGCTGATCGCCTGGCGGCGAAGCTCGATCGAGAGCCTGCGCCGCGCGTTCTTCTGGCCCGCCGTGGCGGGCCTGGCGCTGATTGTGATTCTGCTGGCGCTGGGCGTGCGCCACTTCTATGCCCTGGCTTCCTTCGGCTTGTGCGTGTTTGTCGCCTGGACCATTGTTTCCGAGTTCCTGAAGGGGTCGCTGATCATTCGCGCCCGCCAGCGGATGAACCTGCCGCGCGCGATGGTCGAATTGACCCACCGCAACACCCGGCGCTACGGCGGCTACGTGGTGCACATGGGCGTGGTGCTCATGTTCATCGGCTTCACCGGGGCGGCGTTCAACCAGGATTCCACCGAGGAAGTGAAGGTCGGCGACCGGTTCCACCTCGGCCGTTACGAACTTGCCATCCAGGACCTGCGCGAAGGCGACAACGACAACTACTCGTGGAATCATGCCGTCGTCGGCGTGTACCAGGACGGGAAGCGCATCGACACCCTGGAGCCCGAACGGCGTTTCTACAAGGCCAGCCGCCAGCCCAGCGCCGTGGTTTCCATCCGCCGCCGACTGCACGAGGACTTGTACCTGAATTTCGCCGGCATGTCCGACGACAACCAGAGGGCGGTCATGCAGGCCTACGTTTTCCCGCTGGTGAGCTGGATTTGGATCGGCTTCTGGGTGGTCCTGGCCGGTTCGCTGGTTTGCCTGGTCCCGTCCAAACAAAGACTGGAATACGCCCGCACCCAAGTGGTAGGAATGAAGGAGAGCGCCGCGCCGGTGGAGCCCCGACTCCCCGCGCACGGACCGGAACCGAATCGATGATCCTCGCCGCCGCCGCACTGCTCACCGTGGGAGCCATCCTGTTCACTCTGCTGATCCGTTCGAGCGACCTGCCCGAGCCCGAACCCGTCTCCCCCACCCGGCACCTGGAAGAACGCAAAGCAGCCATCTACGAGAACCTGCGCGACTTGCAGTTCGAATTCCGCCTGGGGAAACTCTCCAGCACGGACTACGAACAGAGCAAGCTGGGTCTGCAAAAGGAACTCGCCGCAGTCGGCACGGAGATCGACCGCGTGGCGGGCAAACGCAAGGCCGCCCCGGTAGCCTTCGAGCTTCCGAAAACCTGCCCGCACTGCGGCGCGAAGTTCGACAAACCCATGAAGTTCTGCGGCGAGTGCGGCAAATCCATGACCGGAGGCGCCGCATGAAAAGCAACGATTTTGGGCCGCGAATGAACGCGAATGAACGC
>JACQZT010000440.1 GCA_016213755.1 Acidobacteriota bacterium | reverse complement strand
GTGGTACTACCGCCATTCGAACTTCCAGAACTGGTGCACGGTGGAGAACTCCGACGCCTTCACCTACGTCGGCTGCCACTACGTGGACCTGGTGCACTTCATCACCGGCCTGCTGCCGGTGTCGGTGAGCCTGTACGGCATTCCGGACCGCTATCCCAACGGAAAGGAAGGCTTCCTGTGGACCGATGCGCGCGTTCTGTGGAACAACGGCGCCTGCCTGAACGTTCAAAACGCGCTGGGCTTTCCCGACGACGCGCCGGGAACCAATACGCAGGGAATCACGATGTACTGCGCCGGCGCCGGCCGAGGCGCGTGGATCATGCATTCGGATCAGTACCGCGGATTGCAGTACTGCTACACCGAGCGGCCGGCGGCCCCCGGGGCGACCATTTACGCCGAGCCAAGTCCGGACTACTTCCAGTACATCGACCTGGGCGGCAAGGGACGGGTCCCGGTGGGCTACGGCTACCGATCGGTCGAGTTCATCGTCCGGACCGCCATCCGCATCGAGCGGGAAACCGATGGGCTGGCGCCGGAGGCGGCCCTGGCGCGCCGGCGCGAGATGCTGCAGGAGATCGATGCCGCTGGGATCATGGCCACACCGGCCAACAGCCGGTTTAACGAACTGGTGATCGAGGCGGGCCGGCTGTCTATTCTGAACGGGGGGCGGGAGGCGCTCATCGAGTACGACCCGCCTTCCGTCCGGCTGCGGGACTGGCCTGCCCGGTGAAATGACCGTCGGGGAGCGGTCCCTGGAGTCTTTTTTTTCGTCCGGCAGGGAACATTTGCCGTCCTATGGTCGTCATTGCTTTGTTGACTGCCGCTTGGGGTGCCGTTTATCTTCAAGTAGTCGGAACTGGTGGCGATTTTCGACAGCTCTCAAAGTAAAGTCTCGGGAGGATAATCCTTGCGTCTGAAACCTGTAGTTGCGCTTGCCCTGGCGGGGGCGCTGGTACTGCCGGCGCCGATACTGGCGCAGGCCGCGGGCGCCGCGGCTCAAAAGCTGGTGGCCCAGTCGGGGAATCTGAAAATTGTGGTGCTTGAAGGCGAGGGCGCCAAGAATAATGTGCGCGCCAAGAGCGCGACCGCTCCGGTGGTCGAGGTGCGCGACGAAGCGGACAAGCCGGTAACCGGGGCCGAAGTTGTGTTCCAGTTGCCCGCCACCGGGCCGGGCGGCGTTTTCCACGGCTGGATGCGTACCCAGACGGTGCGCTCCGATGCGGAGGGCAAAGCGGGAACCAGCGGCTACACGCCGAACGACGAAGAGGGTCGCTTCAATATCAAGGTCACGGCCACGGCCGGGGCCAAGACCGGCGGGGCCGTCATCGCGCAGAGCAACGTGCGCGGGACAGGCGCCTCGGCCGGGGCGGCCAAGAAAACCTGGTGGAAGCCGGTGGCGGTAATTGCCGCTGTCGCGGTAGTCGGCGGCGTGGTAGCCGGCACGCGCGGAGACAACAAGACGGCCGCCACTGTGACGGTTCCGGTGACCATTACGCCGGGCGCCGTTTCAGTGGGTGGTCCGCGCTAGATCCGCTTCGGCGGCTGACGGGAGAAAGTTCACGATATGCGAAATGCTAAACAATTGAGCTTGCTGCTGTGCCTGGCGGCGTTGACGCTGGCCGCGCAGGATACACGACTGGCCGGGCCTGTTTCCGGCGTTCTCTTCGACCCGCGGGCCCGCGCTCTGCGCCCGGTGATGGGCGTTCTGGGCGCGGCCTACCTGGGCGACGCCCTGGTCGCCGATCTCGATTTCGCGGCCGTTTCGCCGGATGGCAAACTGGCCGTCGTGGTGCGGAACGAGCGTGCGGCCCTGGTCCGCGGGCTGGATAACGGCCGACTGGAGCAGGCCGGCCTGGAGTCCGCCGCAGGCGTTACTCGCGCCTCCTGGAGCGCCGACTCGACGGCGGTGGCCCTGTGGAGCGGCGCCGGGCATCTGGAGGTTTGGGCCGGTCTGGCCGCCTCTCCGCGCCGGACGCTGGCCGCCGATCTGGACACGCTGGCGGCGGTGGCGGTGGCTTCGGAAGGACGCAATGCCGTGGCCGCGTCCGAATCCGGCGCCATCGAAATGGTGTCGGACGGCGCTTCCCGGCGTTTGCTGAGCCTGGATCGGGCGCCGGCGCTGGCGATGGCCGGCGGCGACCTGTATGTCGCCGACGCGGCGCGGAACGAGATTTTCGCACTGCGCAACTACGCCCAGGCCGGCGACGCGCAGTTGTTCGCCAATGCCGCCCGTGGCGTAAACGACGCGGCGGCCCTGGGAATTTCGCCCGACCAGAGGACTCTGTTCGTCGCCAGCCGTTCGGGCCGGAGCCTCACGGCCTTCGACCTGGTTTCCTCCGAGATCCGGGGCGTGGCGGAGTTGGATTTCGAGCCGACCAGCCTGGAACGCTTCACCGGTTCGCTGTACCGGCTGACCAGCGGCGGCGAGGGCGTGCCGATCCAGGTTCTGGACAGCGCCCGCGCCCTGGCGGTTTATTTCGTGCCGGCCGAACCGGCTTCGGTGGTGGAGGACTAACGTGACCCGCAAGCACTCGTTCCCGATTCTCGCTCTGATTGCACTTCTGGCCCTGGCGCCAGCGGCTTTGGCCCAGGCGCCTCCCTTCACCGTTCGTGTGCAGTTGCCGCAGTCCTCGGTGGTACTGGCCGACGGCGGAACTCTTAACATGCAGGCCGACGCCATTGGCGCCGTGGTACCGGCGGTGATTAGCATTGCTTACACCGGAACGACCACGGTGAACATCAACGCGATCGACTACTCCGGCGCCAACGACTTTTCGCTCGCCAGCGTTCCGGACTTGAGCGGCGGCGCATTGACCATGGGCCGGGTCCAGCCCCTTACGTTCAGCGCGCGATACCTGCCGGCCACCAGCACCAAGGCCGCCGGCCGCATCGCCATCGCCTGGACCGAGGGCCGCACCAGCGGCGTCCTGGCCATTAACCTTTCGGGCGTGGCGCCGGAGTTTACCTTCAGCTACATCCCGCAGGGCGGAAACCAGACCCCGGTGGCCGCGGGCGGCACCCTGACCATGGCCCTGGCCAACGTCAATGCCACCTCCAACAACGTGGTGGTGATCACCAACAAGGGCAGCGGCCCGGGCGTGGTGAACGGCATCAGCGCCAGCGGATCGGTGTTCGCGCTGGTGGGCCTGCCGTTGCCGCAGACTACCGTCGACGCGGGCAAGGATCTGCGATTTACCGTGGCCTTCACGCCGGATCAACTGGACCCGGCCGAGGGGCGGCTGCAAGTCGCGCTTTTCGACAAGACCGTCTCGTTTGTTCTCACGGGCGAAGGCTCCGGACCCGAGTGGGCCTATGAGACTCTTCAGGAGTCCACCATCTCGGCGATTCTGAGCGGGGCCGCGATCAACCTGCCGGAGGCGGTGGTCGGCGAAAAGAGCACGATCCAGGTGCGAGTGAGGAACGTCGGCAACGCGGACGGCCGCATCTCCGCCATCAGCGTGTCCGGCGCGGCTTTTAGCCTGACAGACGCTCCGTTCGTTCCGCTGACCCTGACGGCCGGTTCGGCGGCCACCCTCACCATCACGTTCGCTCCCACCCAGGCGGGCCGTGCCATCGGCCGCCTGCGCATTGGCGCCGACTCGTTCGAGATCGGCGGCAACGGCCTGGGTCCGGTTCTGCAGTACGCCTATGCCGTCGGCTCGGCCAGCATCACTGTGGCCAACAACGGCCAGGTGGTTTTCGCACCGGTCGCGGTGGGCCGCTCGGCCAGTGTCATCTTCACGGTGAACAATACCGGCACCGCGCCGGCCTCCATCGGCTCGGTCAGTATCCTTCAGACGGGGACCGTTTTCGCCCTGGCCCAGGTGCCGGCCCTGCCCATCACCATCCAGCCTGGCCGGCTGGCCTCGTTCCAGGTTAGCTTTACCCCCATCACCCTGGGGGCCGCAACGGCCACGCTCAAGCTCGACACCCAGACGTTCACCCTCTCGGGCACGGGCAACACGCCGGCGGCCCTGTCGGACTACCGGTTCGACGGTCCGACTGGACCCCAAGAACCCATGGCCCAGCCCGCCGTGGGCTTCACGCTCGCGCAGGCGTATCCGCTGGCCCTCAGCGGCACGCTGACGCTCAACTTCTACTCCGAAGTCGGCGTCAACGACCCGGCCGTGCAGTTCGCCACCGGCGGACGCACGGTGAACTTCACCATTCCGGCCAACACCACGCGGGCGGTCTTCGCCAACAGCGCCAGCCAGATTCGCGTGCAGACCGGTTCGGTGGCGGGTTCGATTTCGCTGACGCCGTCTTTCCAGACCACCGAAGGCAAGATCGACCTGACCCCGCTCAACCCGGCCTCCTTCAGCCTCTCGGTGCCGCAGTCGGCACCGCGGCTGCTGGGTGTCTCCATCACCGGCAAGACCTCGTCCGGCTTCAGCCTGCTGATCACCGGAATGGCCACCGGCCGTTCGGTGACGCAGATCGACGTCGAGTTCGTCCCCACCACCGGCGAGAACGTCGGCACCACCAAACTGACGCTTCCGGTGGAATCGAGCTTCCTGGCTTGGTACACCTCGGTGGCGTCGCAGGCTTACGGGAGCCTCTTCACGGCCACCGTGCCTTTCAGCCTGCAGGGCGACCTGAAGAACGTGACCACCCTGATCGAAACGATTCAGTCCGTGTCGGTGAAACTGACCAACCGGCAGGGCGCCACGCCGACTCAGAGCGTGAACCTGAAGTAGTAGCCGCTCCCTGAGGAGCGGCAGACCTATCAGGGGGCCGGGGTTTCCCGGCCCTCTGGCATTTCAAGAGCAGTGTATCCAAGCGAAACCACCGCCAGAAACATCAGCAGGATCTCGCTGTCGCCCAGGTTGTACTCAAAGAACCCGGTGATCAGCACCCCTAGCATCACCGCCACCGCGCCGTGCAGCAGGAAGCGGCGGTCGTCCAGGCCGGGCGGGAGCTTGCGCAGGCCGGCCAGAAAGTCCCACAGGATCTTGCCCAGCATCCACAGCAGCACCAGCAGGGTCGGCACGCCGCGCTCGGCGGCGTATTGCAGGTAGATGTTGTGCAGATGACCGTACCAGCCGGAGGGCAGCGGATTGGGGGCGTCGGGCGGCAGGTACTTCCGGAAGTCCTTGTTGACGACTTCGGGACCCAGACCGAACCAGGGATGAGCCTGGATCATGCGCACGCCGGTGCGCCAGGTGACGACGCGGTGGAGATTGGAGTCCAGATCGCCGCGCGGTCGGACAAACGACTCGAAACGCTCCCGCACCGAGCTCGGCCCCAGCCAGACCGCCAGCGCCAGCACCGCCGGAGCGATTAGGACCAGCGGCTTGCGCCAGTACCAAAGCAGGTACAGCCCGCCCGCCGCCGTCGCCAGCCAGATGCCGCGCGTAAAGTTCAGGAACAGGCCCAGCCCGATAATGGCGGCGCACAGCGCCCAGAACCACAAGCCGCGCCGGCGCGCCGGGGAGAAGAACAGGAATGCGGTCAGCATCAGCAGGACGATTAGCATCTGGCCGCCGAAGGTCATCCAGTGGCTCATGAAGCCGGTGGTGCGATCGGCGATGTAGTGCTGGTAGAAGTTGATTCCCATGCCCCGGGAGTCTTCCAGCTTGGTGTAGAACTGGAACAGGCTCTTGGCCGCCGAGAGCATGCCCACGCCGGCCCACACCAGCATCAGCCGGCGGGCCTGATCGGAGTCGCGCACCAGACTGAACAGAACCGGCAGGATCAGAAAGACAAAGAACTTGCGGATCTGCGGGCGGCCCGCCGCCGGATCCGGGGACAGGGCCACCGCCAGCAGCGTGCCGAACACAAAAAGCCCCAGCGGCAGCTTGAGGGGGGGCATGCGCAGTTTCTCGCCCGATAACAGCAGCGCCGCCAGCGCCAGCGCCAGCAGGATGTGGCAAACCGCGATCGAGAACAGTGCCGCTACCGCCGCTCCGCAGGCCATGTGGAAGGCCGCGCGGCGCGAAGTCTCTTGCAGGGAATTCATAAGGGCTGGTCTCCGGATTCCCCAGTATGCCAGAATGGGAATCGGCGGGCCAGCCTATGACCATCTACCTGCTGCGCCACGGAATCGCCGAGCCTGCTCGTCCGGGAGCGGGCGACGCCGGCCGCGCGCTGACCGACGAGGGGCGCAAGAAGCTCAGGGCGGTGCTGAAACTGGCGCGCGGGGCCGGCGTCCGGCCGAAGTGCGTCCTCTCCAGCCCGCTGGTGCGCGCCGTCCAGACGGCGGAGCTGGCGATTGAGGCGCTGGGCTGCGAGACGCAGGCGGTCCAGACCGCCGCACTCTCGCCCGCGGGCGCCGTGGAAGAGGTCTGGAACGAGATCCGCGCGCACAAGGACGCCGAATCGGTGCTCCTGAGCGGGCACGAGCCGCAGTTCAGCCAGTTGACGGCTTATCTTCTGGATTCCCCCGCTCTCGCTGTCGACTTCAAGAAGGGCGCGCTGGTAGCGGTCGAAGTGGGACACTTCGGGCCGCATCCCCGCGGCGTGCTGCGCTGGATGCTCGCCCCCAAACTCGCCGCCGGCTAAAACCCGGGGACAGATGAAACGTCCCGTCTCTGCGGGAACTTCAATGTATGGAGTTGGCCGCGAATCAACTCGAATGCATGCGAATTCAACTCGATTCGAGCGCAATCCCGGCTCAATCCTCTGGAATCTCGGTTCTGTGGGATAAGACTCCGCCTTGTCCCGGTGGCGGGACAAGTCGGCATGCCTATCCCACAACGGGACTTCACCGGCCAATTTCTGCCCCAGCGCGGGGCCGGCAGCCTGGAAGCTGATGCCAGGCCAGCCCGAGGATCCTCCGCGGACCGATCGCCACTTCTAGGGTTGGGCAGTTAGACGGCCAACTGCGCGGTAGCTTGCACCGAAGTGCCCATTTCAATCTCCTCGCGATGTCAACTGCGAAGGCCTGCTGCGCGGGCGCGTCCACGGCTGTTGAGCGGGAAGGTGGGTTGCAAATGCTCAGACATGATAGGCATTGGCGGAGATCATGAAGCCTGCCGGTCCAGCACCCGTCCGAACCACCAGGTGGACCACACATAAGCGGCCAGGCAAGGCGCGAGGATAAGCGGGCCTGCGTACATGGTTCCAGTTCCCGCCAGAATCATCAGGATCATCTGAGCGAGACTGCTGCCGAAAGATGCGCCGGTTTGGAATCTCCATCGCGTTTGCTGGCGGGGCCGTGTGACGGAAGCATGATGGCCCGTGGCAAGCGCCATCAACGCCGCGGCCAACCCTCCCAGCGGGGACAGAGGCAGCGTGAGCAGCAGGGCCGTTGACAAGAAGGTCACGTCTTTTGCCGCCAGGATCTGCCAACCAGCAATCGGGAGCAGGCGGTAACGTGTCAGACCGCCCTCTCCGTCCAGCCCGAACAGACTCTGCGCGTATGTGGAGATCGTCAGCATCACTACCAGCGTCAGCGGGAAGAGCGCCTCCCCCGGCAGCGATCCTCTCGCCCGGAAGAACAGCGCGGGCGCGGCCAGGATGAGCCCGCCGTAAAAATCGAGAGTCGACAGCATTTCCCGCAGATTCTTCCGAATTAACTGATTCAGCGGTCCAGGGAGGTCTGGTATTCTCCGCCATGCATTCATGCGGCTGCCAGGCAGGAGCGACGGAGCCAGGAATCCAAGGCCGAACAGCACGGCAATCAATGCCCAAAGCCCGATTGACACCCTCTTCCAGACCAGCAAGATCGCCACGAGCCACGTCAGTGGATTGAGCCACGGACTCAGCATCCTCAACAACCGGTACTCACGGTTTGCGAGCGGCCACAGCGCGAGTCTCTCCGGCGGGACAATGCGCAGCGGATCACTGCTCGAGGGGAAGAAGAGAACGAGTCCAATGATCACAAGGGAGAAAGCGAACGCCGCCGGATCTCCCATGAAGAGTAATGCCAGGCCCGCGTAAAAGAGATTGTTGCCGGAGAAGGATCCCAGGGACTTGCGATTCCGCCGGGCCGCTGTCCAAAGCGCCGCTAGGACCGCTCGGACCCGAGCCATTCCAGTTCCTCCGTCATGGGTGATTCGGCTAGTTCGAGATACAGCTCTTCGAGCGAGCGTGGCAATTCCTCGGCCGATGAGTTCCAAACCATCTTGCCGCCGCGAATTATTACAAACTGGTTCGCAATCCGCTCGGCCACTGAAAGAATGTGAGACGTCAGGAATACCGTGGTACCGCGCCTCGCTGCCTTCACCAGGACTTCGTGCATGATCCTGGAGGTGACCGGGTCAATGGCTTCGAACGGCTCGTCGAGCAACAGCACCTCCGGATTGGGCAGCAGCGCCATTCCAAAGGCCGTCTTCTTCCGCATTCCGTGAGAACACTGGCTCGCGAACGTGTCGCGCCCTTGTTCCAGGCTTAGCGCTTGCAGAAGCCGTTCGACTCGAGTGAGCGTGACGCCCGCGGGCAGCCCGTGGATTTGTCCCGTGAGCAGGAGATGTTCTTCTACCGTCAGGTCGTCAAAGAGGCCGAGATTCTCCGGCAGGACGCCGATCTTGCGTTTAATCGCCAGGCGGTCCTTGGCCACGTCCAGACCACAGACCGTGGCTTCCCCGGAGCTTGGCGCAAGGAGTCCAGAGAGCATTTTGATGGTGGTGGATTTCCCTGCGCCGTTGGGGCCGAGAAAGGCACAGACTGTCCCTCTGGCCACTTCCAGCGTCAAGCGGTCGACAGCCGCTAAATCGCCGAAGCGCCTGGTGAGGTCTCGACAAGAGATCATTCCACCATTCTCTAACGGGAGTCGTGCCTGTCGCACATCAGACGATCACGGGGCGCGAAGTCCGCGACGCGGTTCGAGTGCTCGATGTGAGGCCCCGCGAGATGCGATTTCTTGCCAGTGATCACGATCAGCCGTCTCTCCCAATGGGATTTCCCGACACCGGCGGAGAGCGCCCATTTCCCGAATCCGCACCAAGTGGGCCGGGTCGGCTATCCGGACAATTGGCGGGATTCGACCTTGGCTGAACGTCCCTCAAAAGCAAAACTTCGAAGCGAAAAGAACGGCCAGCGTGAGTTCGCCAGGGATGGCCCCGACATTGGCCAGCATAAAAGTATTCGAGTTTTTGGACCGATGGAACTCGCGAAGGAGGGCCGGAAGCTATCTCGAAAACCGGGGACTGGCTTAGGTGTCCCAAGCGTAGTTTGCGCGTGGACACCGTTGCCTGCACCGAATTTTCAACCGGGCGGCTGAGGCACCACCGCATGGAACGACTGCCGGGGTTTCAAGGAACGAGTGAGTCGCCGGCGGTCACGGCAAAGGTCAGCGAGGTGGTCCAGGATTCCCAGTCCGCCGCGCCGGGCTCCGCACAGCGCTCCCGCACGGTCGCCTGGAGCCGCCACGTGCCGGCCGCGGGGATGAGCGCTTCGATGCGGCCCGCCGGGTCGGTGCGGCCGGCCGGGTGCGATAGCCCGGCGCTAGTCATTGTCACCGGGATGCCGCCGGCCGGCTTGCCGCCGAGCACAAGCCGGATGGGGAACCGGTCGCCCGGCCGCAGCCGGAAAGGATTCGCTTCGGGCAGGATCTCAAACGCCAGGCCGGTGGGCCTTTCGAACAGGTCGTCGGCGGCGTCGCTCACCAGCAGGGCCTTGGCATAGAGGTTGCGCCGCTCGCCTGCGGCGGTTTCAGGAGTGGCTCGCACGGCCAGAACGAGGGAGCCAGGGGCGGGGATGGTGGCGTCCCCCACCACGGCGTCCCCTACCACGCGCAGGTTGACGACATTGTAGACGCCCTTGGGCGTGTACAGCGCCGCGTCGCGGAGACGGCCCGGCTCCGGCGGGACGCCGAGGATCGTGACATCGAT
Source organism: Acidobacteriota bacterium (assembly GCA_016213755.1). Lineage (GTDB taxonomy): Bacteria > Acidobacteriota > Terriglobia > Bryobacterales > Bryobacteraceae > JACQZT01. Next base: position 14,120 of record JACQZT010000440.1, on the reverse strand, counting down.
GCGCTGTCCCGGAACGACCACGAACTCGCTGGGCGCAAGATAGAAATCGGCCGCCGCCGCCGGCAGGACCAGGAGCAGTAGCAATCTTGCGCTCATAAAGATCATTGTATATTGGGGATCGAGGGCCCTCGCGGGTGCAGGCAAGCGCGGTCATCTACGCTCTGCTCGCGGTCTCATGCGCGGCCGCACCGGCGGAGGTGACGCTGCGCGGGCGCGTGATCGGCGATACGGGCGCTCCCGTCGCCGGCGCGCGGGTGAAGATCGCTTCCCTGGACCCGCCCGGCGAGCGGCAAATCGTTACCGCCGACGCCGGCGGAGCGCTGGAGTGCCGTCTGCCGCGCGAAGGAGCTTACTCGGTCAGCGTCGAGCGGGAAGGCTTCTTCACCCTCCAGGACCGCGTCGTGCGGCTGGCCCCGGGGGTGACCGAAATCCAGTTCGAACTCAGCCCGCTGCGCGAGATCTTCGAATCCATCGAGGTCAGCGCACGGTCCTCCACAGTGGACCTGGACCGCAGCGCACCGGAAAAGACCCTGCGCGGCACCGACATCCTGGCGGTCCCGTATCCCACCACCAACAACCTGAAGAACGCGCTGCGGATTCTGCCGGGGGTGGTGCACGACTCGCGCGGCGGAGTCCACGTCAACGGCGGCGCCGAAGACCAGACGCTGTACACGCTGGACGGTTTTACGCTCAACGATCCTCTGACCGGGCGGCTGGAGAGCCGCGTCAGCGTGGAGGCGGTGCAGTCGGTGGAGATTCTCAGCGGCGCGCCGGCGGCCGAGTACGGCAGAGGTTCGGCGGGAACGCTGGCTGTAAGCACCGTTTCCGGGTCGGACCGCTGGCGCTACGTCGCCACCAACTTCGTGCCGGGCATCGAGAACCGCAAGGGAATCGTGATCGGCGACTGGACCCCGCGCGCCGGAGTTTCCGGGCCGCTGGTCCCGGGCCGCGCTTGGTTTTCCAACAGCGTGAGCACCCAGTACGTCAAGCACGTGGTCGAGGAGCTTCCCGACGGAGAGGATCGCAGCGCCGACTGGCGCCTCACCAACCTGTTGCACACTCAGGTCAACCTGACGCCCTCGCATATCCTCTACGGCGGCTTTCTGGTGAATCGATGGAACGCGCCGCGGACCGGTCTGAATCCCCTCGATCCGATGGAAACCACCACCGACCGGCGCTCTCGGCAGTGGTTCTTTCACGTCAAGGACCAGGTCTACTTGGCGGGCGGGGGGCTGATCGAAGCCGGATTCGCGCGGGACCGCACCTTCGCCCGCGAAATTCCGCAAGGGCCCGGGCCGTACCTCCTCACGCCCGACGGCAAGCGGGGCAACAACTACACCGACGCGGCGCGCAAGGGCGGCCGCGAACAGTTCATCGCCAACGGCGTCCTTCCGGCCCTGCGGCGCGCCGGCAGCCATCGGGTCAAGGCCGGCGTGGATCTGAATCGCCTCTCCTACTGGCAGGACGTGCGGCGCAGCGGCTACGAACACCTGCGCGCCGATCTCACCCCCAGCGTGTCGGTGGTTTTCCGAGGCAGCGGGCGCTTGAGGCGCGAGAACACGGAAGCGGCGTGGTACGTGCAGGACTCCTGGAAGGTCCGGCCCAGCCTCTTGTTCGAACTGGGCCTGCGTTCGGATTGGGACCGCCTGCTGGGGAATACGACGTTTTCTCCCCGCATGGGTTTTGCGTGGTCTCCCCGGGAGAGCCGCGACTCAAAGATCTTCGGCGGCTATGCGGTGGTGCACGAGCCGGCCGCGCTGCGGCTCTTCGCGCGGCCGGCGGACCAAGTTGCTCTGGCCACCTATTTCGGGCCGGACGGAGAAGTCTTGCGCGGGCCGGCCGCGACCGTTTTTGAGGCCCAGGGGCCGTTTCGGACCCCGCGCTATCAGACCTCGACGCTGGGCTTCGAGCGCCGCTTCCCGGGCGGATTGGAGTCTCGCATCGCGGCCATTCGCAAGCGCGGCCGCCTGGGCCTGGCTTACCTGGATGTCCTGGCTCCGGAAGTTGCCGCCATCGATGCGATCTACCGGCTGGGGAACCACCGCGTGGACGTCTACGACGCGGTGGAGATCGCCATCCGCCAGCCCCTGCGGCAGCAGTACGAGTGGATGGCCGGCTACACGCGCTCGAACGCCCGGTCGAACTCGGTCGCCGACGTGAGCGCGGACGACCCGTTTCTCTATCCCGATAACTTCGGGCCCATGCCCTGGGACACGCCCAATCGCCTCGTGAGCTGGGGTTATCTGCCCACGTTTTGGAAGAACTGGGCGGCGGCCTACCTGCTGGAGGTCCGCGACGGTTTCCCGTTTTCCGTGGTCGGCGGCGACGGCCGGGCCGTGGGACGGATGAACTCCCGGCGCTTCCCGCTTTTCGTCGAGTTGAACCTGCATGCCGAGCGGCGCTTCGTGCTGCGCGGACATCGCTGGGCCTTCCGCTGCGGCTTCAATAACCTGACCAATCGCCGGAATCCCAACGTGGTTAACAACAACCTGGATTCGGCCCGTTTCGGGCAGTTTCTGGGCGGCCAGCACCGGTCGCTGAACTTCCGCATCCGCTGGCTGGGGCGGCGATAGCCGCGCTACAATGGAAGCTCCACTTCACGCATGGACCTCGGGGATCAGCTCAAACGAATGCAGCGGGATTGGGACGCCCGCGCGCGAGAGAACGCCCGCCACTACGTCAACACGGCCCGCGACGACTGGACCGACGAGGAGTTCTTCCGCTCCGGCGAGCAAACCGTGCAAGAGGAGATCCTCACCGACATGACCAACATCTGCCAGGGGATTCTGCCCCGGCGGATGAGGGTCATCGAGATCGGCTGCGGCACCGGCCGGGTGACCCGCGCCCTGGCGCAGGTTTTCGGCGAGGTTCACGCCGTCGATGTCAGCGGCGAGATGATCCGGCAGGCCCGCGAGGGTCTGGCGGATTGTCCGAACGTGTTCCTGTATCGGAACAACGGGACCGATCTGTCCGTGCTCCCGGCCGGCCTGCCGTTCGACTTTGCCTTTTCGAGCATCGTGTTCCAGCACATTCCCAGCCGCGAGGTGATCGAGAACTACGTGCGCGAGGTGCACCGGCTCCTGCGTCCCGGCGCGCTGTTCAAGTTCCAGGTGCAGGGGGACACAAACACCGTCTCGGCGCCGGAAGACACATGGATTGGCATTCCCTTCAGCGACGAGGACGCCATTGGGATGGCCGAGCGCAACGGTTTCGAGCCGCGCTACCGGCATGGCGCCGGGAGCCAGTATTTTTGGCTTTGGTATTTCAGGAAGTGAGGCTGCCCCGCCGCTGGTCCCAGTAGCGGCGCATGCGCTCCGACACTTGAAGGCGTTCCTCCGGGCCCATGTTCCTGCGCCCCCGGCGGATCTTGCTCGCCGGGCTGGTGCGCTGGCGTTCCCAGTCCAAGCGCGATTGCAGGACGCCGATCATGGCGTCCAGACGGTCGCGCTCTTCCCGCAGTTCGCGGATCGCTGCGAAGACATCCATCGAGAATACTCCTCTTGATGCGCAACCTCACCCCTCTTGGCCGCGCGCCACAACGGATCGTCTTCTCCCCTAAACCTGAAATGACACTATACAGCTATTCTTGTGCCAATACAACATACTTTCGTCAGCAAAATAAGTCCCCCGCGTAAATTACGGTCGTTGTTTCCTATCGCGTCAGGGGATGCCAGCCCAGCACGATCCGGTAGCCGTAACGGACGACCGCCAGGTAGATCCCCGCGGCGACGATGAGAAGGATCACGGCCACGGTCAGGAAGAACGGCTTCCAGGGGAAGGGCTGGTCCTCGCGGTGCAGAACCAGCAGATAACTGGCGAACACACCTACGAAGTACAACAGGCACATGGGCACCGTAAAGAGCATCAGGTTGACGACATCCGGGGTGGGGGTGACGATGGCCGCCACGATCGTGATCACCAGGATCGCGTAACGCGAATTCCGGATCAGGAACCCGGGCGTGGTGATGCGCAGCAGGGTGAGGAAGAAAACCAGGATCGGAAGCTCGAAAACCAGACCGATTCCGAGCATCACGTTGACGAACAAGTCGAAATACTCGACGATCGAGACGACCGGCTTCACGTGGATGTCGTGGCCGATGCTGAGCAGGAACTCCAGACCGAACCGGAAAGCCACGAAGTAGGCGAACAGGCCGCCCAGGATGAACAACCCAGCGGAGCAAAGGATGAACGGAGTGGCCCAGCGGCGCTCCTTCTTGAAGAGGCCGGGAGCGATAAAGGCCCAGACCTGATAAAGGACCCAGGGCGAGGCAATGAAAATCGCCGCCAGCATGGGCACCTTGACCCAGATGGTGGTGAAGGCATCCATGGGCGTGAGCTGGGCCAGGTTTGGATCCGCCCCAATCCGCTTCAGGGCGTCGATGGCCGGCTTGCTGACCGCTACCCAGAGATCGTTGGCAAAGACCAGGCACAGGACGAAGGCGACTCCCAATCCCCCCAGCGCTTTCAGGATTCGGGAACGCAGTTCCTCGAGGTGTTCGAGAAACGACATGCGCAGCATGCCGTCCTCTTCTTCGGGCTCTTCGGGCGGTTCCGCGGGGGAGGGGGTGGAAGGAGTGCCCGAATCGCCGCCGGCGGCCGCCGCCGGGACGGCGGGCGATTCCTCCGTCAGGGTTTCGGCCGGCGTGGCTTCGCCGCCGTACTCGTTTCCGTAACCGTCGTCGTAGTGGTAGCTCTCGCCGGACGAGTCGTACGAGACCGTGGTTTCCTCGGCGCCCGAAGACGCAGAGGAAGCGCCGGCCTCCTCCGCGGGTTCACCGGCGCCAGGCTGTGACGCGGACGTAGGTTCCGTGGAGGAAGGCTGCGCTTCCTGCTGATCTTCGGGTTTTGACATTTAAACTTAGGTCGCCGCGCCGCCGACTTCAACCGGGACGTCCGCCGGCTTCGGAATCGTGGATTCCGTCGTGGCGGCGAGCTCCGTGGCGGCGGTTGCCTCCGCCGGAGCGCCCTCGGTGGTTTCGGCCGTTGCGGCCATCGATTCGGCGCCCTCAGTTGCGGACGCGCCTACAGAAGATGAGTCGGATGCGGTCGAATCGGTGGATTCCGAGCCATAGGCGCCGGAATCGTAGGAATACGAGTCTTCGTAATTATAGTTGTAGCTATAATCGGTCAACTCGTTTTGCACGCTGGTGGTGGTCTCTTTCAGCGATTCGGTCTCCCGCTCCAGGTTGGACATTTCGCGATCCCAAGTCGACTTGAGCTCGCTTGACGCACGGCGGAATTCGGTGAGAGCCTTGCCGATGGTCTTGCCAAGTTCCGGAAGCTTCTTAGGTCCGAAAACAAGCAGGGCCAGGACAAAGATGAACACCGTTTCCTGCCACCCCAGGGGACCCATCGATATTCCTCCTGACTTCGTGCGAAGTCATCTCTATCATAACGGGCGGCTTCCCAGACCGTCAACCGCACCGAGTTTCGGGGTCAGCCGACGGGGCCTTTGGTTTGGCCCCATTGCGCGGCCATCAGCCGGCCGCGGTCGGACAGTTCCTTGGCCTCGGCGGCCGACAGCGGCTGGAACGCTCGCGCGGCGGCGATGTTCTGGCGCATCTCTTCCACGGTCTTGAATCCCACGGCGGCGACGGAGACTTCGGGCAGGCTCCAAACGTAGCGCATGGCGGGCACGAAGTCGGCCGCCGTTCCCAGGCGGGCCGGAACTGGCCCGCGGAGGGGGCCGCCCAGGGCTTTCATCGCCACCACGCCGATGCCGCGGCGCCTGGCTTCCGGCAGGATCTTCTCCTCCAGGTTGTATACGTGCCGGTCGACGAAGTTCAACACACCCATGAACATATCGAAGTGACCGGTGGCGAAGGCTTTCAGCGTGCGGCCGGGAAACGAATGCGTGCTGCAACCGATATGGCGAATAAGCCCCTGCTTCTTGGCCTCGATCAGCGCGCCCAGGGCGCCGTCTTCGGAGAGCACCTGGTTGATGTCGGGCCAGCGGTCGTCGCGGCCGATGTTGTGATAGTGCACGCAATCCAGGTGGCCGGTTCGCAGGCGGCGCAGGCTCTCGCGGATCTGGCCCATGGCCTCCTCGCGCGTGCGCGTTTCGATCTTGGTGACCAGGAAGACCTTGTCGCGCCGGCCCTGGAGCGCCCGGCCGACCTTCTCTTCCGATTGCGTGTAGTTGGGCGCCGTGTCGATGTAGTTGATGCCGCTGTCGACACCCTCGGCCACAATGCGGTCCACCACCGCCTGTTCGGTGGCGGGCGGACCGATGTGTTGTGCGCCGAAACACAGAATACTCACCTCGAAGCCCAGTTTGCCCAGGGGCCGCCGGGGGATGTCGCCGGTTCTCGCCGCATTCTCGGCTACAATCGGGGATGCCACCAGCAGCTTCGAAAAATGACGCCGCGTTAAGATCTTCATAGTCAAGATTCTATGCCGCCACCGCCCGAACACACAAATGCCCGCCCGCGCCGTATGCGCTGGGTCATGATCTTGCTGGCCTTTCTGGCGACGGTGATCAACTACCTGGACCGGCAAACCCTGTCGGTGACCGCGCCCTTGCTGCGCCAGGAATTGCATTTTGGAGACATCGAGTACTCGCGCATCGTGAGCGCCTTCATGCTGGCCTACACCATCATGAACGGCATCTCCGGGCCGGTGATCGACCGGCTGGGGACGCGCTGGGGCTATGCGCTGTGCATGTTGTGGTGGTCGGCGGCGGGCGCGGCGCACGCCTTCGCCCGTTCGGCGTTTTCGCTGGGCGTGTTCCGCTTTTTGCTGGGCATGGGAGAGGCCGGCAACTGGCCGGCCGCGGTGAAGGTGGTCTCGGAATGGTTTCCCACCCGCGAGCGGGCGCTGGCCTCGGGCATCTTCAACAGCGGCGCCGCCATCGGCGCGCTGGCGGCGCCGCCGCTGATCGCCTGGATGGTGCTGCGCTTCGGGTGGCAGGCGTCGTTTCTGCTGGTGGGCCTGAGCGGGTTTCTGTGGGTCGTGGTATGGCTCAGGGTGTACCGCACGCCGCCCGAAGCGGCTAAAGAGACCAGCGTGGCGCCCCCGCCCGCTTGGCAGATCCTGCGCCAGCGGTTTGTGTGGAGCCTGACGCTGGCCAAGAGCTTCTTCGATCCGGCCTGGTACTTCTACATCTTCTGGTTCCCGCAGTTCCTTTCCAGCGTCCACCACTTCGACCTGGCCCAGATCGGCATGTACGCCTGGATCCCGTTCCTGGCCGCCGACGCGGGCAACCTCGCCGGCGGCGCGTTTTCGGCGCTGCTGATGCGGCGCGGATTATCGACCCTGGCCGCGCGCAAAGCTTCGTTCGTCCTCTTTTCCGGGCTGATGACTGCCGCCATCCCAGCGGTGGCGACCGCGGACGCGCGCCTGGCGATCGTCTTCGTCTCCTTTGCGACGTTCGGCTATACGGGCTGCTCGGCGAACATGCTGGCCTTTCCCGCCGACTTTTATCCCAAAAACGTGCTGGCTTCCATCTGGGGGCTGGCCAGCATGGGCTCCGGTTTCGGCGGCATGCTCTTCTCGCTGATCACCGGATGGGTGGTGGCCCGCTTCTCCTACCAGCCGGTGTTCTTTGGTTTCGCCGTGACGCCGCTGATCTGCGCGGCAATTCTGATCTTCGTGACCATGCCGGCCGGCGTGCGCTACTCCCAGTTGAAGCGCATGGGCTGAGGCGGCGCCAGGTTGCGGCGCAGGATCCCCAGCGCCTCTTGCTGCGGATAGGGCACGTACTCGAAGACCGCCGCCTGCGACTTGAGGATCTTTTGCAGTTCGGCCACCGGGATGTCCTGCACCGGACGCCGGCCGCGAATGGCCAGCGCCGCCGCCACGCCCGCGGCGTGGCCGATGATCATGTACTGCGGCTCCATGCGCGCCGACGAGTAGGCCACGTGGCTGGCCGAGAAACACACCGGCACCAGCAGGTTGGCCGCCTCGGCGCGCTTGGGCAGCAGCATACGATAGGGAATCTGGTACGGCTGGACGGGCACCTGCATGTCGCCTTCGTTCTCGGCCAGGCCCTTGGGGTTTACGAAGCGCTGCACGTTGTGGGAGTCGCTGTTGTAGCTTCCCATGCCGATAGCGTCGGGCTTGGTGCGGTCGGTTTGCAGGTCTTTCTGAATGAGCACGTACTCGCCCACCATGCGGCGCGCCTCGCGCACGTAGAGCTGGTGGGGCCAGTGGCCGCTGTCCTCGTACTCGTCCTTGGGCAGACCCCACTCGCGGACTTCCTGGCGCAGCGTCGCCGGCACGCGCGGGTCGTTGGCCAGAAAGTAGTAGTAGCCCTGCACGTAGTCGATGTGCGCCTGCCAGATCTCCTCGCGCTGTTTGTAGTTGCCGTCGGGATAGCCGTAGCTGCCGCCCAGGTAATCGGTCGAGAACGCGCCCTGGTTGTTGAAATCGGCCTTCTGGTTGGGAATGTTGGCGATGAGCGTCAGCTCGTGGAACACCTGCGGGCGGTCGAGTTTCTTCCGCATGGCCTCGACCAGCAGGGCCAGCAGCTCGTAGCGCTTCGCGTCGTATCCGCGCGGCTTGGGCCAGGGCACGCGAATGGCGGGGTTGTTGGTGGCGACGATGCGGAAGTTGTAGGCCTGCACGCGCTTATCGGCCTGTCCGGGGATGCCCACCGAGTCGGCCGAGATCTCGGGCAGGAGCTTGCCGTCTGCGCCGCGCGCCGGGATGTCCACCAGAAACTGGTGCTTGGGCGTCCGGTCGCGCACCCCGGCCAGCGTCTCGCCGTACTGCTGGATGGACTCGCGGCCGAAGGTGTAGGAGACCTTGGCCTGCGCCATCAGGTCGCCCTCATAGGTGCAATCGGCGAAGACCTGGGCGCGGTACACTTCGCCGTTCTCCATCGTGACTTCCGTGATCCGCGCGCCAGCCTTCGCGACGCCGTCCTTCTCGCGCAGGCGGCGGTGGAAGAGCACCTTGACGCCGGCCTCGCGCAGCATCTCGCTAAAGACGCTCTCGCCCACGCGCGGCTCGTAGAACCAGGCCACCGGGTTGAGGAAGCGGCGCATCTCGTAGCGCTCACCCACGCGCCAGTAGAACTCCAGCGCCAGCCCGCCGATGACCTCGCGCTTGCCCACGTCGGTGCGCGAAAGCCCGCCCGTGGCCATGCCGCCCAAGTGCGCGCGCGGCTCGATCAGCACGGTATTCAGCCCCTGGCGCGCGCCGGCCACGGCGGTGGTCACGCCGCCGGCCGTCCCGCCGTAGACGAGCAGGTCCACTTCCACCGGCGCGGCCAAGGCGCAGGCGCTCACTGTCAGCAGCAATCCAAGGCTTCGCAACACGTTGGTTCCTCCTACTCCCCTGACAGCAGTTTATGATACCGGCCCATCCAGTAGGGCAACAAAAAGAAGGCGCCGTCGTCTTCGCTCCGGCCGCCGTTGCCGCCGTCGATGCGGAAGGGGTTGCCGTTCCACTTCATCACCGGGCGCTCGTCGGGCGGGAGCAGATTGAGCGACTCGGGGCGGCCGAAGCGGTCCGCGGCCGGGGCCAACCGCACGTCCTTGCGATGGGAGTTCTTCACCGTCCAGGCGACCAGGTCCATGGGGATGCGCTCGAGCGTGCGCACCGCGCCTTTCAAGTCCGCGTTCGCCCGGGGCCGGCCTTGCAGGTAGATGAAGGTCCACAGCGGGTTCTTTTCGCGCTGGATGTTCCGCCACCATTGGTCGAGCGCGGTGCGGTACAGTTCCAGCAGCTTTGGGTCGCGTTCGTAGCGAAAGAGCAGATAGAACGGCAGCATGGCGAGTTCTTCGTCCGAGTAGTTCAGCTCCTCGCGCAGTTCGAGCAGGCGCGTGGTCAGCTCGGCGTAGCGCATCTCGAAGGCGACCTTGCGATACTCGTCGCGGTAACGCGGTTTCCCGGTGATGTGTTCGGCGGTTTTGAGGAAGGACAGCAATTCCAGGGCGTTCAGCGGGCTGTCGGACTTGCCGTCCGGAGTCGCGAAATACTCCGGCGTCCAGCGTCCCCAGCGCGTGGGCTGGCCGTCGAGATCGACCAGGTAGTAGCCGTGGTCGAGGATGTGATCCATGATGCGGCCGGCGGTGGCGGCGATGCGCGGGCGGAGCGCGTCGCCCGGCGGCAGCAGGTCCCAGGCCACGCCGAACAGGTAGAAGTGGCCCACGATCTCGTCCGAGCTGGTGTCACCCTTCCACTGGATGGCGCCATCGGCCGTCCAGTGCCATTCGCCGTCGGCCGGGCGCTGCTCGTCCTTGCGCACATAGGAACGCGCGGGGAAGCCCGGACGCCCGGTCACCTGCTCCAGGAACAGCACCGCTTCGATCGCCTTGCGCGCGCTGGCCAGAGCCTCGGGCGATTTCGTGGCGCCGTAACGGAAACACTCGGCCGCTCCGTACATGGCGGTCCACAAGCCGTCGTTGTCGCTGGAGACGGGCTGATTCGTGGCCAGGTTGCCCGGCTCGCGCAGGCGCGAGTCGGCCACCATGCCGTGGCGGTCGTGGCGTGCGCGGATGCGTTCTTCGAACGCGGCGGCCTTCTGTTCGAGCGTCATGGGCCGCAGTTCGATGTGCGCGACGCCGCTTTCGGTGCGCACCCAGACGCCGGCGGCGCGGTCGGAGACGAGGTTGCGGACGCGGTCGTCCGGCAGGTAGCGCCGGCCGGCGAAGTACTGGCGCCGGTCTTCCTCCGGCGCGCGGGGATCGTAGCGGATCAGCCCCTCGTCACTGCCCAGCCACACGGCGCCGTCGCTTGCCACCGCAACCACCGACACCGAACCGACCGGCATGGGCGCGGGATCCGCGCGCAGGGCGGCCGGCACCGCCGGATCGCCGGGTTCGTAAAACGTGCGGACCTTTTGCGGCGCGGTCCCCAGCGCCGCGGCCGCCAGCAAGAGCACGGTCAGGGTGTGGCACATGGCACTGACCAGAATACCAACACCGCACCTGAAACTCGGTGACAGACGGAACGTTCCCCAGTTTTGAAACCGAAACTGGGGAACGTTCCGTCTGTCACCGGGTTTCGATAGCATGGAGGGGATATGCCGCAGATTATCGCTACCGAGAAGGCGCCGCGCGCGATTGGACCCTATTCGCAGGCGGTCGCGCACAATGGCCTGCTGTTTTTGAGCGGCCAGATTCCGCTGGACCCGGCCACCGGTCAGATCGCCGACGGCGACATCGCCGCGCAGACCGGGCGCGTGCTGGAGAATCTGAAGGCCGTGCTCGAAGCCGCCGGCTCGTCGCTCGGCCGCGTGCTGAAGACCACGGTCTTTCTGAAGGACCTGGGCGAGTTCGCGAAGATGAACGAGGTCTATGCGCAGTATTTCGGCGCGAATCCGCCCGCGCGCGCAACGGTGGAAGTAGCGCGCTTGCCGCGGGACGTGCGCGTGGAGATCGAGGCGATCGCCGCCGCCGGCTAGTGCGCCGAGTACTGCGGTTGCGGCACGTTCAGCTTCACCTCGACGGTCTTCTCTTCTTCGCCGACCTCGACCGTTTCGCCGTAGGTCTGATAGCCCTTGGCGATGACCTGGACCAGGATCTTGCCCTGCGGGATGGGCGGGATCTTGGCCACCCCCTCCTGGTTGGTGCGCAGCTCCCAGTGGGTCTTGATCTTCTTGCCGAACTTAACGATGGAGCGGCCTTCCACAAAGCGCACCACGACTGTGGCGCGATCGATGGGTTTGCCCGTGTGGGTCTGGACCTCGATCCGCAGCTTGGTCATGGGCGGATCGGCGCGCAGGCTCAGAGGCAGCGCCAGGCAGGCGAAGACAGTGGCAACCAGGAGTCGGCGAGTCATAGCTTCATTATGACGCAAGCGGAAGCTTAGGACCCGTCGCGAAACGGCTTTTCCAATCGGCCAATCAGGATTTGGTACGGCTTGAGTTTCAGGCGCAGCCGGCGGCCGCCGGCGGTGACGGTGGTGGCGCCGCCGGCGATCGGATCGTGCAATTCGACGCGGGGCGGGCATTCACGCGGCAGGGTCACCCCGGCTTCGACTTCCGAGCCGTCCAGCGAGATGGCCACCAGGGTGAGCGTCTCGCCGAGGCGGCGAAGGCCGGTGAACACCTTGCGGTTGTCGCACTCGACTTCGCGCAGCAGGACATCGCCCGCGGCCAGCTCCGGAAACTGGCGGCGGGCGGCGAGAAGCTTCCGGTAGTAATCGTAGACCGCCGGGTCGTCGTCCGGGTGCGGGGGATTCTTGCGGTCGCCGGCAAAGACCTCGACGACGCCGAAGAAGGCGTGGATGGCGTCGAAGGCCATGAACCGCGGCGTGTAGCCGGGGAAATGGTAGAACCACGAGGTGTCGTGGTTGCGTCCGAAGCGCACCCGCAAGGCCCCCTCGGGCAGCGCCTCCACCAGGCGCGCCAGGTGGCGCTTGTAGCTTTCGGCGTCCACCTCGCCGCGATCCATCATCTCCAGGAAGGCGATGGAACCCTGGGTCATGTTGTCGTGCACCAGGTTGCAGACCGAATGCCAGACCGGGCCGAAGATCTCGCTGAGCAGCACGGAGTCGGGCTTCACCTTGCGCATCTCCTGGTACATCGAGACCATCAGGGAGCGCGTGGCGGGACCGCTGACGCCGGGCGAGGCGGCCGCGCGCGGATCCCAATTGGGCATCTTGTAGGCGTTGGCGTCCACACGGTAGCCGTCGATGTCGTAAGTCCGCAAGTCGTGCAGCGCGAGGTCGGTCATGTACTGGCGATAGGCCGGGCTGGCGGCGTCGGTGGACATGCTGCCCCAGGTCTGGTGCGGGACGATGAGGCCGTGCTCGTCCTTCTGGAACAGCTCCGGACGCTGGCCGATAATGGGCGATCGCGTGTTGAAGCCGTGAATCACCATGTCGAACAGCACCCGCAGGCCCAGGGCGTGCGCCGCGCGGACCATCTCTTTCAGATCTTCCGCGGTGCCGATGGAAGGCTCCACCTGGTATAAGTCGACCGGGCTGTAGCCGCCCACCCAGTGGGGCATCAGGTAAATGGTGTTGAAACCGACCTCCTTGTAAAAGGGCAGCTTCTTCGTGAGGCCCCGGATGCCGTCGGGAAAGTACGAGGGAAGCACCTCGAGCAGGGTCATGTCGCGCGTCCAGCGGGGCGTGTTCGCGGCCAGCGGCATGCCGCGGCGGAGCGATTCGCGGTACCGGGCCAGAGCCTCGGGAAGACCGCCCTCGACCAGTTCGATGCGGTGCGTGTCGCTGGCCACCACCGCGCGCCGGTGCATGCGGTCGATGCGCAGGTCGCAGTGCAGGACGGTGAGCCGCCGGCCGTCGCCGCTCAAATAGGAGATGTAGTTCGTCTCGCCGCCGGTGTCGAGCCAGGAGGCCAGCGTGGCGTTGCGCTTGCGATTGACGATGGCCAGCACGCCGGGCGTCGAATCCGGCGCGCTGGAAAGCGACAGGAAGCGGTCGCGCACTTTGGCGTACGGAGTGTCGGGCGGCAGGTAGGAGTTGAGATACAGCGGGCCGGGGTTCTCCACCGTGCATTCCTCGGCGTCCGCGATGAGGGCGCCGGGCAGCTCGAACAGAAAACCCTGCATGCGGACGTAGGTGGAGGCCAGGATGTCGGCGCCGCCCAGGCGGGTGACGCGCGCGGTGCGGTCGACACGGCTCTGCCCCGAGTACAGCGTGTAGCAGGACGTGAGTTCGAACTCGGGCGCGGGCCGGCCCGCACCCGCGGCCGTGCGTTCGCGCCAGCGGTCGGGAATCAGCGGCGGGCGCGAAGGCGGGCCGACGCCCAGCGCCAGGCAGACGGTGGCGGCCTCGCGCGGCGCATCCACGGAAACGGTATGCCGCAGGTAAGCGGCGCCGTGGCGTTCCACCATCCACACGTCGTCGATGCGGAAATCCACCGCGGCGGGCGATTCCGCCGGCGCGGTGAGGCTGCCGGGGATGCCCTGCGCCTGGAACGAGAGCCATTCGCCGCGGCTCTTGCCCAGTTCGAGCCGCACTCGCGAGTTGGAAAACACCAGCCGGTCGTTGCGCTCTTCGAGTGCGAGATCCTTGAGCGGCAGGGCGGCGGAGACCGCGCCGGGCAGAGAGGCCAGGGCCTGCCCGGCGGTCGCCTCCATGGCGCTGTCGTGGTCGGTTTCCTTCTGGCTGTTGAGCGAACGGTAGAGCGAGGCCACGCCCTCGAGCTTGCCGATATCGCGGCGATAGGAGTCCCAGGCCTTGCGCCAGGCCAGCAGTTCGTCGCG
>JACQZT010000439.1 GCA_016213755.1 Acidobacteriota bacterium | reverse complement strand
GATTGTTCACCCGTTTCCTGACGCTAGATTTGACGCCCGCCATCCGGCGGCGCATCCAAGGTAAGAACCGTATGCGGTAGCACCGCAAGTACGGGTCTGTGCGGGGGGTGGCCGGTAACGGCCATCCCTACCGCGACGGTAATCGGGACGGGCACTTAGTTTGTCCCGCCGGAGTTACGCGCGCACGTGGCGGGGGGGCGGGTTGCGTTCGCCGCCGAACTTCTGCTGGTGCCAGTACGGGTAGGGAAGCGGAAGGGCGCTGACGTCGTCCAGCTTCTCCACTTCCTCGTCCGCGAGGCTCCAGGTGGCGGCGGTCAGGTTGTCGCGCAGTTGCCGCTCGTTGCGCGCGCCGATGATGACCGTATCGACGCCGGGTTTGCGGGTCACCCAGTTGAGGGCCGCCTGCGCGACGGAGACTCCGCGCTCTTCGGCGATGCCCGCGAGGGCGTCGACGATTCTGTGGAGGCGCTCGGGATCGACTGCGCCGGGCGCGTCGAGCTGGTTCAGGCGCGACTCGGAGGGCTGGTCCTGGCCGCGGCGGAATTTGCCGGACAGGAGGCCGAATTGCAGGGGGCTCCAGGCCATGATGCCGACCCTCTGGTCGAGGCCGGCGGGAACCAGTTCGTGCTCGGCGTCGCGCGCCAGCAACGAGTAGTTGATCTGCTGTGAGATGTAGCGCGCAAGAACCAGCCGGCCGGAGATGGCGAGCGCTTTCATAAGTTGCCAGCCGCCGTAGTTGGAGCAGCCGATGTAGCGCACCTTGCCGGCGCGGATCAGGTCGTCGAAGGCGCGCAGGGTTTCGTCGAGGGGCGTCAGCGAGTCGAAGTTGTGGGCCTGATAGAGGTCGATGTAATCCGTTCCGAGGCGGCGGAGGCTGGCCTCGCAGGCTTCGATGATGTGGTGGCGGGAGAGCCCGGTCTTGTTGGCGCCGGGTTCCAGGCGCACGAAGCCCTTGGTGGCCAGAACGATCTCCTTGCGGCGGGCGCCCAGCGCCTGACCGAGGACTTCCTCCGACTTGCCAAACGAATAGATGTCGGCGGTGTCGAAGAGATTGACGCCGGCCTCGATGCAGATTTCGACCAGGCGGCGCGCCTCCTCCACCTGCACGTTGCCCATGGCGGCGAATCGTCCCTCGCCGCCGAGAGTCATGGTGCCGAAACTCAAGACCGACACTTCCAGGCCGCTGGCCCCCAGGAATCGATATTCCACGCTTCACTCTCCTTACTGAACAGGATATCCGATGGCCGCCTGAAACGATCTATGGGCGGGTCCGCGCCGGCGGCCACGAGCCGCCGTTGAGGGTTACGTTGCGGGCATCCTTGAGCTGGATGGCGGCGAGTTTCCCGCCCGGGCGGGAGGGGCGGCCGTCGAAGCCGGTGATGCGGACCGAGTCGAGGTTCTCGCCCCAGAGGACGTGGCGCTCGGGGGCCGGGGCGGGAGCGTCCCAATCGACGTGGAAGCCGTCCAGGTCCAAGTTGCGGATGTGGGCCAGGATGAGCGCCGCCGGGACCGAACCGAGGTCGATGACGCCGGGCACTTTCCGCACCGTTCCCCCGCGCAGCTTGCGCTCCTTTTCCACTGCTTCCCAGCCGTCTACGCGCATGGTCACGTTGCGGAAAGTAATCCGCTCGAAGGGGCTCTCGGGCATGCCGGTGACCATGATGCGGCCCTTGGTGTAGATCCGGATGTCGCTGAGCGTGACGTCGCGGATGCGGCCCAGGCGCGACTCCGGCGCGCGCTTCTCGAGATCGATGACAATGGGCCACTCCACGCCCTTGCCGACTTTGGGCGCGGTCTGCATGGTGATGTTCGAAAAGTGAATGCCCTCCATCGTGGCGCCGTCTTTGTTGAGCAGCGCGATGCCGGTGCGCGAGTTGCGGATGACGCAGTTGGAAAACACGATGTGCCGGAAATCGGCGTGGCTTTCGGTGCCCAGTTTGAGCGCCGAGGCGGAGCTGACCAGCACGCAGTTGGTGACGGTGACGTTTTCGCAGGGCAGCACGGGGCCGCCGCGGCTGGTGGTTTTGAGCACGATGCAGTCGTCGCCGGCCTCGATGTAGGAGTCCGAGATGATGACGTCGCGGCTGGAGTCGGGGTCGATGCCGTCGGTGTTCAGCCCCTTCATATTGTTGACCAGGCTGATGCCGCGGATCTTGACGCGCACACAGTTCTTGGGGTGGATGGTCCAGGCGGGGGCGTTGAGAATGCGCACATCCTGGATGCGGACGTCGCGGCAGCCCCACAGCTCGATCAGCGGCGAGGGGCGGGCCAGGGGCTTGAAGTCCTGGTCCCAAAACGCTTCG
The DNA here is from genome assembly GCA_016213755.1 of Acidobacteriota bacterium. Lineage (GTDB taxonomy): Bacteria > Acidobacteriota > Terriglobia > Bryobacterales > Bryobacteraceae > JACQZT01. Next base: position 8,779 of record JACQZT010000439.1, on the reverse strand, counting down.
CCCTGGCCGTTGATGGCGCCGCCGCCCTCGATGGCGATGTTCTCGGCGTCGCGCGCATAAAGCAGGTGGCGCGGGTTGTAGTCGCCGATGTTGCGGCTGCCCCACAGCGTCGCTCCCGGCGACAGGTGCAGCGTGACGCCGCTCGTGAGGGTGAGCGTTCCGGAGAGAAAGTCCCCGGTCGGGAAATAAACCACGCCGCCGCCGGACTTGTGGCAGGCGTCAATGGTCTTCTGGATGGCGAGGGTGTCGAGCGTCTTCTTGTCGCCCGCGGCCCCGAACATTTTGACGTTGAACACCTGGGCATAGTCGGCGCCGCGGGCGGCCGAGGCGGCCAGGAACAGACACATCGCCACGCGCATGAGAGAGGCTCCTTACGGATCTACTGTCCCACACTCACCACCGCGCGGAAACCGAAGACGCCGTTGATGCCGTAGGGGCTGAAGGTGCTGCCGTCCCGGCTGATGAGCGAGCGGCCGGGCTGCGGGTTGGTGATGTCCACCGCCGCCGGCCGGTTGTCGGGTTCCAGGCGCGTGTGGAAGCCCACCACGAAGTCGCCCGATTCAATCGTCAAAGGCGGCACCTCGTACTCGACGAATTTCCCGACATCCGTGATCTGCCTGGCGAGGGCGCGCAACCGCGTCCCGTCAATGTCGCTTTCCGCCGCCGCGGAGCCATAGAGAATGCCCACGCTCGCTCCCTTGGCCGGCCCGTCGCCGCGGTCGTGGAAGTAGATTTGAACCTTGGTGAGCGTGGCCGGGTAGGAAGCCGGCTTCAAGCGATTGACCATGTGCAGTTCGCTGGCGCCTTCCGGCGGTCGGAGCGTAGTCTCGAAAACGCCGTCGTCGATCTGGAGGACCGGGGTTTGCGGCCCGGCGGGGACGGCTATTCCGGTACCGTTCAGGGACACCGTGAGGGACGGCTGATTGGCGGCGTTGCTGGCGATGGTCAGCCGGCCGGTCTGCGCGCCAGCCGCTTGCGGCGCGAGGCGCACGGTCACGTCCTGGGCGGCGCCCGGCGCTACGTTGAAGGGCGCCGGGGGTGAAACCACGGTGAAGGCGGCGTTGTCGCTGGACACGCGGCTGACGGCCAGAGTGGCGTTGCCAGTGTTGCGAACGGCGAGTAACAGATCCCTGGACTGCCCGACGGTCACCTCGCCGAAGGCCAGGCTGGCCGGGCTGACCTGGATGGCCGGAGCGGGCTGTGGGGCGGGCGATTGGCCCCGGCCAGTCAACGGGATTTCGATCGTGGCGCGCTTTGGATCGTTGGTGCGCAGCGTGAGCCGGGCCGCGCGCTGTCCCTCGGCAACGGGCCGGAAGGCGACTTCGAAGGCGGTCTTTTCGATGCCCAGCGAGAGGGGGAACGATCCGCCGGCGATCGTGAACAGCGGGTCGCTGGAAACCATCGAGTCGATGCGCAGGGCGGCGGTCCCTCGATTCTCGACGGTGAAACTCCGGGTGGCGCTCTGGCCGGCGAGCACGCTGCCGAAATCCAAAGCGGCCGGCTCGACGACGGTGTCGGGCGCGGGCGTGGCCGATCCTTCGGCGGTAATCGCCAGGCGCGCTTCGGGCTGGGTAGCGTCGTTGCTGCGCAGGACCAGGTTGGCACTCTGCGCCCCCTCTGTCGCCGGCCGGAACCGCACAGGAAGCGAGATGGATGCGCCCGCCGGCACCAGCAGGGGCGTCATGGGCAGTTCAAACTGGAACGCCGGGTTGTCGGAGGAGACCGACTGAATCAACAGGGGACCCGTACCCGGATTCTCGACCGTAACCTCCGTGTCGCGGCCGAGATCCACCAGGGCCGGCCCCGCCGAGAGAGTGGCGGCGGGCAGCTTGATTACCGGGCGCTGCCGGACCGTGACAGGCCCGGCTTCGGCCGCCGCGTTGCGCAGCCCGTCGGAGGCCGTGACGCGGAAGCGGACCTTGTCTCCGCCCAGAATCTCCGAGGTGTGGAGTTCCAGCCGCGGTTCGCTCAAGCCGCTCTCCAGCGGCATCCAGGTGAGGCCGTCGTCGGCGCTGTAGTCCGCGTTGAACAGCAACGGGTCGCCATCGGCGTCGCTGGCGGTCCACGCGAGCGTCTGGTTGCCTTCTGGCCACACGGCGCCGGCGGAGGGCGCGTCGATGCGGATGGCGGGCGCGCCACGGCTGGCCGCCAACGCGGCCATTTCGCGGCCGTCCCGGGTCAGGGCCAGCCTTTCCAGCCCCTCGGGAGCGTCGAGCTCGAAGAGGAACGACTGCTCGTCGATGGGAGCGCCGCTCGACGCTCCCCACGTGTCGCCGGTCTCGAACTTGAGGTCAAAGCAGAATCTCCCCGGCTGTACTCCGGTAAATTCCAGGCAGTGGTTGCCCTCGGGTTGGCTCTGGTGAGTGGGGGCCTGCGACGATGCAAAAAACACCGGATCGAGCGTTGCGGCGGAGCCATCGCGCCGGGCGCTTCCGGACACGAGCAAGTGGAGCGCCGGTGAAGCCGACCTTTTCGTTGCCGCCTCGGGCTTGGCCGGCGGTCTGGGAAGCGTCACATTCGGCTCGAAGTTGCTCTCGATCAGCTTGGTGGCGGTGTGCGGGGAAGCCCACACCGGCTCGGTAATCAAGCCCGCGCAGTTGGACATGAAGTCGGCTGCGGAAGCCGGCACGAGTTTTTGCGTCAGGTAGTTCCAGCCCGGGTCCTGAATCGTCGAGTCCGGGTAGGGCCAACCCACCGGGTTGGAGGCGGCGCAGAAGTCCTTGCCCCCCGCGTGCCGCAAGCCGAAGTTGTGCCCCATCTCGTGAGCCAGGATCTGTTGTGCGACCCGGGCATTGGGCACGCGCTGGAACCAGCCGGTTCGCCCGTCGTTGTCGGCTTTGAACCACATCGGGCGGGACTTGCCTAGAGGGATGTCGCTTTGGGACCGGAGATCGGGCAGCACGCCGAAAAGCTGGTTCAGCTTGGCCGCGGCGATGTGCCGGCCGTACTGTTTGTAGATCTCCCTGGACAGGGCCTCGGCATTGCCATCCTTGGTAAGCTCGCCTTGCCACCAGATCAGGGGTTTGGACGTCACCCAGATCAGATCTACCGAGCGGCCGGCGGGGAATACGGACTTGAGGAAACCGGCGCCGGGATGGTCGGGAAGCTTGAAACTAGCGCACCGGTCCGGCTTCTTCGGTCCCGGCGCGTAGCAGACGGGAACCAGGCCGACGAGGATCCGATCGGGCATCCAGAAGACGTCCACCGACGCGGACTTTCGGATGTTCTTGGAATTTCCCTTGGCGTCCCGAAGCTCGAATTCTCTTTCGAGAGGAGTCCTGCCTGGGACGTTCAGCTCGAAGTAGAGCGAATCTTCCAGAACCGACCGGTTCGGGTTTCTCTTGGGCGTCAAAGGCGAATTCCGGGGATGAAATGGGTCGGACGGGTCGTTGCCGGTTCCTTTCAGGACCCCGGAAACCGGTTCGGCAGTTGAATCGGGCCCGAGCCACTCAATCATGACGCGCCCCAGCATAGGCTTTAACGCCACCAACGGAACCACGTTCTTCCCGTTCTCGACTCGCTGCACGGTTTGCAGAAACTCGATGCTTTGGATGCGATACAGCGGGAGAGTATATTCGACGGGGTCGGTCTGCTTGAGGGTTTTCTGGGTGGCGGAGTCCCGCAGCACCGCTCTCAAGCGGAGTTTCGATTTGCCGGTGGGGGTGAACTTCGGGATCTTGGCCTCCCGGGCCACGGTTCCATCGCGGGACGTGATGCGGAACCACTCGCTGCTCGCCGCCAGCTTGTCGTCCTGATCGAACACCTGAAGGGCCCATTCCGCCTGCGCCTGGCTGCGGAGTTCCACGGCGACGGTGGCGGAGAACTCCACCGGCTCCCGCGGGTCCAGGGGGACCTGCGGGTCGGGGCCGGCTTTGAGCAGCCCCAAGGTGTCCGTGCCCTTTCGGACCACGGAGTACGGCTGCACGCGATGCTCCTTGAGAATCGTCGCGCCGGGGGAGGAGTATAACACCGCCCGCAAAGTCGTCTGAAACACTTCCGCCGGAAAGCGCACGTCGGCGAGCGTCATTTCGTTTTCGGCGACGCGACCGCGCTGTACCAGCACCGGTGTCCCGGCCGCCAGCACGCGGTCGTCGGGGCCCAGAAGTTCCAGGGCCACCTGGCCGCTGGCCTCCGAGCCGAGCGAGTGCCGGACCAGGGCGGTGATCCGATTCAGGGCCAGGCCGTCCAGCTCCGCGCCCGGGGCCGGATCGGCTCGCACGATCTGCACGGCATCGGAGACCACGCCCGGCGGAAGGATCTTCACGTTTACCCGCACCGTCTCCCGGCGGCCCTGGTCTATGAAAAAATCCAGCGTGACCGACTCCGAGGAGGTCCTTTCTCCGGTCATCCCCGTTGCGTCTATCCGCACCAGCACGGTCTGCTTTTGGCGGCGTCCGAGAACACCGCCCGCCGGATCCACGCGCAACTCGTACGACTGGCCTCCCGGAAAAGAGGTCGGGCGCGCGGCAGAACCCAAGAGCTTCCACTCCACCCGGCCGCCGCCGTCGTTGCGGGCTTCAAAGCTTGCGGGTGCGCTCACGCTGCCCGCCGGAACGGAGATCTCGAGGGCGGCCGGGTCCACCTTGGGCGCCGGTGACGAGATGTCGTATTCGGACTGCACATTCACCTGAAACGAGAAGGTGGTGGAACTCGCCGGTACCCCCGGCGGCTCCAGGTAGCGCTCGAACATGAACAGGGTCATTCCGGTGGCGACGGACTTGCCGCTGAGATCCGGCTTGCTGTCGGCACAGGTAAGACTGATAGCGACGCTCGACTGGCGCGCGAATTCCTGCCGGGGCGAACACCGGTTGCTGCTGTGCCAGAAATTCGCGTTGCCTTCCGGGGTCGATTGCGCGTTGAATCCCTGGACCACCTTCACCGTCCCGGTCACGGCGGCCGAGGTCGAGAAGTTGCTGCCCGTGACGGCCAGGAGGGCTGAGCCCGAGTGGGCGAGCAAGGGGGTGTCGATCGGCACCGTCACATTCAGGACGCCGTCGAATTGCACGATGGATTTGTGCGTTTTAAGCTGCTCCTCGCAGGTCACCTTGACCGGAATCGAAGTCTCGGCATTGGGGATCGTAACGGTACCCAAACCCTTGAACTGCTGGCCGGCCAACTGGAGGGTGCAGCCCGACTGCCACAGCGCGCCGCTGGGCACCCAGAGCTTGACCGTGTGCTGCACGAACGGACCGCTATAGAGAAGCGGGTAAGGCTGGGCGGCCAAGGGTCCGCCCAGCGTCGCGGCCAAGAGAACCAATACAGGAAACGTCCCGGCAGCTCTCATTGTGCATACCTCCGGTCCAGGTCACCAGGAAGGCAACTGCCCAAGATTAAGCCATGAGGGCGGAGTCTGGCAACAACCGTCTACTGCCCGCGTTCCCGCACCAGTTCCAGGAACGCCTTGGCGGCGTGGCTCAGGGAGCGGCGTGCCGGGTAGAGCAGGCGGATCTTGCGCTCCACGCGCAGCTCGGGCACTTCGACTTCGCACAGGATGCCCTGCTCCACTTCCTGCTCGACGCACAGCCGGGGCAGGAACGCCACGCCCTGGTTGCGCTGCACCATGCGCCGGATGGATTCCACCGTGGGCATCTCGAGGTCCATGTTTAGCGGCACCTTGTGGCGCTGGAATTCGCGCAGCACAACCTCGCGGTACGGGGAAACGACGTTGTGCGCGATGAAGGTTTCCATGTCCAGTTCGGCGATGGCGACCGACTCGCGCCGCGCGAAGCGGTGTTCGGGCGAGACGATGAAGGCCAGGTGGTCGGTGTAGATGACGGCCGAAACCAGGCGGTCGTCGGCCGGGTCGTAGGATACCAGCCCCAGCTCCAGGTCGCCGTCGATCAGTTGCGCGGGGATTTTGCTCGACAGGCAGCGGCGCACCTGCACCTTCACCTTGGGGTACAGCCGGCGGTACTGCTCGATCTGCTGCAACAGGTACAGGGTGGTCGATTCGTTGGCGCCGATGGCCAGCCGGCCGGCGGAGTTGTCGCGCAGTTCCTTCAGGGCGTTGGCGAGGTCGGCCTCCAGGTTCTCGAAGCGGCGGGCGTAGTCGAGGACGATGCGGCCGGCGTCGGTGAGCAGCAGTTCCTTGGCCGAACGGTCGATGAGCTTCTCGCCCAGTTCGTTCTCCAGGCGCTGGACCGCCAGCGAAACGGCCGGCTGGGTGCGCAGGAGCTTTTCGGCCGCCCGAGAGAAACTCTTCTCGGTGGCCACAGTCAGGAAGACGCGCAGAGCGTAGATGTCCATAGCTTTAATCCAATCGCCTGGAACTATTAATCATCCTAATACGATTAGGACATGTTATCAACCCATAGAAAACTATAAATTTGCCAAATCCGGCAAGCGCATCGCATACTGAGAGAGTATTCCGGTCGGAGAAACAGGCTGGCCGGAATAGACTCCAGAGCGCGGGCGGCGACACGCCCGAACGTTAAGATGAGCAATCGAGTATACATATTTGACACGACGCTCCGGGACGGTGAACAGTCGCCCGGATGCAGTATGAGCGTTGCGGAGAAGATGCGCCTGGCGCACAAGCTGGTGGAACTGGGCGTCGATATCATCGAAGCCGGTTTCCCCATCGCATCGGACGGCGATTATGAAGCGGTGGTAGCCGTCAGCCGCGAGGTCTCCGAGGTGCAGGTGGCGGCCCTGGCCAGATCCTGCGCCCTGGACGTGGAGCGAGCCGCCCGTGCTCTGGAAAAAGCGAACAAGCCCCGCATTCACACGTTTATCGCCACCAGCGATATACACCTGAAGTACAAGCTGAAGAAGTCGCGCCAGCAGGTCCTGGACGATGCCGTGGCGGCGGTCGAACTGGCTCGCCGCTACTGCGGGGACGTGGAGTTTTCGGCCGAAGACGCCACGCGCACCGATCCGGACTACCTGGAGCAGGTGTCTCGCGCCGTGGTGGCGGCCGGGGCGCGCACGGTGAACCTGCCGGACACGGTGGGCTACTCGACGCCGGACGAGCACGCGGCGCTGATCAGCCGCATGGCCTACGTGCTGGGCGAAAGCGCGATTGTCAGCGTGCATTGCCACGACGACCTGGGGCTGGCCACCGCCAACTCGCTGGCCGCGGTGCAATCCGGCGCGCGGCAGGTGGAATGCACCATCAACGGGATCGGCGAGCGGGCGGGCAACTGCGCGCTGGAAGAGATCGTGATGGCGATTAAGATACGCAGCGACCGCGCGCCCTACGAGATCCGCGTGAACACCGAGCATCTATACCCCGCCAGCCAAATGCTGGCGGAGATTATCACCTTCGGCCCGCAGCCCAACAAGGCGATCGTGGGCGAGAACGCCTTCGCGCACGAGGCGGGCATCCATCAGGACGGGATGCTCAAGGAACGCTCGACTTATGAGATCATGGACCCGAGGTCGGTCGGCGTGCCGGAGAGCCGCCTGGTGCTGGGCAAGCACAGCGGACGCCACGCGCTGAGCAAGCGTTGTGAAGATCTGGGCATTCAACTCACTCGCGAACAACTCGGGGAAGTCTACACCCGCTTCACCACGCTGGCCGACCGCAAGAAGGGCGTGCGCAACGACGAAATCGCCGCCATCGCCCGCGAAGTTCTCTCCGGCATTGTGGTCTAGGCTCGCCGGGTCAGCCGGCGCGGCCACGCAGTGTGAACCCCTATGAAAATCAATGTTCTCATTCTACCCGGCGACGGTATCGGCGCCGAAGTCACTCGGGAAGCCGTTCGCGTTCTGACGCGTGTGTGCGACAAGTTTGGCCACCAGGCAAACCTCACGGAAGGGCTGCTCGGCGGCATCGCCATTCATAAGACCGGCGGCCCGCTGCCGGAAGAGACGGTTCGACTGGCTCTGGCGGCCGACGCCACGCTGATGGGCGCGGTGGGGCTGCCCGAGTTCGACAACGTGGCGCCGGAGAAGCGGCCCGAGAAAGGCCTGCTGGGCATTCGCAAGGTGCTGGGCGTGTACGCCAACCTGCGCCCGGTGAAAACCTACAAAGCGCTGATCGACTCTTCGCCGCTCAAGAACCACCTGGTCGAGGGTACGGACATGATCATCGTGCGCGAGCTGACCGGAGGCCTTTACTACGGCACGCCGCGCGGCATCTCGGGTGAGGGCGACCAAGAGCGCGGCGTCAACACCATGACCTACACGCGCGCCGAAATCGCGCGCATTTCGAGGATGGCGTTCCACCTGGCGCGCAACCGGCGCAAGAAGGTGACCAGCGTCGACAAGTCCAACGTGCTTGAAACGTCGCAGCTCTGGCGCAAGGTGGTGGTGGAAGTGGCGGCCGAGTTCCCGGACGTCCAACTCGACCACCTGCTGGTGGACAACTGCGCCATGCAACTGGTGCTGAACCCGCGGCGCTTCGACGTGGTGGTGACCGAAAACATGTTCGGCGATATTCTGAGCGACGAAGGCGCGGTGCTGGCGGGCTCGATCGGCATGTTGCCGTCGGCCTCCATCGGCGACCGCAAGCCTTCCGGCGCCTGGGCCGGATTGTACGAGCCGGTACACGGCTCGGCGCCCGACATCGCCGGCCAGAACAAGGCCAACCCGCTGGGCGCCATCGGCTCGGTGGCGGCCCTGCTGGAATACAGCTTCGGTTTGAAGGAAGAAGCCGCCGCGGTGAACGCCGCCATGGAAGCGGTGCTGAACTCGGGCCGCGTCACGGCGGACCTGAAGCCCGCCGGGGCGCCGGCCACCACCGCCGAGGTGGGCCAGGCGGTTTGTGAGGCGATTTAAGAATAGCCGCGAATGAACGCGAATGAACGCGAATCGAATTAGATCATTCGCGTTCATT
>JACQZT010000438.1 GCA_016213755.1 Acidobacteriota bacterium | reverse complement strand
TGATGGAGCCAGTCTTCAGGCAGCAAGCCCACCAGAATCTCCCAATTGCGGTCGATGTCATCCATCTTGGGAATAGACTACACCAACAGTGCCCCTAATGCAAGCCTTATCTTAGCGCTTATGGTGTACTGTCCCCGGTTTTAGAAGTGGGCGCGGAGGTCGGCGAACCGTTCGAGTTTCAGCAGGCGCCCGGGACCGGGCACGATCTCCTGGCACTCCAGGGTCCAGGTCAGCGCGTGGGGCACGAACACCGCGTTCAGCCCCGCCTCCAGCGCCGCGTTGATGTCGCTTTTGGGAGAGTTGCCGATCATCCAGGTCCGCGACGGAGCGAAGCCGCGTTCGGCGACCAGCCCGCGGTAGGAACCCGCGTCCTTCTCCTTCACGATGGCCGTGTGACGGAAATGGCCGGCCAGGCCCGAGCGGTCGAGCTTCATGCGCTGCTCGTCCGGATGCCCTTTTGTGAACAGGGTCAGGTCGTGCCGCCGCGAGAGGTACTCGAGCGTTTCGGGGACGCCCTCGATGACCTCCATGGGCATGCCCAGTATCTCCTCGGCGAAGGACATGACGACGTCCAGGTCGCCGGGCTGAATCTCGCGCTCCACCAGGTGCTGGTAGCACTGCTTCAGATTGCGCCCGAAATTGAGCGACCCGTAGCCGTGGATCTGGTTGTTCACGATCTCGATCTCGTCCAGAATGGCGCGGATGTCGGGGGCGGAAAGGGAGGAGTGGTCCAGGAAATCGACGAACCGGGCAAACGCTCGCTCGAAATAGACGTTGTTCTCCCACAGCGTATCGTCGGCGTCGATGATCAGGAATTGAGGCATGCGCGGGTTTAGAGTTCGGGCTTGGATTGCCCCGAGCCGTTCCGCGGCGCAACCTGCTTGACATGCGCGATGCGCTGCTGCCGTGCCGCGTAGAAAGGCAGAAACTCGGCCAGGTGGCGGACGCGCGCGGCCTCGGAGCGCAGGCTCAACAGAAGCTGGCGGAAGCGGATTTCGGGGACCGCCCGGGCCAGCAGAAAGCTGAGCTGCGGCGCGTCGGGATGGGGCGTTTCCACATCCAGGCCCTCCGTCGCCGCCAGCACCTGAAAGGCGGTCAGCGCCTGCTCGCGCGCCAGGATCGGCGCCGGCGCCGGGTCGTCGTCGTCGAAGAACTGCACCGAGGCGCGCAGGTAATCCTTCTCCTGGTTCAGCAGGACGATTTCGAACCGCCGCACGCCGATCGCGAGGATGTCGAAGCGGCCGTCCGGATGGCGCTGGGTCACTTCCACCACCCGGGCCGAGCAGCCGAGATGACTCACGCCATTTTCGGTGGCGAGAACCACTCCGAACTCGGAGTCATTCCGGATGGCTTCGCCAATCATCTCCTGGTAGCGGGGCTCGAAAATCCGCAGGGGCAGGCGGTTGTGCGGCAGCAAAACCAAATCCAGCGGGAACAACGGCAGCAGATCCGCCTGCATGTTACCATTATGGCTTCCGAGCGCCCGGCGCGCTCGCCTGCCGCATGAATCTGAAGCTCAAGCGAACGCCTGGCATTTACCTTATCGGCTTCATGGGCGCCGGCAAGTCGACCATCGGACGCCGTCTGGCGCAGGAGTTGGGCTGGACCTTCGCGGACCTGGACGAGGACATCGAAGCGGCCGAGGGCCGCTCCATCTCGGAGATATTCGAACAGGCAGGCGAGCCGGCGTTTCGCGCCATTGAGTCGCAGGCGCTGGCCCGCCGCTTGCATCGCATCCGGGCCGGCACTCCCACGGTTCTGGCCCTCGGCGGCGGCGCTTTCGCGCGCGACGTCAATCGCGAACAGCTTCGCGAAAACGGCTACTCGGTCTGGCTGGACTGCCCGCTGGAGACGCTCTGGGACCGCGTCTCGCGCGCCTCGCACCGGCCCCTGGCGCGCGACCGCGCGCACTTCGACGAGCTGTACCTTGCGCGCCGCGAGATTTACGCGCAAGCCGATTTCCGCGTGGACGCCTGCAATGACAATCCATCCGTGGCCGTGACCGCCATTCTGGACCTGCCTCCGTTTTTGTGAGCCCCATGAACGAAAAAACGCTTCGCAATCACGCTCAGACCATCTTCCGCGCGGCGCTCAAAGCGAGCGACCCGCTGGAGGCCGTTCTGCGCCACCTGCGCGTGGAAGGCCAGACCCTGATCGCCGGAAAGCGCCGCTACCCGCTCGGCCGGTTTCGCCGCGTGCAGGTCATCGGCGCCGGAAAGGCCGGCGCCGCGATGGCCCGCGCCGTCGAGCGCCTGCTGGGCCGGCGCATCGCGGGCGGATTGGTGAACGTAAAGTACGGCCACCTGGCGCCCCTCAAGCGCGTGGAGCTGAACGAGTGTGGCCATCCGGTGCCGGACACCGCCGGCGTCCTGGGCGCCCATGGCATCGTGCGCCTCGCCGAATCCGCCGGCGCCGGCGACCTGCTCATCGCCGTGTTCTCGGGCGGCGGCTCGGCGCTGGCGCCGGCGCCCGCACCGCCGGTGACGCTCGAAGAGAAACAGGCGACTACGAAACTGCTGCTGGCCTGCGGCGCTAACATTCACGAGATCAACGCGGTGCGCAAGCATATCTCCCTGCTCAAGGGCGGGCAACTGGCGCGCCTGGCCGCGCCGGCGACGACGATCTGCCTGATGCTGAGCGACGTCATCGGCGACGATTTGGACGTGATCGCCAGCGGCCCCACCGCGCCCGACGGTTCCACGTTCGCTTCGGCGCGCGCGATCCTGGACAAGTACGAGCTGCTCGACCGCGTCCCGCCCGCGGTGCGCGAGCGCATCGAGGCCGGCGTGAGTGGCGCGATTCCGGACACCCCCAAGGCCGGCGACCCGGTGTTCGCCCGCGTGCAGAACCTGGTCGTGGGCTCCAACGAGCTGGCCGTGAACGCGGCCGCGCGCAAGGCGCGCGAGCTG
>JACQZT010000437.1 GCA_016213755.1 Acidobacteriota bacterium | reverse complement strand
GTTCTGGCGATGATGAACGTGCGGTTCCTGGTGTCGCGCCGCCGGCTGGAGTCCGAGCGGCTTCAGGGAAGCCCGTTTGTGTTTCGCGAAGATATTCCCGGCTTCTCGGTGTACGAGAACCCGTCGGCGCTGGATCGCTTCTGGCTGGTGGGCCGGGTGCAGCCGGCGCGATCCGAAGCCGAGGCGTTGGCGATGCTGAGGTCGCGCAATTTCCGGCCCGCCGAGGTGGCTATCGTCGAGGGCGCGGTGGACCTGCCGCCGGGTCCGGCCGCGGGAGTGGTCCGCATCCGGCGCTACGGCTTGAAGGAAGTGGAACTCGAGGTGGAGACGCCTCGCGCGCAGTTTCTGGCCTCGTCCGAGTCGCACTACCCTGGCTGGCGCGCCTGGATCGACGGGCGCGCGCAGCGCATCCACTATACGAACCTCGCCTTCCGCGGGCTGGTGGTCCCGGCGGGGCGGCACACCGTGCGGATGGAGTTCGTCCCGGCGCTGCTCGGCTGGTCGGCGGCGGTGAGCGCCGCCGCCTGGCTGCTATGGGCGGGGCTGCTTTGGCGCACGGCGCGCCACCGTCCGGTTGCGCCAGGCCAGCCGTAGAATTTTGAGGGCTGTGGCGGGCACGTTCATCTTGCTGGGACCGCCCTTGAGATCGTAGCGCAGCTCGAGCGGCGCCTCGCCGATCCGCGCGCCGGCGGCGGCGCACTTCAGCAGGATCTCGGCCATGCAGGCGAAGCCGCGCTCCTCGGCCAGTTGCCCGCCGAGGCGCACGAGCAACTCCGCCCGGTAGGCGCGGAAACCGCAGGTGTAGTCCCGCACGCCGGGAATCGGGATGAGGACCCGGAACAACAGGCGCGCGCCCAGCGTCATCGCGCGGCGGAACAGGCTGAGACCCACCACCTGGGCATCGCCCTCGTAGCGCGACGCAATCACGAGATCGTATCCCCGCTCCAGTTTGGCCAGCATGGCTGGGATCATCTCGGGCGGGTGCGTGTTGTCGGCATCCATGGTGACGACCACGTCCCCGGGCACGGCGTTGGCGGCGGCGCGGGCCAGGCCGCGCTGAATGGTGACGCCCAGACCGCGGTTGGTCTCGTTCTTCAGGACCTCGATCGGCAGCGCGCCGGCGAACCGCTCGATCACGGCCAGGCTCGCATCCGAGCTGCCGTCGTCGACGACGATCAGGCGCAGCGGCAGCGCGCCGGCCAGCGCCACAAAGCGCCGCAGGAGCGCGTCGAGCGCGCCCTCTTCGTTGAACACCGGAAGCACAACCAGCAGACTCATGAGGCTTCCCCGATTATCCGCTACCTCGGCCGGTCTCCGGTTTTCGCTAAGATGGCCCTGATGCCCGCGTCGCTCAAGCCCTTCTGGCTGTCGCTGGCTGGGTTGTGGCTGGCCGGGATCGCCGTGTTGCGCCTCTATCCCTGGCCGGACACTCCTGGGCCCGGCGTGGCGGCGGCGTTTCTCGTCGAAGGCAGCTTGTTTCTGGCGCTTGGATTCCCGGCTGTGATGGAGCGGCTGAAGGGAACCTGGCCGGCGGTCCTGGCGGCCAGCGGCCTGCTTCCGTACTGCCTGTACAGTCTTTCCGCCGGGGTTTTTGACTGGCGCTCGCTCGCGGCCCTGGCGGCGCTGGCGGCGGTGGCCGCGTTCTGGTTCCGCGCGATCCCGCGCCATCCGGCGTCCGATCTCGCCTTCCTGGCACTGATGGCCGGCATTTCCCTGACCCGGCTGTTTCCCGACCTGTACGCGCCCGTGTCTCCCAAACTGCGAGTGGATTTCCTGGGCCAGATGATGTGGCGGAGGGTGGCCATCGCGGCGGTGCTGCTGTACCGGCCCATGGCCGGTATCGATCTCGGCTTTCTGCCCGCGCGGCGCGAGTGGCTGGTGGGCCTGCGCGAGTTCCTCTACTTCATTCCCCTGGGAGCGGTGCTGTTGTCGTTCACCGGGTTCGCACGCTTTCAGCCCCTCCAAGCCGAACCTCTCAAAGCGCTCTTGATCGCCGTTGGGATTTTCCTGGGGATGCTCTGGTTTGTGGCCCTGACCGAGGAATTCTTCTTCCGGGGGCTGCTCCAGCAATGGCTCAGCGAGTGGCTTCGCAGCCCTCGCGCCGGGTTGCTGCTCGCGTCGGTGGCGTTCGGGGCGGTACATCTGACCTTTCGCTACCCTCCGCTGAACTGGCGCTTCGCGCTGCTGGCCGCGGCGGGCGGCATCTTCTATGGCCGCGCTTTCCGGTGCGGCGGCATTCGCGCCGCCATGGTCGCGCACGCGCTGGTCAACGTGACCTGGCGCGTGCTGTTCGTCTGAGGTCTCTTATGAAAACACTCTTGCTGTTGTGTGCCGTGGCGGGGCTCCACGCGCAGACCATCACTCTCTCGCCCGGCGATTCGCTGGCCGCGGCGCTCACCGCAAAACGCATCGTTGTCCGCGGCGGCGATTACTTCCTGTCCGAGCCGGTGGTGCTCGGCGCCCGGAATTCCGGTCTGACCATCGAAGCGGCGCCGGGAGAGACGCCCACGTTCTACGGTGGCCGCCGCATCGCCGGGTGGAGTAAGAGCGGCGAGCGCTTCTGGTCGGCCGAAGCGCCGGCGGACTTCCGCATGTTGGTGGTCAACGGCCGCCGCGCCCGGCCGGCGCGGTTGCCCGCCACCGGGTATTTCACCCACGAGACCGAGTTCAAGGTCCGCTGGATGGGCACCAGCGGCGGCGGGTGGCAGCGCAAGCCCGCCGAACAGGAACTCAACACCATGCGCTACAAACCGGGAGACCTGGGCCCCTGGCTCGATCTGGCCAGCGTCGAGCTGACCGTCTACCACATGTGGGACGAGTCGCTGGTGCGGCTGCGCGCGCTCGACCCCCAGACGCGCACGCTCACCTTCGCCAATCCCTCCGGGCACCCGCCGGGCGCCTTCAACGTGCAGCGCTACGTGGTCTGGAACGTGCGCGAGGGCATGACCGCGCCCGGGCAGTGGTACCTGGACCGCGGCACACGGCGGGTCTACTACTGGCCGCTGGAGGGCGAGGACATGACCCGCGCCGAAGTCCTCGCGCCGCTGGTCGAGTCGATTGTCCGCATCGAGAAGGCCAGAGACATCACCCTGCGCGGCCTGCGTTTCTCGGTGACCAACACGCCCCCCGTCGCGGGCGGCTTCGGCGCGGGGAAGTTCGAGGGCGCCGTGGCGCTGAACGACACCGACGGCTGCCGCCTGGAAGACCTGACGGTATTCAACACCGGCGGGCAGGGCATCAAGGCGCAGAACGCCCGCGGCCTGCGCATCGCGGGCTGCGAGGTGCGCGACACCGGCGCCTGCGGCATCATCGCGCGCGGCGAAGCGGCCGAGATCGCGGACAACCACGTGCACCACGTGGGGGCCACTTACCCCAGCGCCATCGGCATCTACTGCGGCGGCAAGAACCTGCTCATCGCCCACAACGAGGTGCACGACACGCCCTACACGGCGGTCAATTGCGGCGGTGCCGGGCACCGCATCGAAAGCAATTCGATCTACCGCGCCATGCTCGAACTGCACGACGGCGCGGCCTTCTACACCATCTTCGGCAAGGGCATCGTGCTGCGCGGCAACCTGGTGCGCGACATCCCGGACACCGGCGGCTACGGCTCGTCTTCC
>JACQZT010000443.1 GCA_016213755.1 Acidobacteriota bacterium | reverse complement strand
GCTCCACGACGACGATTATGCCGCGGTGGTTCTCGTGGACGGGACGGGCCGGGTCCGGTTTTCGACCGATCCGGACACCAGAATCGTTGAGCCACACCGTGCCGGCATGGTGCGGGAGACTATTCGGGCGGGGAAGGTGAAAGAGCTCGATTTCCATCGCAACCCCGACGGAAGGATCTACCTGTGCTACCTGGTGCCATTTCCTTCCCCCAAGAAGACTCCATCGCTGTCGGGTGTGATCATCCTGGCCATCGATGCGGCACGGCACCTGCTTCCCTACATTCAGACCTGGCCCATCCCGTCCCAGACCGCGGAAACGCTCGTGGTGCGGCGCGAGGGCGAGCACATGCTGTTCCTGAACAGCCTGCGCTACGCCGAGGGCGGGTTGCTGGCCTCCCGATTTCCGATCGCGCGTTCCTCCATGGCCGAGGCCTTGCTCTTGCGGAGACGCGAAGGTGTCTTGGAGGGAACCGACTACCGGGGGGCAAAGGTGCTGGCGGCGTTGAGGCGGATCCCCGGGTCCGATTGGGCGCTGATCGCCAAGGAGGACCAGGAGGAAATCTATGCGCCGATACGCCGGCGCGCGTGGTTCACGTTGACCGGCGTTGTCCTTGCGACGGCGTTGGGGGGCGCGTGGGTCGGCCTGTTGTCCCTCCGGCGCGAGACGCACCTGCTCCGCCGGGAATACGAGGCGGAGCGGGAGCGCCGCGCGCTGGCCGGCCGCTACGAGAATCTCATGCGCTACGCCAACGACGTCGTGTTGCTGGTGGAGCCGGGCGGGAGGATCGGCGAAGCCAACGAGCGGGCGGTCTCGACCTATGGATACACCACCGAGGAACTGCTTCGGCTGCCCGCGCGCGAGCTGGATCTCCACCCGGAGCAAGTGGATCTGGACCGGCTCTGGGACCTGAGCGATAGCCCCGACGGACTCGTTTTCGAGGCCGTTCATCGCCGGAAGGACGGATCGCTTCTGCCGGTCGAGGTCAGTTCGCGGGTGATTGCTCTCGACGGAGAACGAGTCCGGCTGGCGATCATCCGCGATGTCACGGCGCGAAAGGCGGCCGAAGCCGAACTGCGGAAGACCAGCCGGACGCTGCGGCTTTTGGGCGAGTGCAACCAGGCGCTCATCCGGGCCACCGGCGAACCGGCCCTGCTGGAACGGCTTTGCCGTCTGGTCGTCAACGATGGGGGCTACCGGATGGCGTGCGTGGCTTTCGCGGAGCAGGACCCGGCGAAGTCCGTCCGGGTCTTGGCCAAGGCAGGCCACGACGCGGGCTATACGGATTCGGCCGAGGTCACCTGGGCCGAGGAACCCCGCGGTTTGGGTCCCAGTGGAACGGCCATTCGCACCCGCAAGCCCGCGGTAGTACGCGACATTACGACCAGCCCGGAGTTCGCGCCCTGGCGGGACCAGGCGCTCCAGCGCGGATACGCGTCCGCCACCGCCCTGCCGCTGACCGTGGAAGGGTCTGTCGTGGGCGTTCTCAAAATCTTTTCCGCGGAATCCGACGCGTTTGACGAGCCGGAGATGGCGCTTCTGACGGAACTGGCCGACGATCTCAGTTTCGGCATCCAGGTGCTCCGCAGGCGGGCGGAGCAAGCCCGAACGGCACAAGCCCTTCAGGAAAGCGAGGGACGGTTCCGGGCCGCCTTTGATCAGGCCCCCGTGGGTATGGTCGTCACGGGATTGAATGGGCGCCTGCGGCAGGTGAACGCCGCCCTATGCGCCATGCTGGACTATCCGGCGGAGGAGTTGGTTGGCCGATCCTTCATTCAGATCACCCATCCGGACGACGTGGTTCTGGGAGTGCAGGCGATTCAACAGATGCTCCGGGAGCCCGAACATCGGGCCACCGTAGAGAAACGCTACCTCCGCAAGGATGGCAAGCCCGTCTGGGCGCAGGTGATGTCGAGAACTCTTCGCGACGCCACAGGCCGCCCGTACTCCCTCATCACTCACGTTCGGGAGATTACCGAAGAACGGCGCGCCCGGCAGGCGCTGGAGAAAAGCCAGGCCATAGCCAAGCTGGCGACTTTCGAGGTCGATCTCCGCGGCGGGAAGCTGGTCGGATCCGACGAGATGTACCGTGTCTTCGGCCTCGACAAGGCGGAGCCACTTCCAACCCATGAGGAGTACCTGGAAATGATCCCGTTCACCGACCGGGAGCGGGTTCGCGCGGCCATCCGCGACTCGGTGTCCACGGGCACACGCTACGAGGTGGAACACCGCCTCGAACGCCCCGACGGCGCCGAGCGTCATGTCCGCGTGCTGGCGGAGTTTGTCAGCGACGCCGGCGGCAACACCGCCGGTATGTTGGGAACCATTCAGGATATCACCGACTTCCGGCGCCTGGAGGAACAGTTTTATCAGGCCCAGAAGCTGGTGTCGGTAGGCCGCCTCGCCGGCGGCATAGCGCACGACTTCAACAACCTGCTGACCGTGATCAATGGCTATTGTGAACTGCTGTTGGACCAACCCGGAATGGATCGCATGACCCAAGCCAGGCTAGGCGACATCCTCAACGCCGGCAAGCGAGCTGCTTCCTTGACCGGGCAACTGCTGGCTTTCAGCCGCAAGCAGGTGATTCAACCGGTTTTGCTGGACCTGAACCATCTGGTGGAAGAGGTCCGGGACATGTTGCGCCGGCTGGTGCCGGAGAGTATTGCGTTTCAGGTGCGGCTCAGTCCCGAGCCGTGTCTGTTGCGGGCGGACAGGGGGCAGCTTGGGCAGGTGCTCATGAACCTGGTCGTCAATGCCCGCGACGCAATGCCGGCGGGAGGCAGTCTGCTGATCGAAACGGCTAGCGTCGACCTGGAGCGGGAGCAGGCGGCCGGGTGCCACGGGCTCTCGCCAGGGCCTCACGTGGTGCTTACGGTCCGCGACACGGGCACCGGCATGACGGAAGAGGTCCGGCGGCAGGTGTTCGAACCGTTTTTCACCACCAAACCCAAAGGTGTCGGCACCGGGCTGGGGCTCTCCACGGTTTACGGGATCGTGAGCCAAAGCGGCGGATCGATCTGCCTCCAGAGCGAAGTCGGAAAAGGGACGATCTTCAAGATCTATTTGCCACGAGCGCAAGGCGTGCAGGACGACATCCGCCAAGGCGACTTCGACAGGGAGAGCCTGCGGGGGGACGAGACCATTCTCCTGGTCGAGGACATGGAGGAACTGCGGATTCTGGCGGAAGTCATGCTGACCGAGTTCGGCTACCACGTCCTGTCTGCCCCGGGCGGGGAGGATGCGATGCGAGTCGCCGGTGAGTATTCAGGCGCCATCCATCTCCTGGTGACCGACGTCGTGATGCCCGGCATGACCGGCCCCGAGATCGCGCAGCGCATCGAGACTATCCGACCGCAGTT
Source organism: Acidobacteriota bacterium (assembly GCA_016213755.1). Taxonomy (GTDB): domain Bacteria; phylum Acidobacteriota; class Terriglobia; order Bryobacterales; family Bryobacteraceae; genus JACQZT01. The sequence goes on along the minus strand of JACQZT010000443.1, from coordinate 4,783 downwards.
GGGGGTTCTCTACATGTCGGGTTACACCGACGATGAAGTCGGTTCTCACGGGGTGTTTCAGAACCGAGTCCATCTCCTCCAGAAGCCCTTCACTTCGACCGAACTGGCGCGCAAAGTCCGCGAAATCCTGGATGGGAAGCGAAGATAAATCCTCAGACGTCCTTCCAGAACATCTCCGCGTCCGACCGGCGGACGTAGTTGGCGTCCACCTGGGCCGGGTCCAGCGCCTGGCCGGCGGCGAACCGCGCGGCGGCGATGCGGCCGATGGCGCCCGCCAGCGCTCGGGGCGTCTCCCGCGCCGGCGCCGGGGCGAAACGGCTGGAAGCCAGCGCGTCGCGGAAGGGCGCCAGGTGGGTGGAAAGGAACTCGAGTTCGCCCTCGGGCAGGGCTTCCAGCCAGGCCGGGAAACGGGTGACCACTTCGGGCATCACCAAGCCGAGGTTTTCGTCGTAGAGCGCGCCGTAAATCTCGCCGCGGCGGGCGTCGAAGAAAACCGCGCGGCGGGCGAGCGATCCGAACGCCGCCAGGGCCTGCAAGTTCGAAACCGCGACCACGGGTTTGCCGAACGCTTCGGCCAGCCCCTGGGCGGCGGCGAGTCCCACGCGCACGCCGGTAAACGCTCCCGGGCCGGCCGCCGCCGCGTAGCAATCGACCTGCTCGAGACGAAGCTGGCGCAGCTCCAGTTGCTGCCGGATCAAGTCGTGGATCAGGTGCGCGAAACCCTCCGGCGACTGCAACTGAACTTCAAAGACCGGCGCGCCGTCCTCGATCAGCGCCAGGCTGCCGATTTCTCCGGTGGTGTCCAGGGCCAGGATGCGTGTGCTCACGGTTTCAGGGTATAGACCTTGTCGATGGAGTAGGCTTTGCCGTTGGCGTTCAGCGCGGTCACGCGGAGGTTCAGCACGGCGGGGAAGTTCTTTGCCAGATTCTTGGGGAACCTGAGGGTTCCGTCTTTCCCCGTCCCCAGCACCCGGTATCCCTGTCCGCCGGCCACCACCTCGCCGGTCCACAGAAACATCATCGCGCGGGTGGCGCGCGTTTCCCGGGTCAGCTTCACGGCGAAACGGGGTGGCGCGGCCAGCGAGATGGTATCCCCCGCGGGTTCGGCCACCGTGTACGGCACCTTTTGGGGACTCTGCTCGACTTCCTGCACCGGCAGCGGGCGCGACTCGAACTTGTAGGAGCGCAACATGCCCTCCTTGCGGCCTTCGCGCGAGATGTGCAGCACCCAGTCCTGAGTCCTGGTGGGCGGTTCGGCGGCGAAGCGTTCGCCCTTGAAGTCTTTCTGCTTGAGGGATTCGCCGGTGACGGGGTTGAACCAGGCGACGTTGTAGCCGTGCCGCTCGACCAGCACCTCCACCGGCCCGGGCTTTTCGACGTAGACGATGTACTCGACCCCTTCCAGCGCCAAGGCGCGGCCGCCGTCGGCGTCGAAGTACGGTTCCAGGTCCCAATGGCGCGTGCGCGAGAAGAACTCGTACCAGGCGGTCATGGCCTTCGCGCCGGGCGATTCCAGGAACTTCGCATCCACGGTGAACTTCCGCCCGCCGTAGGTGCCGGTGTTGCCGAAGGTGGGATACTGCCCGTTCATGGCGGCGTTCCACAGCCGGTGGCGGAAGGTCTCGCTGTCGACGTGGTGCGGGTGCGACTTGCCGGCGCCCGAGTCCTCATAGGCGAATTCGGTGTTGACCTGGGGCACGGTGTAAAGCTGATGCTCGATGGCCCCGAGCTGGTCGTCGGAGGACTGGTAGACGATGTAGTCCATCCAGCCGTCGCCCAGCAAGGGCGCCGAGGTGGCCGTGGTGTGGGTCGAGCGAGGGTGGTTGTACGGGTCGTACTTCTTCAGCAGCAGCCCGATCTCCTTCAGCAGCGCGCGGCCGTCCTGGTATTCCTCGAACTCCTGCACGCCCTGCCACGTCACGTTCAGGGCCGCGTAGCGCGCCACGAGGTAGCGAATGTAACGTTCGCGCTGCTGCCAGGCGGGGAACAGGCCGGCCAGGTGGTTCTCGTCGCCGGCCAGCACCAGGTCGGCGGTGATCCCCTTGCGGTTCAGGGCCAGGATGCGCTGGTCGAGCTCCTGGAAATGGGCCACGCCGGGGGTGTCGGGCGAAGGGAAAATCTTCGCCGCCTGCTCTTGGTCCCCGATGACCAGGCCGCGCAGGTGATTGAACTTCTGCTTCGCGCGCGCCTCGACCACCCGGTCGAACACCGCCCGGTCGAGGAAGGCGAAGCGGTAGCTGGTGTCGCCCATCCAGAGGTGAGCCTTATTGTCCTCGCTGGTGGCCCAGTGGCGGCCGTTGGCGACTCGGACGAATCCGGGCGAGCCGCTTTCGGTGGCCGTGAAACTGCCGGTCTGGCCGCTGAAAGCCGCGAGGTTGCCGGTGACGCGGTAGTCCCAGTGGCCGGCTTCGGTAGGCGCGAAGCGGACGACCAGACGCCGGCCGCCGTCCCAGTAAGCGGGCATGAGAAAGGTGCGATGCCGCGGAGAGCGGAACTCGGCCTGCAATTGGACGCTCACATAGGGGTTCGGGTGCGCCGCGGCCTCGCCCGCGGGAATCTCGAAGACCAGCTCGCACGGGGAGTACGCCGGCGTCGCCGGGCACGGAGACTGCGCCGCCAGCGGCAGATTGAGGAGCAGGAAGACCGGAAGCCCGCGCGCATCCATGTCTTCCAGTTTAGCGTGTGGTACACCGAAGACATGGAACCGCAATGGCTGGCCTGGGCACGCAGGCTGCAAGCGATCGCGCAGACCGGACGGACCTATGCCCGCGACCCGTACGACGAGGAGCGCTACGCCCAGGTGCAGCGAATTGCGGCCGAGATGATGGCCGCCGGCGCGCCGGGCGCGGGCGCGTGGCTCGACCTGTTCCAGCGCGAGGCGGGCTACGCCACGCCCAAGGTCGACGTGCGCGCGGCCGTCTTCGACGCCGATGGCCTGCTGCTGGTCCAGGAACGCGAAGACGGCGCCTGGACGCTGCCGGGCGGCTGGGCCGACGTGGGCGATGCCCCCAGCCAGGCCGCGGTGCGGGAAGTGAAGGAAGAATCCGGCTACGATGTCGTGGCGCGAAAACTATTGGCCGTGTTCGACCGTGACCGGCACGGCCACCCTCCCATTCCATTCCACGCTTACAAGCTGTTCTTCCGCTGCGAACTGGTGGGCGGCGCCGCCGCGGCCAGCCACGAAACCGCGGAAGCGCGGTTCTTCCCGGAAGACCGCATCCCGCCGCTTTCTCTGACCCGCGTGACGCCGCGCCAGATTGCCCACCTGTTCGACCACTACCGCCACCCCGAGTGGCCCACTTCGTTCGACTGAGCCAGAGCCCGTACGGACGTCAGATCTCGTCGGCCGGAGGACGCGGCGGCTGCGGCGGCCGTGGCGGCTGGGCCGGTTGCGGCGGCTGCCCCGGCATGCCAGGCATTCCTTGCCGTCCGGGCCGCATGGGCCGCTGGTCTGGCCCCCGCCGGGCCTGGCGCTGCTTCAACTGGCGCCACTGATCGGGAGTCAGGACGGCGCGCAGCTTGAGGCTCATCTGGGCGAAGGCGCGGGTCAGGTCGCCGCGCGCGGCCACCAGTTTGTCCACCGCCTCGCCGGCCCGGCGCGCGTCGGTCTGATCGTCGTTGAACAGGTCCTCGACGTCTCCTTCGGCCTTTTCGACCGAAGCGTGGGCGTCGATGAGCTTGGAGCGGTAGTCGCGGATCACGTCGCGCACCTGCCGGCGCTGATCCTCGCTGAGGTTGAGGTCTTTGACCAGGTCGCCCTCCCACCACGGGAAGAAGGCCCGCGGGGGCTGGGCCGCCAGGGGCAGGGACGCCAGGGTCAGAAACAGGGCAGCAAGTCGCATGTGGAAGTTCATCGTGGTTCCTCGAATAAGGCGCGCACGGGCGCGGCGGCGCGCGGTGCGTCGTTTTGAATCAGGGTGTACACTTCGCTGAACAGTTGCGCGTCGGCGGCGGCGACCACCGGCAGGGCGCGCTCCCGCGGCCCGCCGATCAGCAGGGCCAGCAGCGTCACCGCCGCCAGGGCCGCCACGGGACGGAAGAGGCCGAGCGGGGGCCGCGCCGCCCGTTCGAGAACGCGCGCGCGCTGGCCGGCGAGCCAGGCCTCGGACACCGCCGGCGGCTCCAGGATCGTGCGCCGCCGGCGCAGCAAGCGCTCCCAGCGCGTGCGGCAGGGTTCGCATTGCTCCAGGTGCCCGTCCTGGCGGCCGATTCCGTACAGCCGCTCCAATAGCTCATCGTCGGTGTAGTGCATACAAATCCCGCAAGTCTTCTCTCAGCTTGGCCAGCGCGCGCGACAGGTGGGCTTTCACCGTGCCGGTCTCCAGATCCAGGATGGCCGCGATCTCCTCCAGGCTTCGGTCCTCGAAATGCCTGAGAGCGAAGACCGCGCGCTGGCGGCCGCTCAGCCGTTCCATGGCCCCGGCCAGCCGCCGCTCGATGTCGCGCGCCTGAAGGAGGGTTTCGGCGTCCGGCGCCGGGTCGGCGGCATGGGTCAGGATGACGGCTTCGTCCTCGGACCGGGGACGCCGCCGCCAGAACTGCCAGCGGCGCGACCGCAACCGGTCCAGGCAGGTGTTGGCCGCCACCCGGGTGAGCCAGCGCGCCGGGTCGTCCACTTCCTCCAGGCCCGTGGCCCGCCAGGCCCGAAAAGCCTTCAGGAAGGCGTCCTGGGAGGCGCAGGCCGCATCCTCGGGATCCTGCAACAGGCGGCGGCAGAGCAGAAAGACCCGCCGCTGTTCGCCGGCCATCCAGCTTTCGAAATCCGGCAGGCGGCGGGGCCGAG
>JACQZT010000436.1 GCA_016213755.1 Acidobacteriota bacterium | reverse complement strand
CTGAAAGCGGAAGGCCGGCTCGACCTTCGGATAGAGGTTCACTTTCCTGATCTCGTCCGCGGCACGGCGCAGCCGCTCGCGGGCCTGACTGAGTTCATCGGTGGGCGCGGACTGCTGCCGCGCGCGGGCCAGGGGCGCGGCGCCCAGCAGCAGCGTCCATTGGCGGCGGTTGAGGACCTGGTGTTTCATGCCCGCTCACGGGCCGCCAGGGCGGCCTGTTGTGAGTCTAGCGCTTCCTCGGCCGCCTGCATCATGGCCGAGCGCGGGGCCGTTTCTCCGGTGAAGATCTCGAACTGGGCGGCGGCCTGTTCGAGGAACATCTCGAGGCCCGGGATGACTTCCGCGCCTTGCTCGCGGGCCAGGCGGAGCAGCCGGGTCTCGCGGGGCGTATACACCATGTCGAAAACCAGGCGCGCCGGCACCTGCGCCGGGAAGAACGACTCTTCCACATGAGGCCACATACCGAGCGGGGTGGCGTTGATGAGCACGTCGAAATCACGCCCCTCGGCCTGCTCGCGGCTCAGCGGCTCGGCGCTGCACAACTTGGCGAGGGCCCGCACGCGGTCGGCATTGCGGCCCACGATGGCCAGTTGGGAGCCTGTTTCGGCCAGGGCGAAGGCGGCCGATCGGGCGGCTCCGCCGTTGCCGGCGATTAGGACGCGCGAGTCCTTTCGCAGACGGAGGCGTTTCTTCAATGGAACCAGGATGCCCTCGACATCCGTGTTTGCGCCCCGCCACTTGCCGGCTTTGCGCCACACCGTGTTCACCGCGCCAATGCGGCGCGCCAGCGGATCGACGGCGTCAAGATAGCGCAGGATACGCTGCTTGTGCGGGATAGTGACACTGAAACCCTGGATGGGCAGCTTGCCGGCGAGCGCGAAGAAGTCCTTCAATTGCAGTGGCGCCACCAGCCAGGGCAGGTAAACCGCATCGAGACGGCGCGCCTGCAACGCCCGGTTGTGGACCGCCGGCGAAATGGAGTGCTGCACCGGGTCGGCGATCACGCCGTAAATTCGCGCGCCTTTGCTGAGCCGCTCCAGCCGGTAGAGCTGGCGCAGCACTCTCGCCGCAACCTGGCCCGCGGCGGTGCCGGAGGCCGAGGCCGGCGTGGCGTACGTGGTGACGCCTCCGTAGAGCGACGAGAGGACGCGCGTGGGGAATCCGGTCTCCCCCATGGCCAGCAGGATGAACGGCGACTTTGGGTAGTTGCGCGCAATGCTGAGCAGCCGCCAATTATCCGTGGGTTTGCGGGCGGTGGTGACGATCTTGTACGCTCCGGCCGGATGGCGCAGCATACGTTTCACAATCGGCTCCAGGGCGGGCGTGCCTTCGTAATTGTGATAGCTGAGCACCAGTAACGCGCGGCCTTCGAACCGGCGCGCGCCGGGGCCGCCATTCTCCATGGTTTCGATTTCGACGTCCACCGCTTGCGCGCCGGCGTCCACCGCGGCGCTCAAGATGCGGAACTGCTCCTCGATCGAGCCGTTGAAACGGCCGTGATTCTGGTGGCGGCGGCACGTGGCCAGCAGGGAGCAGTCGGGGAACTCGGCCAGAAACTGCCGCACCACCTCCGGGCCGCGCTCGGGGCAGGCGAGGAAGTCGAGCCGGAATTCGAGCAAGGGCTCGCCAGCGACTGCTTCCGACCGCGCGTGATCAAGCAGCTTGGCCGGGTCGTTGAAACCGAGGGCGACGCAGATTTTCGGCAGAGCGCTACGCGGCATGGAATGCGTGGTTTCTCAGGTTATCACGGCGGCCTGGGCTGCCAACTGCACTTTCCAATCATCGAGGATCTTCGCGGTCTGGGTGGCCCCAAAGCGGTCGCAGCCGCACTGATAGACCTCCAGCGCCGTCTCGATGGTGCGGACGCCGCCCGCGGCCTTCAGCTTGCAGCGGTCTTTCACGGCGCGCTTCATCAGCAGCAGATCATCCTTCGTGTAGCCGGACGGGGCGAAACCGGAGGAGGTCTTCACGTAGTCCACTTCGGCGCGCTTGCTGATCTTGCAGGCGACCACTTTCAATTCGTCCGTCAGATAGGCGTTCTCGAAGATCACCTTCAGCAGCGCGCCCGCTTCGTGGCACGCCTTGGCCAGTTGCAGCAATTCCATCTCGACGTACTGGAACTGCCGGGAAATCAACTTGCCAATATTGAGGACGGCATCGACTTCCCGGGCCCCGCGGCGCAGCAGGTCGCGCGCCTCGTACAACTTCACGCCCGTCGTCTGGTCTCCGTGAGGAAATCCGCATACGCTGCCGACGGCTACCGCACTGCCCTGCAGCACGGTGGCGGCGGTGTCGACATCGGAGGGCCGTACGCAAACGCTGGCCACATCGTAGGCCAGTGCCAACTGCAACCCCTCATGAATCCGCGCATCGTCCAACTCCGGCCGCAGCAGGGAATGGTCGATCATCTTGGCCAACTGCTCCACGGTGGCGAGCGGCGGCCGGCTGCCGAAGGTGAACTCCTGATCGGGCATCTCTACTGCTTCTTCCCTCTCCTCGGGGCGGATGGCGGGGTGGCGGACAGGCCCAGCGCCTTGAGTTCTTCCGCCGCGCGGCCGGCGGCCTCCGTGCCCTTGGCGTCCTTCACCAGGGCGCGGAACACCGCTACGCCGTCGTTCCGGCGATTCAGCTTGACCAGCGTTTTGCCCTTCATCAGGCGCGAGTCCAGAGTCTTGGAATTGTCGGGGTACTTCTCCAGCACGGCGTCAAACGCAACCAGCGCATCCTCATACCGGCCCTGCGCAAAGAAGATGCGGCCGATATTAAACTGCGCTTCGGGAGCGGAGTCCGTGGCCGGGAAGTACTTCAGATAGTCGTTGAACTCGATCAACGCCAGTTCGTAGTTATTGGTGGACATGTCGCGCTGGGCGCTCTCCCATAGCGACGTCGCCGACACGCTCGAGGGGGGGACCACCCCGCCGGGCGGCGGCTCCGGCGGCGCGGCGCGCACCTTCACCGCGGTGTCGAGGTCCACCAGTTGCTGCTGGATCTTGCCCATGCGCGTGGACAGGTCGGCCACCGACTCCTTCACTTTGGAGAATTCCGTTCCCATCGTATCGACCTTCGTTCCCAGGCCTATGATGGGCACGTTCAAAGCCTGCTCCTGCTCTTTGAACTTGTCCCGCATCGCCTTATCCAGTACGGCGAGATTGCGGTTGGTGGCGTTAACCTGTTCGAGCGTGGCCTGGATGGCCGCCTTGATGTTGGCGAGGTTTTCGTCCATCTTTTCCTGCAGCTTGAGCATGTCGTCGCGCAGCAGGCCGATTTCGCGATTCAACTCCGCCATCTCGTTCTTTTTCTGGGCCATGCCGAAGGGCGTGACAACCAGCAAGGCCAAGGCGGCCAGTCTCAGGGTCATGAGCTGTTCTCCAAATTGATGGTTAGGGTCCGGCCCTCCAACGGAGCCGGACCCGGGGACGCTATTGCG
>JACQZT010000435.1 GCA_016213755.1 Acidobacteriota bacterium | reverse complement strand
CGCTTCAGCCACCAGGCCAGCGCGTGCAGGTGGTCGATGTGATCGGGCGCCGAGTTGCCGGCGAAGCCGAGCATTTCGAAGCGGCCCGCGCGTGCCTGGCTTAACTGCTGCATGCCCAGCGGACCCCACTTGAGCACCGCCCGGCGCTTGAGCCCGAGTTGTCCGAGAAAGTAGTCGGCCGTCTGGGTGGTGCTAGCGAAGGTGCCGGGGAAGACTTCGGAGTGGGTGACCAGCATGCGCTTTCGCTTGGCCGCGGCCTGGCGCGCGAAATCCACGAAGGGGCGCATCTGGCCGGCGTCGATATCCAGGTCGGAGTGGAGCGAGTCGGCCAGCACGAGCGCGTCGATGCGGTCCCAGTTGGCGCGATCCTTCAGGATCTCGCGCACGGCGCCGTACCCCGCGCTGAAACAGGTGACCACCACCGGGCCGAAGCGGGCGCCGGCCTCGTCGAGCAGGGCGCGGAAGCGTCCCGGCGTTTCGAACGCGCTGGCGTACACTCCGGAGCCGGAGCCAATCTGAACGGCCAGCACGGCGGTGCGGGAATTCCACTGGCGGCCGCTCTGCTCGGCCACCCATTCGGCGCCGTGGAAGTGAACCAGCAGGGGAATCTTGCGGCCCGGACGGGCCTTGAGAGGCGCCAGCAGCGTGCCCAGAGACAGCTTCGCGCGCCCGCCCGGCAGCTCGCTTTGGCTGAGCCGCCGGTGGGCGCGCGTGGAGTCGGTCATGGGCGAGGGATTCTGCGGCATCTGCGCCGCGAGAACCCCCGCCAAAAAGGGTGCGATCAGAAGACGACGCGTAGGCTCACCTGCGCCCGGCGCGCGTTGGTGCCGTCGGGGAAGCCTTGGGAAGCGGTGCCCGTGCCCAGGTTGGCGGTGGGCCTCAACACGCCGCCGGAGGCGACGTAGGCCTGGGTGTTGATCGAGGTGTTGGTGATGGTGTTGAACGCGTTGAAGGCTTCGAAGTTCAAATAAGCCCGCACCCGCTCGCCGAACGGAAGACTGCGGCTCACGCGCGCGTCGACGCGGTAGAGTTGATCCACGTCCAGGCTGTTGACCGGCCAGAAGGGAACGCGAGTCCAGCCCCCGGAGCCGTTCAAAGTGGTGTAGGTCAGCGAAACGCCCGGGAACTGACTGCCACTGACGTTGACGGTCGCCGCGGCGGGGCGTGCGGAAGCCATGGTGGTGATGGCCGAAAGCTGCCAGCCGTTCACCAGGAAGCGGGCGGCGGTGGAAGTGCTCTTGGTGAACTTGGGCTCCCACAGGAAGTTGATGACCGCGCGGTGGCGCTGGTCGAGCGTCGAGCTGCCCTTGTCGGCGCGGTAATCGCCGGGGGTGGTGACATTGTTGTAGTTCCAGCCGATGTTCCAACTGGCGCCGCCCTGGTTGGCCGTGTCGATAGCGTGAGACCAGGTGTAGGCGATACTGCCGCTCAGGCCGCGCGACATGCGCTTGCGGAGCTGGACCGCCAGCCCGTTGTACCAGGACTGGCCGCCGTTTTCCACTTGCAGGATCTTGCCGTAGCGGGAGTCCATCTTGTTCGCCGTGACGTAGACGTTGGTGGAGTATGTGCTCACGTTGTTCCCGGCGGCATCCTGGATGGTGTAGGTCACCCTCGGCCCCACTGCCCCCAGGTTGACGTCGCGCTGGGTGTAGATGCCGATGCCGCGGCTCCAGATGTAGCTCACCGTGAGGCCCAGGTCCCGCGCCAGCTCACGTTCGATGGAGAGGTTGCCCTGCTGGGTGTACGGATTGTGGAAATCCGGCGCGGCGAACTGGAGGTTTACCGTGCCGGAGGGAAGGCCCGCGGCGCTGGTGAAGACATTCGGGAAAACCGGAGATCCGGCGGTGGATGGGGTGACGTAGATGTTGGGCTGGAACAGGCCGTTGCCCAGCAGCAGCGTGTTCAAACCGAACCCGTGGAACCGGGCCCAGAAAACTCCGTATCCGGCGCGAATCACGGTCTTGTTGTTGAACGAGTAAGAGACGCTGAAGCGAGGCGCGAAGTTGTTGCTCGGCGCGGGAAT